>JBMOQZ010000040.1:0-34245 GCA_049322475.1 Myxococcota bacterium | reverse complement strand
CGGCCGGCGGGGCGGTCCACGCGGGCTCCGCGGGCGCGGCCGGCGGGGGCGTCGGCGTGGCGGCGACCGGCGAGGTCGACGCCGGCTGCTTCGGCGGACATCCCGTCGCGAGAAGCAGCGCGGCGAGGAGCACGGGGCGCATCACTTCTTCTCCGCGGCGGGCGCCGACATGGGCCCGGAGAAGTCCACGCCGCCGGTCGTCGCGGCGCCGCGGCTCTCCCTGCGCTCGGCCGGGTAGTTCGTGGGCTCACGCTCGTTCAGCGCCGCCAGCATCTTGCTGTTCCAGTCGGACCACCGCTTCTCGGTCTTCGCCTTCTCCAGCGCCGCGGTGAGGCGCGCCTTCGCGCGGTCTTCCGACGGGATCTGGAACTGCTGCGCGATGGTGTCCTGGTAGATCACCAGCTCGTCCTCGGTGAGGCCCTTCGGCGGCGGGCAGTTGTAGGCCATGTCCGCGTACGCGTAGTAGGCCATGCCCTGGATGTAGAGCGAGGCCGCGGCGGTGTCGTAGTCCTGGTACGTCTGGATCAGCAGGACCGCGGCGTCCGTGAGGCGCTTGAGCTCCTCCGGCTTCTGCTTCGTCAGGATGTCGACGTTCTTGGCCTCGTTGTTGGTCCACTTGACCAGCTTGAAGGTCTCGTACTGGTCGAGCACCTGCTTCAGCGCGATCTCCGCCGCGAGGCTGCGGCTGCGGCTCGTGAGCGACGCCCCGGCGTTCTGCAGGTAGGCCTGCTGCAGGGACTTGAGCGCGTCGGCCGAGCGCCGGGTGTCGCCCTTCTTGGCGTAGAGCTTCGAGATGCGGTGCCAGGCCTCGATCACGTGGTTGGGGTCCGAGCTCGGGAACTTGCGCAGGTAGTTCTGGTAGAAGGTCAGCGCCTCGGCGTCGCTGACAAGCTCCCACTGCTCCCCCGCGCGCCAGTAGATCTGCTCGGCGTCCGGCTGCGGGGGCGTCAGCGAGGCGTACTTCTCGTAGGCCCGCGCGGCGCCCGCGTGGTCGCCGACACCGACGCGGAGGAAGGCCGCGTTGAAGAGCGCGGCGGGCGCGTCCACGTAGGTCGGGAACAGCTTGGCGAGCTGCTCGTAGTACTGGATGGACTTCTGCAGGTCGAGGGTCGACGAGTAGTTCGACGCGATGCGGAAGTAGAGGCCCTTCGACAGCTCGTTCGACGGGTACAGGTTGATGTACTTCTCGAAGAGGCGGTTCGACTCCTCGGCCTTGCCGCCGAGCTCGAAGTTGTTGGCGGCGGAGTAGAGCGCCTCGTCGAAGTACTGGGACTTCGGGTACTCCGTCATGAACGTGCCGTAGCAGTCGGCCGCGGGCAGGTGCTCCTTCTTCTCGGAGAAGTCGTAGCAGATGAGGTACTTGGTCCCCTCGAGGGTGTCCTTCATCTTCGCCATCTCGGACTTGGACAGCTCGCCCGAGCCGAGGTTCATCCCGACGTACTTGGTGATGAGCTCGACCGTCTTCTCCTTGTTGGCCTCGCGCTGGTAGGTGGCCGTCATCAAGGAGGCCGAGTAGAGCGCCTCGTCCTTCTTCGGGAACCGCGCGATCACCTTCTCGAAGCGCGGCCGCGCCTCTTCGAAGCGCCCGTGGTTGTAGAGGATCTGTGCCGGCAGGTACGCCAGCGCGGCGCGGTCGCGCTCGAGCACGGGCGCCCAGTCGGGATCGGAGAACTCGCGCTCGACGAGGTCGTCGCACGCGGCGATGAAGGCCTTGTGCTCGTCGGAGAGCGCGTAGACCGTGATGGGCTCGCCGCCGGGGACCTCGATCACGCGCTCGGTCGTGGCGTCGGCGGGCACCTCCTCGAGCTTGCCGAACTTGGCGAGCAGGAGCTGGCGACGGGTGGCCATGAGCTGGAAGCGCGCGCCCTCGCGGAACTGCGACCGGTCGTTCTTGAGGATCTGGGCGTAGGCCTTCTCGGCCTCGGGGAACTGGTTCGACTCGTAGTAGGCGAGCGCGAGGTACCACTCGTAGGTGTCGTAATCGTTCGCGAACGGGAACTTGTCGAGGTACTCGCGGAACTTCTCGGCCGCGAGCTGGTACTTGACCGGGTCCCCGGACTCGCGCGCCTCGACGAGGAGGCCGGTCGCGACCTGCGCGAGCGACTCCTCGATGTACCCGCGGGCGCGGGCGATGGCGTCGGGGTTGTTGCGGTTGGCGTTGTACCAGGGCTTGCCGTCGACGTACTTCTCGGAGAGCTGCTGGAAGGCCGCGTCGGACTTCGCCTGGTCCGGGAACGGCATCGGCGGCCGGGCCTGCGGCGGGTCGAACGCGTTCTGCGGGGACCCACCCCAGAGCAGCGCGACGTTCTGCTGGTAGACGGGGTTCATCGGGTCGGTCGGCCACCGGTCCTGCATGAAGGTGTAGGTGTCGATCGACGCTTCCCACTTCGCCTGCACCCACAACAGGTCGGCGAGGCGCTCGACCACCTCGTGTTGCCACTTGCGGTCTCCCACCTTGTCGAGGTGCGCCATCGCGACCTCCCAGGGCTTGCGGGCCTGTCGCTCGGCGATGTCCGCGTAGGAGATGGCGAGGTACTCGATGGCCTCCTTGCGGGTGGAGGCTTCCTTGCCGGTCTCGAGGAACTGCTGGTCGGAGTAGTCGAGCAGCTGCACGAGGTAGGCGAGGGCGCGGTCGTAGTCGTTGAGCTTGTAGTGCGACCACCCGAGCTTGTAGATGGCCTTGTCGTAGTTGCGGCCCTTCTCGCCGTCGGCGAGCACGGCCTCGTAGTACTTGATCGCGAGGCGCACGTTGACCGTGGGGTCCTCGCGCGTGCCCGGCGCGTCGAAGTAGTACTCGCCGAGGCGCATGTTCGCGTCGTTGCCGAAGACGGAGCCGGGGTAGCGGTCCACGATCGTCTGGTAGACGTCGCGGGCGACGTCGGCGTCGTACTGCTGGGCGTTCTGGACGCTGTGGCACCACGCCAGCATGTAGTAGGTGTCGGCCGTGTACTCGAACTGCGGGTAGCGGTCGATGACCTGCCGGTACAGCGCGATCGGGCGGCTGTAGTCCTTGAGCGGCGGCGGCGGCAGGATCATGTTCGGGTTCGACTGGACCTGCTCCTCGAGTCGCGAGTAGGCGTCCATCTCGCCGGAAAAGGCAATCTCCGCCTCCTCGAAGTAGAGGTCGGCGAGCCGGAAGAGCATGTCCGGCGAGTGCTTCGTGTCCGGGTACTTCTGGAGGAAACCCTCGATCCGCGTGATGGCCACGCGGCGCAGCGCGTCCTCGGACTCCTCGAGGCGGCGCATCGCCGCGCCGTAGGAGCTCGAGATCTTCCCGCGCTCCTCGGCCTCGTGGGCGTCGAGGATGGAGCGGGCGTCCCCCTGGAACTCCTTCATGCGCTCGGAGTAGCGCTCGAGCGTGTCCTGGAACGCCTTCCACTCCGCCGCGTCGGCGGTCGCGTCCTGGGCGCGCGCCGGCGCGGCGAGGGCCATGAGCAACACCATCGGCAGCGGGCTCATCGGTCGAGGTTCTCCCGCACGATGCGGAACTGCTCGTCCAGCTCGCGCAACAGCTTGTTCTGCTCGGTGATGAGCTCTTCCCGCTCGTCGGAGGCGCCGCTCTTCCGCAGCCAGTACACGTCCACGATCCCCTTGTCGGCCTCGAGCACGCTGCCCATGAACTCGTCCTCGAGCCCGTCGACGCCCGCGGCGAGGACCCGCGCGGCGAGCGCCTCGGTGTCCGCGCCCTGGGTGTCGAGGGTCGTGCGCAGCTCGCGGACCCGCTCCGCCTCGCCCTGCAGGCGCCGCTGGACGAGGGCGAGCTCGCGCGACTCCGCGGTGGTGAGGATGCGGTAGGTCTCCTCGGCGCCCTGCTCGACCTTGTCGAGCTGCGCCCAGAGCCGGTCGATCTGCGCGAACGTCGCGGCGGCGTCGGCGTCGGTCGCGTACGAGCGCAGCGCGGCGAGGCGCCGCCGCAGGCCGTCGTAGCGGGCGATCCGCGCGCGGTTGCGCTCGTCGTCGCCCGACCCGATGGGGGCCTCGACCGTGCGGAGGATCTTCCGGCGCACGATCTCGGAGGAGAGCTGCTCGAGCTCGAGACGGAGCGTGTTGAGCTCCCGCTCCTGGTCCTCGAGGTGGGTGCGGACCTCCGCCGCCTCGGCGGCCTTGAGCTTGCTCTGCGCGATCTGGTCGCGCGTGGCGGTGAGCGCGGCCTGCTGCTCCTGCACGATCTGCGAGAGCCGGAACGCGCGGGACTGCACCTCGCGGATCTGCTCGTCGTAGATCTGGAGCTTGTCGTCGCCGGCGCTGGCCTGCGCGCCCTCCTCGGCGGAGTCCGACATCACGGCCTCGCGCTCCTTCTGGATGGCGGCGAGCTCGCCGCGCGACGCGCCGAGCTTCTTGAGGTAGCTGGCCTCGCAGTCGAGCAGCTGATCGCGGAGCGACACCGCGTTGCCGCGGGCACCCGACAGCGCGGTGCGGGCCGCGACGAAGCTCCCGAGGATGTTGGCGCCGCCCTCGGAGAGCGCGAGCTCGAGGTCCTTCAGGGTGCGCTCGCTCGAGGCGAGCTCCTCCTTCTGGCGCTGGACCTCCTCCCACGCGGTGGCGGCGCGCGACACGTCCTCGCGCGACAGCAGCATCTCCATCGCGTAGGCGGGGAGGCCCTCCTGCACCGTCGTCTTGTCGTCGGTCATGCCCGTCAGCAACGCCCGCATCTCCGCGGGGCCGCCGCCGACGTTCTCGAGGCGCTCCACGATGGGCGTGTAGTCCTGGACGACCTTCTCGTAGGCCGTGCGGGCCTGGTCGTACGAGCCGCTCTTCATGTAGAGGTGGCCCTGCAGGAGCTTCAGGCCGGCGGCGTAGCGGTGCTCCGGGTAGGCGAGCAGGAAGACGTCGACCTGGTGCAGCGCGTCGAGCCAGTTCGCCTGCTTGATGTAGGTCCAGACCGACTCGTAGAGCTGGTCGGCGAACCACGGCGAGTCCTTCGAGATCTTGCCGTAGTAGACCGCGGCGTCGCCGAAGGCGCCGGTCTCGTAGTAGAGCCGGGCGAGGGCGAGGTGGGCGAGGTCGAGGACCTGCTTGTGGTCGTCGTCGGTGACCTCGTGCGTCTCGATGCGCTTGAACTCGGCGATCGCCTGCGTGTAGTTCTTCTCCTTGATCATCATCACGCCCATGAAGTACCGGGCGCGCGTGAAGTAGGGGCTCGCCTCGGGGAGCACGTCGAACATCGCCTTGGCGCGGGCGAGCTCGCCGCGGCGGTAGAAGGTCTTCGCGAGCGTGTAGTTGATGAGCTCGGTGGGCGCGACCTTCCCGGAGACGATGTAGGTGTTGTAGTAGGTGTCGAAGCCCTGCGTGTCGCCGAGGAGGCCGTACACCTCGAGGATGCGACGGATGGAGTCGACGAAGTACGGGTGGCTCTCGCCCTTGTTGACGATGGCGCGGTAGGCCTCTTCCGCGGTGCGGTAGTTGCCCATCTCGAAGAGGCACTCGGCGAGGTACCACTCGGAGTCCCGGGCGAGGTCGACGTTGCCCAGCGCGCGCGACTGAACGAGGATGTAGAACGACGTGGCGGCCGCCTCGTAGTCCTGCACGAGGAAGAGGTAGACGGCGTCCTCGTAGCGCTCGCGCGCCTCGGCGACGCCGATGAGCCCGGAGCGCTCGGTGAAGTTGAGGCGGACCTCCTCGACCTCCTTCGACACGTCCCCGGCGTCGCCCTCGATGGAGCGCAGCCAGAGCGAGGTCCCCTTGTCCGCGGCGGATGCCGGCGTGGCGAGCGCGAACGCGAGGACGCCGGCGATCCCTGCCCTACTGAGGACCGACATCGGAGATCCGCTCGCACTTCACTTCGAAATCGACCCGCGCGCGCTCCTCGAAGCTGTTCGCGACGCCGCCCCGGTCCGTCAGGATGCTGCGGACGGTGCAGGACTTCCCGAGCTCGGCCTCGAAGGCGTAGTTGCTACGCACGTCGATCTCGTAGGACTGCGCGTACTTGAAGATCCCGTACCCGGTGGGCCGGATCTTGAAGTCGACGGAGAGGTTGTGGTTGCCGGGGGGGACGGCGCCGTCGTGGATCTTGAACTCCCGGCTCTCGGAGAGGCTGCCGTTCGGGTCGGCCTTGCTGAACTTGCTCTGGCCGTCGAGCAGGTAGGTGATGCTCTCGAGCCGGTAGCCGTTGCCGAGCTTGTTGACGTGCCAGATCGTGGCGCGCGCGCCCGTCGACGCGCCCTCGATCACGATCTCCTTGAGCAGCTGGAGCGTCGCCTTCGAGCGGAAGACCCGCTCCTTGAGCGAGTCCACCTGCTCCTCGACCGTGAGGAGCTCCCGGTTGAAGTCCGCCGGCTCGTCGCCCGTGCTGGTGGATGCGGCGGCGCCCGCCTCGCCGGTGCCCTGCGCCAGCGCCGGCGTGCCCAGCGCGGCGAGCACGAGAGCGATGGCAACTCCGTAAGAACGACGCATCCGATTCTCTCCAGCGACAGGTGCAGACCGCAGCGTATCAGACTGCGGGCCGCTTACCGTGTCAACGCGCGTGGCGGCAACCGGCCGAGCGCGACTCAGGGGGAGCCGCCGTCGACTTCGCCGCTGTCGGCGATGTTCCCGGTCACACCGGCCACCGTGAGCACGAGCCGATCGTGGGCCTTCCGCGCGCGTGAGAGCGCGCCTTCGATGTCGTTGACGAGGAACGTGAACGCGTAGGTCTCGTCGTCCATGGCGCGCACGTACCCGGCGAGGCAGTGCACGCCGTTCAGCGTACCGGTCTTCCCGCGCACGCGGCCCTCGAGCCCGTCCTCCCGGAAGCGCGACCACAACGTCCCGTCCCGCCCCCCCACCGACAGGCTCGCCGCGAACTCCGGCCCGAGGTCGGCGCTCTGCCACATGTCCACGAGCACCGCGTTGACGTGGCTCGGCCGCAGCAGCACGTCGCGGGAGAGGCCCGACCCGTTGACGAGGCGGAAGTCGCCCTTCGGGATGCCGAGCGCGGTGAGGTACTCCTCGACCGCCCGGATCCCCTTCGCCGTGGTGCCCGGCAGACCGTACCGCTCCGCCCCCACGGCGCGGAGCATCTGCTCGGCCATGAAGTTGTTCGAGTGCTTGCTGGTGGTCGACACGATCTCGGCGAGCGGATCGCTCTCCGTCTTGAAGAGGAGCTCCGCCTCCGGCGACGTCAGCCCGGCGCGGAACTTGCCCTTCACCTTGATGCCGAGCTCCTTCGAGATCGACTCGTAGACGCCGACGTAGTTGCCGAGGGGATCGGCGATCGTGCGGTAGATCGTGTCGGGCGCGTGCTCCGCGGGCATGTTGCCCGTCACCTTGTAGGTGACGATCTTCCCGGTCTCCTCGTCGACCGTCGACTCCACGCGGAACCACATCCGGCTGGTGCGGCTGCCGGTGGTGACGTGGTTCTCGATCGCCACGACGGGCGAGGGGGACTCGAACTCGGCGATCGCGGGCTGGCCGCTGGCCGACCCCGGCCTCACGACGATGGCGGCGATGTTGTAGTTGACCGAGAGCGCGCCGAGCGGCGCGAAGTACGTCGGCCGGCTCTCGAGGTCCTCCTCCTTGTCCCAGCCGGGGATCAGCGTGGTGTCGGCGAAGTAGGCGTCGTCGAAGACGACGTCGCCCTTGATCTCCTTGATCCCGTGCAGCTTGACGTCGAGCACCATTCGCCACATGCGCTCGACGACCATCGACGGGTCGCCCTGGCCCTTGACGTAGAGGTTGCCGTCCAGCACGCCGTCCTTCAGCTCGCCGTCGTGGAGGATCCACGTCGGGAAGCGCCAGTCGGGGCCCAGCGCGCGGAGCGCCGTCGCCGTCGTGAGCAGCTTCATCGTGGAGGCCGGGACGAGCTGGCGATCGTCGCCGAAGGCGTACACCTCCTCGCCGGTGGACGCGTTGACGACCTGCACCGCGACGGCGGCCTCGGCGAACAGGGGATCGCCCTCGAGCGTCGCGAGCGCGGCCGCGACGGACGAGACCGTGGGCGTGGGCGGCGAAAACGCGGCGCCCGACGTGGAGGCCGCCCCCGCCGCGGGCGAGGCGGCGGGGGTGGCGGGCGCTTCCTGGGCGGGGGGCGACGGCGCGGCGGACGGCGGGGTCTTGCCTTCCTGGGCGAAGGCGGGGAGCGCGAGCAGCGGCAGCGGGAGCAGCAGGTGGGACAAGCGCATGGGGACACCCGGGGAGCGCACCGGTGGTTTGGACACCGGAGCGGGCGAGGACGGGAAGGGAAACCCGGAGGGCTGTCCCCCATTCTCGCGCGGGTCCCGCGCGCGTGCAAGACCATCAGTAAAGAAAGCCATTTGGGATGTGATCGCTCGACTGCTTTCCAGCCGTGCCCTTGCGTCTGCAGGCCGACGCCTGCATGGCGAACGCACAGCGGTAGTTATGATGAGGGGATGCCCAGCCTGCTCACGCTCCTGCTCGTGTCCGCGACCGCGCGCGCTCAGTCCGTCGAACGCCCGGTCTTGCCCTTCAGGAGCGTCGCCGGCGAGGACGGGGTGCACGTCCTGTACTCCAACCCCTCGCTGATGAACTTCGATCGCGACCCCGGGTACGCCGTCTACTACGACACCTCCTCGGTCCAGGGCGGGTTGAACAGCCTGACGTTCGCGACGACCGGCGGCGGCGTGGGCGCCGGCCTCGGGTACCGCCAGTGGGGGCCCGACGGCGAGGGCTGGTGGACGGTCACGAGCGGCGCGTCGCTGCGGCTCGCCGAGGCGCTCTCGTTCGGCAGCTCGCTCAACTGGCAGCTCCCCGACGGCGGCGACAACAACTTCGTGAGCTGGGACATCGGCCTCGGCTGGCGGCCCGTGCCCTTCCTCGGGCTGGGGGGCTCCGTTCTGAACCTCGGGAGCCCGGCGCCCGACCTCGGCGTGGACACCACCTACGTCGCGGGCGTGGCCATCCGCCCCCTCGGCGACGTCGTCACGCTCGGCGCGGACTACCTCGCCACCACGCCGCCGGACGCGCTCGCCGACCAGCGGGTGCAGGCGAGCCTCCGCCTCCGTCCGGCGCGCGGCCTCTGGCTCCGGGTCTTCGGCGAGCAGGGGATCACCGACCCCGCCCACACCGCCTTCGGCGGCGCGCTCGAGGTGCGCTTCGCGGACGTCGGCGTCGGCGTCACCGCGCGCTCCACCCTCGCCGCGCCCGACGCCGTCGGCGGCGGCGGCTACGTCCAGACCGTCCCCCTCGACGACCAGCTCTTCCGGGGCAACCGCTCGGTCGCCACCTTCCGGATCGATCAGGGATACCCCTACCAGCCGCAGGGGGGGCTCCTGCTCGGGCCGGCGCCGGAGGGCTACCTCACGCTGCTCCGCCGCATCGAGTCGGCGACGCGCGATCGCCAGGTGCGCGGCCTCCTCTTCGAGATCGAGACCACGCCCTTCTCGATGGCGCAGATCGAGGAGATCCGCGACCTCATCGGCCGCGCCCGGGACAACGGCAAGACCGTCGTCGCCTACCTCGGCGGCGAGGCGAGCAACGGCGCGTACCTCCTCGCAGCGGCGTGCGACAAGGTCTACCTCCACCCCGCGGGCCAGCTCGACCTCGTCGGCATGTCGGCCGAGCTGCAGTTCTTCCGCGGCGCGCTCGACCTCGTCGGGGTCGAGGCGCAGTACGCGAAGCGCGCGGAGTACAAGTCCGCGCCGGAGCAGTGGACGAACGACCGCTCGAGCGACCCCGCCCGCGAGGAGATGGAGGCCCTGCTCGACGACCTCTACGGCGCCCTCGTGGAGGGGATCGCGGCCGGGCGAGGCAAGAAGGCCGAGGAGGTCCGCGAGCTGATCGACACGGGCCCCTTCACCGGCGACGAGGCGCTGAAGGCGGGCCTCGTCGACGGCCTCGTGTACCGCGACAAGCTCGACGAGCAGCTCGAGGACGCCTTCAAGTCGGGGTGGTCGCGCGACGAGGAGTACGGCACGGCCCCGGACATGAGCGGCTGGGCGCCCCAGCGCGCCGTGGCCGTCGTCGTCGTGGACGGGGTCATCGCCTCGGGCGAGTCCTCGCCCGGCGGCCTCCTCGGCGGCGCCGCGACCGGGAGCGAGACCGTGGTGAAGGCGCTCGATCAGGCCCGCCGCGCCGACGCCGTCAAGGCGGTCGTCCTGCGCGTCGACAGCCCGGGCGGCTCCGCGTTCGCCTCCGACGAGATCTGGCGCGGCGTGCAACGCGTCCGGGAGGCCGGCAAGCCCGTCATCGTGAGCATGGGCGGCTACGCGGCGAGCGGCGGCTACTACGTCGCCGCGGGGGCCGACGCGATCTACGCCGAGCCCAGCACCGTCACGGGCTCGATCGGCGTGTACGGCGGCAAGTTCAACGCCGAGGGCCTCTTCGACAAGCTCGACATCCACACCGAGCACTTCGCGCGCGGGCGCAACGCCACGATGTACAGCCTCGCGAAGCCCTTCGACGACGTGGAGTTCGCGGCTCTGGACCGCATGATCTCCGACACCTACCGGCAGTTCAAGGAGAAGGTCCGCGACGGGAGGAGCCTGTCCGACGAGAAGGTCGAGGAGGTGGCGCGCGGGCGCGTGTGGAGCGGGACCGACGCGAAGGAGCACGGCCTCGTCGACGTCCACGGCGGCTTCTTCGACGCGGTCGAGCGGGCTCGCATGGAAGCCGGCATGCGGCCGAAGGCGCCCTGGGAGCTCGTCACCTACGACCCGTGGGTGCCGTCGGGCGCGGACCTGCCCGCGTACGTCGTCCGCGCCTTCCAGCCACGGGTGGAGACGCCCGAGCAGCTCCGTCCGTTCTTCGATCTCATGGCCTTGCGCGACGAGCGCATCTTCGCGATGCTGCCGTGGAGGCTGGAGATCCAGTGACCGCCGCCCGCGTGCTCGTCGCCGACGACGACCGCGCCGTACGCACCGCGCTCAAGGTGAACCTCTCGAAGGCGAGCTTCGACGTCCGGCTCGTCTCCTCTGCGGAGGAGGCGCTCGACGTGCTGGGCGCCGAGACGTTCGACGTGTTGCTCACCGACGTGAAGATGCCGGGCATGGGCGGCATGGAGCTCCTCCGCACCGTGCGGCAGCGGTGGCCGGACGTCCGCGTCGTCGTGATGACCGGCTACGGCTCGGTGCCCGACGCCGTCGCGGCGATGAAGGCGGGCGCCGCCGACTACCTCATCAAGCCCATCGAGCGCGACGAGCTCCTCGTCCTGCTCGACCGCGCCCTGCAGACCCGCGCGATGCAGCGCGAGCTCGCCCAGCTCCGGCGCGAGGTCGAGGAGAAGTACGGCTTCGCCAACATGATCGGCATCTCGCCGGCGATGCGCGAGGTGTACGAGCAGATCGCGGCGGTCGCCGAGTCGAACGCGCTCGTGCTGATCCAGGGCGAGACCGGCACGGGCAAGGAGCTCATCGCCCACGCCATCCACTACCGGAGCGGGCGCGCGCGCGCGCCGATGGTCGCGACGAACTGCGGCGCGATCCCCGAGAACCTGCTCGAGAGCGAGCTCTTCGGCCACGAGCGCGGCAGCTTCACCGGCGCCGTGCGCCAGCACCAGGGCAAGTTCGAGCAGGCCGACGGCGGCACGCTCTTCCTCGACGAGATCGGCGAGATCCCGCCCGCCGTGCAGGTGCGGATGCTCCGCGTGCTCGAGGGCGGACAGTTCACGCGGGTGGGCGGCGAGCACCCGATCAAGGTCGACGTTCGCGTCGTCGCCGCCACGAACCGGGACCTCTGGAAGGAGGTCCAGCAGGGCAACTTCCGCGCCGACCTCTACTACCGGCTCAACGTCTTCACGATCCGCCTGCCACCGCTCCGCGAGCGCAAGGAGGACATCCCGCTGCTCGTCGAGCACTTTGCGCGCCGCTTCGCCGAGAAGCACGGCCGGCCGCCGCCGCGCGTGGGCGAGGCCGCGACGAAGGCGCTGCAGGCGTACCCGTGGCCCGGCAACGTGCGCGAGCTCGAGCACTTCGTCGAGCGCACGGTGCTGATGTCGCCGGGCGGCGAGATCGCCTCCGTCCGGCTGCCCGAGGCGCCCCAGATGCCCGTCTCCGAGGGCTCGGTCCTCGCCCAGGTCGGTCCCGCCGGTCTGCCCGGCGCGCTCGACGAGTTCGAGCGCCGCGTGATCAGCGAGGCCCTCCGCGAAGCGGGAGGCGTTCAGGCCCGCGCCGCGCGGCGCCTCGGAATCAGCCGCTCGAACCTGAACTACCGCATCGGCCGGCTCGGCATCACCCTGCAGGACATCCGCTTTCGGTAGACGAAGCGCAACCGCCAAGACGCCAAGAAGACGCCAAGTGCGCCAAGGGAGGAAGGGGGCTTCGCCCTTTCAACCACCTTGGCGTCATTGGCGGACCTTGGCGCCTTGGCGGTTGCCTCTCTTTCTGCTCATTAGAGGTACAGGGCTCTCACCTCGTCGCAGCTCATCGCGGCGAGCGTGGTGACGGCGTCCTCGCACTGCTCGTCCGCGGCGGGGACCTCGCGGGCTTCGAGCTCGGCGCGGGTCTCGTCCCACTCGTTCTGGCAGTCGGTGCGGAACGCCCGGCGGCTGTCCGCGCCGAAGTCCTCCCAGCTCGCGCCCCACTCGCCGCGGCACTCTTCGATGCGCCCCGCCACGTCGGCGCACAGGTCGCGACAGGGATCGCCGCCGCAGCCCCCGAAAACGAACAACGCCGCGGCGAGGGCCGCGGCGCCGGAGCGTCTGGTGGCCAGGGACGGAATCGAACCGCCGACACGGGGATTTTCAGTCCCCTGCTCTACCAACTGAGCTACCTGGCCGGGAATGGTCGCCCTCCTATGTGGAGCCCCGCGCCCCGTCAAGCCCCCGGATCCAGCTTCAGCACGACGTCGCCGACGATCTTCGCCTGGCAGCCGAGGCGCTGATCGGCGGCGTCGAGGAAGGGCTCCTCGACCTCCTCCACCGGCGAGAGCCCGCCCGAAATCACGCGCACGCGGCAGGTGTTGCAGCAGGCGAACCCACCGCACGCCGCCTCCATGTAGACGCCGTTCTTCTCGCAGGCGTCGAGCACGGTGGTGCCGGCCGCGACCTCGAGCGTGCGGTCCAGGTCGGCGAAGTGAACCCTACACGTCGAAGCTGGACCCGCAGCCACACTGACGCTTGACGTTCGGGTTCTTGATCTGGAAGCCCGCGCTCATCAGCGTGTCCGCGTAGTCGATGACCGAGCCGCGCAGGTACTCGATGTGCAGCGGGTTCATGAACACCTTCACGCCGTCGAAGTCGAAGACCTCGTCGTCCGCCTGCGGCGCCTCCTCGAACTCGAGCAGGTAGGTGTAGCCGCTGCAGCCGCCGCCCTGAAGGCCGTAGCGGAGCCCGAAGCCGGGCATCTCGTTCTCGGACTGCAACCGCCGCACGTGGTCGATCGCGGCGACCGTCAGCGTGACGGCGGGGACCGACTTGTCCGCGGAGGCGGAGAGCTTGCTGGTGCCGATGCTGATGTCTTCCATGCGAGAGGCTCCTCGAGGCCCATTGTGGCCGCGTCGCGGGGCGATGTCTGTAAGCACCCCCGCGCGTCCGCGCCACGCCGGGCCCGGGGAGCCCCCTCGGTCTACTGACTGCCGTACGGGCCGTCGTAGTCGTCCTCGTCGTCCTCGCCGGCGCCGCCGAGGCTGCCCTCGAGGTCGCCCTCGATCGGGTCCTCCCCGAGGAGATCGAAGTCGTACTCCGTCCCCGCGACGTCGCCCGGCAACGCGTACCCGCCTTCGTTCAGCAGCGCGCCTTCGTCGCCGCCGCTCCCGTCGTCGGAGCCGTCGCCGCCGCCCCCGTCGTCGGAGCCGTCGGTGCCGTCCCCTTCCTCGCCGTCGCCCTCGTCGTCCTCGCCACCGGCGTCGTCGTCCTCGATGATCACGTCGTCGTCGCCGTCGTCGTCGTCGTCCTCGAACCAGCACGCGGGCAGCGCCGTCGCGAGCCCGAGCAGGAAAATCATGCGCATCGTCCCCTCCCGATCTCGTCGCGGACGATGTAATCGCGGCGTTCGCGTCGTCAGGGGCGAGCTACTTGAAGCGCCCCGCGTCACGGATCCGGTACTTCTCCATCGTGCGCGCGAAGGCGTCCTCGAGGTCGACGCCCTCGTCGTTGGCCATGCACACGAGGATGAAGAGCACGTCGGCCATCTCGAGCGCGAGGTCCTTGTCGCCCTCGCTGGCCTTCTTCTTCTTCGGGCCGTGGCGATGGTTGTACTCGCGGGCGAGCTCGCCGGTCTCCTCCGTGAGGCGCGCCATCTGCGCGAGCGGAGGCCAATAACCGCCGTTCTCGCGGACCCAGGCGTCCACGACCTGCTGGACCTCGCGGATCCTCACCGCTTGTTCCTTCTGCCGCCCCTGCCGACCTCGCCCGCGATGCGGTCGAGGATGCCGTTCACGAACGCGCGAGACTCGGCGCCGCCGAAGCGCTTGGCGAGCTCGATCGCCTCGTTGATGCTGACGCTGGCGGGGATGTCCGAGCGGTGGAGCAGCTCGAAGGCGCCGATACGGAGGATGTTGCGGTCGACCGCGGGCATGCGCGCGAGCCGCCAGTTGAGGCTCGCGGCCTCGATGCGCGTGTCGAGCTCGTCGCGATCCTCGAGCACGCCGCGCACGATCTCCTGCGCGAACTCGGTCTCTTCGGGGGAAATGGGGTCGCCCCCGGCCTCGGCGTCCTCCATGCGGCCCGACCACAAGCCCGTGAGCGCCTGCGGCCCCGACACGCCGGCGACGTCGGCGGCGAACAGCGCCTGCAGGGCGAACTCGCGCGCGCGGCGGCGACCCGTCATTCCTTCCCCGGGAGCTGACGCATCAGGTTCACCATCTCGATCGCCGCGACGGCCGCCTCGCCGCCCTTGTTCCCCATCTTCGTCCCCGCGCGTTCGATGGCCTGTTCGATCGAATCGGTGGTAAGCACCCCGAAGATCACCGGCACACCGGTGCCGAGCGACGCGGACGCGACGCCCTTCGCCGCCTCGCCCGCGACGTAGTCGAAGTGCGCGGTGCCCCCGCGGATCACGCAGCCGAGGGCGACCACGGCGTCGTACCGGCCGCTCTCGGCGAGCCGGCGGCAGACGAGCGGCATCTCGAACGCGCCGGGCACCCACACGACCGTGGCGGCGTCGGCGTCGGCGCCGTGGCGACGCAGCGCGTCGAGCGCGCCCTCGAGGAGCTTCTCGGTGATGAAGGCGTTGAACCGCGCCGCGACGAGGGCGTAGCGCCCGCCGGCGTCCACGAGGTTGCCTTCGACGATCCGGGGCATTCAACGCTCCAGGAGGTGCCCGAGGCGCGTGCGCCTCGACGAGAGGAACGCCTCCCTATCCGGGTGGGGCTCGACGCGGAGCGGGATCCGCTCCACCACGTGCAGGCCGTAGCCCTCCAGCCCCACGATCTTGCGCGGGTTGTTCGTCAGGAGCCGGAGCTCGCGCACGCCCATGTCCACGAGGATCTGCGCGCCGGTGCCGAGCTCGCGGAGCACGTCGTCCTGCGGCGCCGCGGGGGCGGTCTCGCGCGGCAGCAGGTGCTCGCGGAGGCGCCCCAGCAAGAGATCGGGCGTGTTGCCGTCGATGTGGAGGTACAGGAGCACGCCGCCCTCCTCCGCGATGCGCTCGAGCGCGGCGCGGAGCTGGCCGCTGGAGTCGCTGGACAGGGCGCGGAACACGTCGACGGGCCCGGTCGACGCCTGCACGCGGGCGAGCACCGGGCCCTTGGCGAGGTCGCCCGCCCACAACGCGAGGTGGAGCCCGCCCTGGGTGTCGCGGTACACGCGCGCGTGGAGCTCGCCGAACTCCTCGGTGGGGAACGGCGCGTCCAGCACGCGCTCCACGAGCCGCTCGTAGCGGAGGCGCCACCGCACGAGGTCCGCCACGGTCACGATGTGGATGCGGTGTTGCGCGCCGAAGCGCTCGAGATCGGACAGCCGCGCCATCGTGCCGTCGTCGTTCATGATCTCGCAGATGACGCCCGACGGCGTGAGCCCGGCGAGCCGCGCGAGGTCGACGGAGCCCTCGGTCTGGCCGGTGCGGACGAGCACGCCGCCGTTGCGGGCGCGCAGCGGGAAGATGTGGCCGGGCGTCACGAGGTCGCCCGGGCCCTTCGCCGGGTCGATCGCGACCTTCACGGTGTGCGCGCGGTCCGCCGCGGAGATGCCGGTCGACACGCCCTCGCGCGCCTCGATGGACACGGTGAAGGCGGTCGAGAACGGCGAGCGGTTGTTCGTGGCCATCATCGGGAGCTGGAGCTGCGCGACGCGCTCCTCGGTGAGCGTCAGGCAGATGAGCCCGCGCCCCCACTTGGCCATGAAGTTGATGGCCTCGGGCGTGACCCGATCGCTGGCGAGCGTGAGATCGCCCTCGTTCTCGCGGTCCTCGTCGTCGACGAGGATGACCATCCTGCCGGCGCGGATGTCCTCGATCGCCACCTGCACGCGGCGCTCGGGGTCGGGCGCCATCACCTCGAAGTCCATGTCGCGGTCCTACGCGAACCCTGCGGCCCGCAATTTCGCGAGGTCGAGGCCCCCGACCGCCCCGCCGAGCAAGCGCTCGACGTAGCGCGCGAGGACGTCCACCTCGACGTTCACCCTATCGCCCGGGGCCAGCCGCGCGAGATGCGTCACTTGCTGCGTGTGCGGGACGATACCGACGTGGAACCCCTCGTCCGTGAGCCCGTTGATGGTGAGGCTCACCCCGTCCACGCACACGCTCCCCTTCTCCACGAAGTAGCGGCGGAGCTCGGCGGGCGCGCGCACGTCGATGCGCATGAACGCGGGGCTCGGGGCGATCGCCGCGATCGTGCCGACACCGTCGACGTGCCCCTGCACGACGTGGCCGCCGAGGCGGTCGCCGACGCGCATCGCGCGTTCGAGGTGTACGCGATGTCCCGGGCGCCACTCGCCGACGGTGGTGCGCCGGAGCGTCTCGTCGCCGACGCTCACGCGGAAGGTGCCCCGGCGAACGACTCGACCGTCAGGCACACGCCGTCGCACGCGATCGACTCGCCGAGCTCGAGCCCGTCGAAGGTGCTCTCGATCTCGAAGGCGCGCCCGCGGACCGCCTTCACGGTGCCGCACTCCGCTACGAGGCCGGTGAACATTCCCGCTCCAGGGTGACGTGCAGATCGTCGCCGACGAGCTCGCTGGCGACGAACCGGAACCCGGGCGCCTCCGCCAGCGCGAAGCCGGGGCCGGCGAAGATGCCCGGACCGCCGGCGAGCACGCGGGCGTTCACGAAGAGCTCGACGCGGTCGACGAGCCCGGCGTCCAGCACGGCCCGGTGCACGCGCGCGCCCCCCTCGACCAGCACGCGGTGGTGCCCGCGCTTCGCGAGCACCTTCATCACCTCGACGACGTCGAGCCCGCCGGGCCCCTCGGGGACGCGGACCACCTCGCCGCGCGGCAGCTCGCCGGCGACCGCCGAGAACACGATCGGCGGCTGACCGGCCGCGAGCACGCGCGCGCCCGGCGGGGTGCGCAGGCGCGTGTCGAGCACGACCGGCACGGCGTCGCGTCCACCGGGGATGCGCGTCGTGAGCGAAGGATCGTCGGCGATCACGGTGCCGACCCCCACGACCACGGCGTCGTGCGTGTCGCGGAGGCGGTGTCCGCGATCGCGCGCGGCAGGCCCCGTGATCCACTTGCTCGTCCCGTGGGCCGACGCGGTGCGCCCGTCGAGCGAGACGGCCGCCTTGAGCGTGACCTCCGGGAGCCCCTCGGTGACCGCGCGGATGAACCCGACGTTGAGCCGCCGGCACTCGGCCTCGCGCAGCCCCACCTCCACCTCGATGCCGTCGGCGCGCAGCGCGGCGAGCCCCTTGCCCGCGACGAGCGGGAACGGATCGCCCGTGCCGACGACCACGCGGCGGATGCCGCTCGCGACGATGGCCTCGGTGCACGGGGGCGTGCGACCCCAGTGGCAACACGGCTCGAGCGTCACGTACATCGTGGCGCCCTCGGCCTTGCCGCCGAGCTGCTTGAGCGCGTGGGGCTCGGCGTGGTCGCGCCCCGGCGGCTGGGTCCACCCCTCGGCGATCACCTCGCCGTCGCGCACCACGACGGCGCCCACCGCCGGGTTCGGCGCCGTCCGCCCGAGGCCCCGCCGCGCCAGGTCGAGCGCGAGGCCCATGAAACGCCAGTCAGAAGACAAGGGGCACTGGGAGGCAGGGAGATGCAACCGCCAAGACGCCAAGAAGACGCCAAGAACGCCAAGCGAACGGAGAGGGCGCCCTTCGGGCGCCGAAGGCGCCCCTTTGACCTTCCTTGGCGACCTCGGCGAGGTCTCGGCGCCTTGGCGGTTGTCTTTCTCCGGTCATTTCGGCCCCAACAGGGGCCGCACGACCTCGAGGAAGTCCTCCGGGCTCCCGAACGCGTGGTACACGCTCGCGAACCGCAGGTACGCGACCGGATCGAGCCCCCGGAGCTCCGCAAGCGCGGCCTCGCCGATCTCGCCGGTGGTCACCTCGCCGCGCTTGGACAACGTCCGCTCCACGCGCGCCACCGCGTCCATGAGCTGCTCTTCGCCGACCGGGCGCTTGCGACACGCGAGCCTCAAACCCGCGAGCAGCTTCTCCGCGGAGAACGGCTGGCGGCGTCCGTCCTTCTTCAGCACGGTGGGGAGCCGGTACTCGATCCGCTCGAACGTCGTGTACCGATGGGCGCACGCGAGGCACTCGCGACGGCGCCGGATCGAGTCGCCCGCGTCGCGCGAGTCGACGACCTTGCTCTCCTCGTGCTGGCAGGCGGGGCAGAGCACGACCTACAGGCCGGGCACCGGGTGCCGCGCGCAGAGCTCGTGGACCTCGGCGCGGATCCGCGCGACGCGCGCTTCGTCCGCGCGGTGCTCGAGCGCGTCCGCGATCAGGTCCGCCACGCGGAGGGCGTCGTCCGCGCGGAGGCCGCGCGTGGTCATCGCGGGGGTGCCGATGCGCACGCCGCTCGTGACGAACGGGCTCCGCTTCTCGTTGGGCACCGTGTTCTTGTTCACGGTGATGCCCGCGCGCCCGAGCGCCTCCTCGGCGTCCTTGCCGCTGTAGTCGCGGTCGGAGAGGTCCAGCAGCATGAGGTGGTTGTCGGTCCCGCCGCTCACCAGCGCGAAGCCGCGCTCCACCAGCCGGCCCGCCATCGCCTTCGCGTTGTCGAGCACCTGCCGCTGGTAGGCCCGGAAGTCCGGGCGGAGCGCCTCGCCGAACGCGACCGCCTTCGCGGCGACGATGTGCATGAGCGGCCCGCCCTGCGTCCCCGGGAACACCGCGCTGTTCAGCCCCTTGATGCGCTCGCCCGCGGCGAACGCCATGCCGCCGCGTGGCCCGCGGAGCGTCTTGTGGGTGGTGGTCGTGACGTAGTCGCAGTGCCCGAACGGCGTCGGGTGCAGCCCCGTGGCCACGAGGCCCGCCACGTGCGCGATGTCGGCGACGAGCACCGCCCCGACCTCGTCGGCGATCGCGCGGAACGCGGCCCAGTCCCAGTGGCGCGGGTAGGCGCTCGCGCCCGTCATGATCAGCTTCGGGCTGTTGGCGCGGGCGAGGTCGCGGACGTGGTCCATGTCGATGAGACCGCGGTCGTCGACCTTGTAGTGCACCGCCCGATAGAGCTTGCCCGACGAGTTCGCCGGCGAGCCGTGGGTGAGGTGCCCGCCGTTGGACAGGTCGAGCCCGAGGATCGTGTCGCCCGGCTTCACGGCGGCGAGGTACACCGCCTGGTTGGCCTGGGCGCCCGAGTGTGGCTGGACGTTCACGCCCTCGCTGCCGGCGAAGAGCGCGAGGGCGCGCTGGCGAGCGAGCTCCTCCACCGCGTCGACGTGGACGCAGCCGCCGTAGTAGCGCTTGCCCGGCAGGCCTTCGGCGTACTTGTTCGTGAGCACGGAGCCGAGCGCCTCCAGCACCGCCGCCGAGACGTAGTTCTCGCTGGCGATGAGCTCGAGGTCCTCGCGCTGGCGCGTCTTCTCGGCCTCGATGATCGAGGCGACCTCGGGATCCTGCGTGTAGAGGCTCATCCCTTCTCCTCGAGCGCGGTCATCTTCGCGACGCGGCGCACGTGGCGCCCGCCTTCGAAGGGCGTCGTCATGAACGCCTTCACGATCTCCTCGGCGAGCCCGAGGCCCACGACGCGCTCGCCGATGGCGAGCACGTTGGCGTCGTTGTGGGCGCGGGTGGACCGCGCGGAGAAGGTGTCGGCGACCACCGCGGCGCGCACGCCGGGGATGCGGTTCGCGGTCATCGCCATCCCCTGCCCCGTCCCGCAGACGAGCAGGCCCCAGTCGGCCTTCTTGTCGGCGACGGCGCGGGCGACGCGCTCGGCGTAGTCCGGGTAGTCGGTCGAGTCGTGATCGTGCGTGCCGACGTCCTCGACCTCGTGCCCCTGCTCGCGCAGCCAGGCGACGAGCTTGTCCTTGAGGTTGAGGCCCGCGTGGTCCGAACCCGCCCAGATGCGCATGGTCACTCCTCGAACTTTCGGAACACCAGCGTAGCGTTCGTGCCGCCGAAGCCGAACGCGTTCGACAACACCACCCTCGGATCGACCTTGCGGGGCACGCGCGGGACGTAGTCGAGGTCGCAGGCGGGGTCGGGGTTGAACAGGTTCGCCGTGGGCGGCAGGACCCCGGTGTGCAGCGCCATCACCGACGCCACGGCCTCGGCCCCGCCCGCGGCGCCGAGCATGTGGCCCGTCACGCTCTTGGTGCTGGAGATCGCCAGGCGGCGCGCGTGCTCGCCGAAGGTGGTCTTGATCGCCTGCGTCTCGCTCGAGTCGTTCTGCGGCGTGGATGTCCCGTGGGCGTTGATGTAGTCGACGTCCTCGGGGCGCAGGCCCGCGGACTTCAGCGCGTTGCGCATGCACCGGACGGCGCCGGCGCCGCCGGGGGCGGGCGCGGTGTCGTGGTGGGCGTCGTTCGTCAGCGCGTAGCCGACCAGCTCGGCGAGGATGGGGGCCCCGCGGCGCCGCGCGTGCCCGAGCTCCTCGAGCACGACGATGCCGGCGCCCTCGCCCATCACGAAGCCGTCGCGCTCGGCGTCGAACGGGCGGCTGGCCGTGGCGGGGTCGTCGTTGCGCTTCGAGAGCGCCTTCATGACCATGAAGCCGGCGAGCCCCACCGGCGTGATCGCGGCCTCGCTGCCGCCGGCGATGATCATGTCGGCTTCGTCGAGCCGGATCGCCCGCCACGCCTCGCCGATCGAGTGGTTGCCGGTGGCGCACGCGGTGGTCACGCAGAGGCTCGGCCCCTGGGCGCCGTACTGGATGGCGATGTGGCCGCCGGCGAGGTTCGTCAGCGCGCGCGGGATGAAGAACGGAGAGAGCCCGCGGTAGCTCTCCTTCTCGAAGAGGTTCGCGCCGAGCACGATCTCCTGCAGGCCGCCGATGCCGGTGCCGACGTAGACCCCCGCGCGCGGGTTCCCCTCCGTCGCGGGCGCGATCCCCGCGCTCGCGCACGCCTCCATCGCCGCCACCATCGCGTACTGCGCGAACAGGTCCAGCCGCTTCGCGAGCTTGCGGCCCAGGACGCCGTCCGCGTCGAAGCCCTTGACCTCGGCCGCGATGCGGACCGGGAAGCCCGTGGTGTCGAATCGGGAGACCGTCGCGACGCCGGAGCGTCCCTCGACCATGGATCTCCACGTCGTCGGGACGTCGTTTCCGCAAGGGGTGACCGCGCCCAGGCCGGTGATGACGACCCGACGGTCCAAGGATCCTCCGAGAGCGCCCTACCGGGCCTTGTTGTGGATGTAGTCGATCGCGTCCTGGACGGTGGAGATCTTCTCGGCGTCCTCGTCCGGGATCTCGATCCCGAACTCCTTCTCGATCGCCATCACCAGCTCGACGATGTCGAGCGAGTCGGCCCCGAGATCGTCGATGAACGACGCGTCGGGCACGACCTCGGTGGGGTTCACGCCGAGCGACTCGGCGATGAGGTCCTTCACGCGGCGGACGATCTCTTCGGTGGCCATCTCGATCTCCTCCCGTTCAGCGGGCGGGGCCCCCTATCCGACCAGTCGTCCGGAACGCAACCGGCGAGAGAGGCAACCGCCAAGAGCGCAGAGATCTCGCCAAGAGCGCCAAGGCGGGAAAGCGGGCTGGCGCCGCAGGCGCCCATTCGTCCACTTGGCGACCTCGGCGCTGCCGTGGCGTCTTGGCGGTTGCCTCTGTTCAGGCCCGCGCGGTCGCCGCCGGCATCCGCCTCGCCACGAGGTGACGCAGCGACGGCACGAGCCCCGCGTCGCTGCAGCTCTTCGCGAAGCGCAGCGCGCTGGCGACCGCGCGCGCGTCGGCCCGCCCGTGCCCCACGACCGCGACCCCGTCGACCCCGAGCAGTAGCGCCCCCCCGATCGCGTCGTAGGCCGTCCGCTGCCGGAAGCGCCGGATCGCGCCCTGCAGCAGCCACGCGCCGAACTGGGCGCCGGGCCGCCGGCGGATCTCCTCGCGCAGGATGCGCCCGACGACCTCGACCGTCCCCTCGACGGTCTTCAGCATCACGTTGCCGACGAAGCCGTCGCACACCAGCACGTCGCACTCGCCGCGCAGCGCCCCGAGGGGCTCGACGTTGCCGACGAACTGGAGGTCGAGCGCCTCGAGCTCCCCGTAGGCGGCGCGCACCTGGGTGTTGCCCTTGCCGCGCTCCTCGCCGTTGGCGAGCAGCCCCACGCGCGGGCGGTCGATCTTCATCACGGCGCGCGCGTAGGCGTCGCCCAGCACCGCGAACTGCGCGAGGTGCTGGGGCTTGCAGTCCACGTTCGCGCCGAGGTCCAGCAGCACGAGCTGGCCGCCGTCGCGCCGGGGCACGACCGTGCAGAGCGGCGGGCGATCCACGCCGGCGACGGGCCCGAGCACGTGCAGCGCGCTGGCCATCGCCGCGCCGGAGTGCCCGCACGTCACCGCGGCCTGTGCGACCCCCTCGTGCACGAGCTCGAACACGCGCCGGATCGACGCGTTCGGCTTCTTGCGCAGCGGGGTGTGCGCGGGCTCGTCCATCCCGACGACCTCCGGCGCGTGCACCACCTCCATGCCGCGCGGCACCTTGCCGCGCAGCTGGTCGGCGTCGCCCACGAGGACGACGGGGATGCCCTGTCGGTGCGCGATGACCGCGCCCTCGATCACCACGTCCGGGGCGTGGTCCCCACCGAAGGCGTCGAGCGCGATCGCGCGCGGATCCGGCATCGACTACTCGGTGGCGGCCGGAGCCTCGTCGACGTCCACGAACACCTTCTTGCCGCGGTACTCGCCGCAGCTGGGGCAGACGTGGTGACGCTGCTTGGTCGTGCCGCAGGACGGGCACGACTCGGTCGCGGCGTTGGCCTCGAGGAAGTCGTGGGCGCGGCGCTGATCGCGCTGGCTGCGGGAGACGCGCTTCTTGGGAACGGGCATCGGAGACTCCTAACGGGCGGGCTTGAAGCCCTTGAGGGCGGAGAGCCGGGGATCGGGTTCGGGCGGAGGGGCGCCGGAGCGCGCCTTGTACCGGGCGAGACACGCGGCGTCCTGCCCGGGGTCGAGGTCGCCGCACAGGACGCGCGGCGGGCGCTCGAGCGCGAAGGACTCGGCGATCACGTGCGCGAGGTCGAGGGCGACCCCGTCGTACTCGCCCAGCTCGGCGGCGTCGTCCTCGGGGAGCGGCTCGTCCTCGCCGCGGGGGGCGAGGTAGAGGCAGCTCACCTCGGTGTCCAGCGCGAGGTCCGCGAGCTCGCCGCAGCGATCGCAGCGGAGCTGCGCAGCGCCGTGGAGCTCGCCCCGGACGTCGACGTCGCGGCCGACGCGGGTGACCCGCAGCTCGCCGCCGACGGACCGCACCGGCCCGCCGAGCCCCTCCGCGCACGCCGCGCGCGCCCAGTCCTGGACCGGCACGACGAGGCCGTGCGGCGGGATGGCTTCGAGCGCGACGACGGGGAAGGACACTCCGTTCAACCCTTCAAAGAGACCACGCGTTCCGCGCGGCCCGCGCAGGTATCTCGGCGGGCTCTCCGCGTCCAGCGCCGGGAGAGGAAGGCGCGCCCCTCAGGACCCGAGCAACGCCCTCGCGTGCTCGAGCAGCTGCTCGGGCGTGAAGGGCTTGTGGAGGAAACGCCGCCCCGGCCCCAGCACGGGGACGTTGTCGCGCGCGGACACGTAGAGGACGCGGGCATCCGGGCTCGAGCGGGCGATCAGGTCGACCACCTGCGTCCCGTTCATCCCAGGCATGATGATGTCGACCACGAGGAGCTCGAAGGGCCCGTGGGCGAGGAACGTGTCGAGCGCCTGTCGCCCGTCGATCGCCGTGAAGACCTCCATCCCCGCCTCGGCGAGGGTGTCGTACACGAGCTGACGCGTGACCGGGTCGTCGTCGGCGATGAGGGCGCGACCGTAACGGGGCTCCATCCGCGGGACTCTAGACAGGCGGATGGAGATCGTTCAAGCGACCGACCGGATCCCCGGTCTACCCCGTGACTTCCGGGTGGACGCACGCGCGGCGGCAGGCGCGGATCGCGGTGCGGTGACCCGCGAGCATCGCCCAGGTCGCCTCGAGCGTGTCCTGCGGCGGCGCGGACCCGGAGAGGAACGGGCAACACGAGGCGCGGCCGTCGGGGCCGATCTCGATCCGCTGCGCGACGGGGCAGGCCCCCGCGCGGCGCGGGACGCCGGGGCCGTCGCCCGCCATGTCCGCGATGGCCGCCAGCGCTTCGGGCGGCGTGCGGTGGAAGGGCGCGTGCTGCGCCTTCGCCCACGCGAGCGCGGCCCGCGTGGCGTCCTCCCACGGGCCGCCCTGCCACGCGACCACGCGGACGCCGTCGGCGCCCGCCGAGCGGGCCTCGCCGAAGGCGTCGCGCATCCACGGGCCCGGCGGCACCTCGACCTCCACGTCCATCCGCGCGCCGCGGTCGCCGACTGCTGCCCGAAGCGCGGCGATCGCGCCGGCGAGGCCGTCCTCCGCGCGCAGCGCCACCCGCCCCACGCCGGCGTCGACGAGGTCCTCGGCCCGGCGCGCGTCGAGCCCGCCGGGCGTCGTGCGGACCGAGACCGGGCACTCGAGCCGGTGGCAGAAGCGCGCGAGCTCGGGGAGGAAGCCGTGGTCGGCGCGGGCCACGATCCGCACGGGCAAGGGCCCCGTCGCCTCCACCACGCGGATGACGGCGTCGAACCACCGCGCGAGGCTCTGGAGCTCGCCCGCCGGCGGGACGGGGGCGTCGAGATCGTCGAGCCGGAGCAGGAGACGCGCGGGCGTCTCCGCCTCGCCCGAGGCGGCCTTTCGGGAGCGCCACCGGGTGCGCGCGCGGATCACGAGCTGCTCGAGTGCCTTCACAACCTTCCTCGCCGAAGCTACGACAGCGGCATGGCGTCGTCGTTGCTCCTCCTTACATGGCTCGCCGCGTGCGGCACGGACCCCGCGCGCATGGACGCCGTGGCCTACCAGGGGGCGATGGGCCCGATTCTCCAGAAGAATCGCGCGCTCGCGCAGGAGCTCCTGGAAACCGCGAGCGAGGTGAAGAAGGGCACCGTCGACGGGCCCGCCGTGGCCACCCGCGTGCGCCAGCGCGTGATCCCCGCGGCGGACAGCCTGAAGGCCGACGTCGCCGCCGTGAAGCCCGCCACGCCCGAGCTCGCCGCCGCGCACGCCACGCTCGTGAAGGCGTGGACGGCGCGCGCGGAGGCCTGGCACGCGATCGGCGACGCCTACGAGAAGGGCGATCTCGCCGCGCTCGAGGCGGCCCGCGCGCGCGACCTCGCCAGCAAGGACGACGAGGCCGCCTGGGTGACGGCGGCGGGGGCGGCGCTGGGGGCGCAGGGGTTGAGGATCGAGCTTTATCCTTAGGCTTCGGGCTTCGGGCTTCGGGCTTCGGGTCGGGCTCAGAGCCTTCGGGCGAGGTCGGTGGCGTGGCCGCCGTGGGTGCCTTCGGCAGGCAGGCGTGACCGCCGGAGAGAAGGGCCTACAGCCCACAGCCTACAGCCCACAGCCTCCCGCGTTAGACGCGCCCGCCATGTCGATCCGCTGCCGCTTCGCCCCGAGCCCCACCGGCAACCTCCACATCGGCGGCGCCCGCACCGCGCTGTTCAACTGGCTCCTCGCCCGCAAGACCGGCGGGACGTTCATCCTCCGCATCGAGGACACCGACGAGGCGCGATCCACGCCGGAGTACGAGGCCGTCATCCTCCGGGACTTCAAGTGGCTCGGCATCGACTGGGACGAGGGCCCCGAGGTCGGCGGCCCCTACGGCCCCTACCGCCAGTCCGAGCGCGCGGAGCTGTACCGCGAGGTGAGCGACCGCCTGATCCGCGAGGGCAAGGCGTACCGCTGCACCTGCACGGTCGACCGGCTGGAGGCGCTGCGGGTGGAGCAGGCCGCGAAGAAGCTCCGGCCCGGCTACGACGGCCACTGCCGCGAGCTGCGCCACGGCCCCGACTGCGGCCCGCACGTCGTGCGCCTGCGCGTGCCCGACGGCCGCACGCACGTCGACGACCTCTTCAAGGGCCCCGTGTCCTTCGACAACGCCGAGCTGGACGACCTCGTCCTCGTCCGCTCCGACGGCGTCCCCACCTACAACTTCGTCGTCGTCGTCGACGACGTGGCGATGAAGATGACGCACGTGCTCCGCGGAGAGGAGCACCTCAACAACACGCCGAAGCAGCTGCTCGTCTACGACGCGCTCGGCGAGACGCCCCCGCGCTTCGGCCACTTCCCGCTCATCCTCGGCCCGGACGGCAGCAAGCTGTCGAAGCGCCACGGCGCCACCGCGGTGGGCAACTACCGCGACATGGGCTTCCACCCCGAGGCGCTCGTGAACTACCTCGCGCGGCTGGGCTGGTCGCACGGGAACATGGAGCTCTTCTCCACCGCCGAGATCCTCGACGTCTACGATCTCGCCGACATCGGCAAGAGCGGGTCGAAGTGGGACCTCGACAAGCTCACCTGGGTGAACGCCCACTGGATGAAGACGCTCCCGATCGAGGTCGTGGCGGAGCGCGCGAAGCCCTTCTTCGCCGCCGCCAACGCGCCCGCGCCGAGCGACGAGAAGCTCCGGGGCGCCGTGAAGTGCCTGCGCGAGCGCGCGCGGACGCTGGTGGAGCTCGCGGAGGCGGGCGCCTTCTTCTTCCTCCCCGACGAGGCGCTCCCCCGCGACCCCGACGCCGCCGCGCAGTTCGTCGCCCCCAACCGCGAGATGCTCGCCGCGCTGGTCGAGCACCTCTCCGCGCTCGCCGACTGGAGCGAGCCCGGCCTCGAGGCCCACGTGGGCGCGTTCGTGGCCGCGCGCGGGCTGAAGCTCGGCAAGGTCGCCCAGCCCGTGCGCGTCTGCGTGACGGGCCAGAAGGTGGGCCCCGGCCTCTACGAGACGCTCGCGGTCCTGGGGCCCGAGGTCACGCTGCGCCGCGTCCGGGCGGCCCTTGACGCCCTCGGGGCCTCCGCATAATAGGGGGTGCCCGCTGAGGCGTAGTGTAATCGGCAACACGTCGGGTTCTGGCCCCGAAGACTCTAGGTTCGACCCCTAGCGCCTCAACCACATACGATTTCGGTCCCATCGTCTAGAGGCCCAGGACATCGCCCTCTCACGGCGAAGACACGGGTTCGACTCCCGTTGGGACTACCAGAAGCCCCCGAAGGACGCGTCCTTCGGGGGCTTTCTCGTCTCCGGAGACCCCCTGGACGCCGACGCCCTCGACGCCGCCGCCTTCGCCGTCCTCGCGGCCATGCTGCGGGGCGAGGCCGTCGCCGTCGAGCCCGCCGTCCGCGACGCGCTCGCGCGGGAGGGCCTCGCCGGCGAGGATCCGATCGCCCGCGCGAAGGCCGCGCTCGTGCTGGAGCGCGACGTCCGCGCGCTCGCGGCCGCGCTCGCCGACGTCGACCACGCCTTCTTCAAGGGCGCGCTCGCCGACGCCCGGTGGTGGGGCGGCCGCGGGCTCCGCGGCTGCACCGACATCGACGTGCTCGTGGCCGACGGCGAACGGGCCGGCGTCGCCCTCCGCGCGCTCGGCTACGAGGTCGTGGAGGCGGGAGGGCGCGCCAGCGCGGCGGCGTTCAAGGCGCGCAACTGGCGCGCGGCGGACCGCCTCTGGGTGGACGTCCACGTCCGGCTCTTGAACGTCCCGCCGTTCCGGGTCGCGACGGACGAGGTGCTGGCGAGCGCGCGGACGTACGACACCGCGTTCGGCCCGCTGCGCGGCCCCTCGCCGGAGCACCTGCTCGTGATGGGCGCCGGCAACCTCGCGACCGGCGGGATGACCGGCCGCCTCCGCCTCGCGCTCGACACCGCCTGCCTCCTCACCCGCGAGCCGCTCGACCTCGCGCTCGCCGCGGCGACCGCCCGCCGCTGGGGCGCCGCCGCCGCCCTCTGGGGGCTCCTGCGCCTCGTGGAGGCCCGCTTCGATCTCTCCGTCCCGCTCGACGCCCTCGCGCCGCCCGCCCCGCTGCGCCCGCTGGTGGAGCGCGCCTTCGGCGTCCACGCCGCGCCCCGGCGCCCCCGCAACCGCGTCGCGGCGCTGATCGCCGTCGACTGGCCGCTCTCGGGGCGCCCCCTCTGGCCCGCCCACGCCGTCGCGCGCCGCCTCGCGCTCGCCGCCGGCGATCGCGTGTCGCGCGGGTAGACTCGGGTCGTGCGCGCCGCCCTCACGCTCCTCCGCGTCCGCCTCCGCCTGTGGCGGGACCCCGCGGTCCGCCCCGCGCCCGTCGTAGGCGCTCCCCGCGGCGAGGCCGCCGACGTCGCCCGCGCGGTGAAGCGCTGGGCCCGCTTCGTCCCCGGCGCCACCTGCCTCGTGCAGGCCGTCGCCACGCAGGAGCTGCTCGCCCGGCGGGGCCACGCGGCCGAGATCCGCCTCGGCGTGACCCGCGACGGCGGGGCCCTCCGCGCGCACGCATGGGTGGAGGCGGCCGGCGTCGTGCTCGTGGGCGGCGGGCCGGGGGACCACGCCGTGCTAGGCTCGTTGCGCCCATGATCACCCGCGCGACCCGCGTCCGCTGGCACCCCGACACGCTCTTCCGCAACCTCGACGGCGAGGCGGTGCTGCTCGGCGGCGACGTCGCCGAGTACTACGGCCTCGACCCCGTCGGGACACGCGTGTGGGAGCTCGTCGGCGAGCACGGGTCGGTCGACGCGGTGGTCGCCGCCGTGCTGCGCGAGTTCGAGGTCGGCGAGGCCGAGGCGCTCGCGGACGTCGTCGCGCTGGTGGAGGACCTCCTCCGCCACGGGCTCGTCGAGGTGGAGCCGGGTTGAACGGGCTGGCCGGGTTCGTCCGGACCGAAGGGCTCGCCGACCCCGACGCGCTCGCCCGCATGACCGCCGCCGTCGGGCCCCGCCACGCCGGCGAGCCCCGCGTCTCCGGTCCGCTCGCGCTCGGCGTCCACGCGACGCGCGGCCGCTACGCCATCGCCGCCGACGTCCGCCTCGACGACCGCGACGCCCTGCGGGGCTTCGGCGAGGGCACCGACGCCGAGCTGCTCCTGCGCGCGTACGAGGCCTGGGGCGAGGAGCTGCCCGCCCGGCTCGTCGGCGACTTCGCGTTCGCCATCTGGGACGGCCGCGCGCTCTTCTGCGCCCGCGACGGCTTCGGCGCGCGCCCCCTCGTCTGGGGCCGCACCGACCGCGTGTTCGCCTTCGCGTCGGACACGCGCGCGCTCCACGCGCTCGGCGAGCTCCCCCGCCGCCGCGACCCGGGCCGGATCGCCGACTTCCTCGTCGACGAGGGCCTCGAGACGATCGACGCCACCTCCACTTTCTGGCGCGACCTCCACAAGCTCGCCCCCGGGCACGCGCTCACGCTGCGCGACGGCGACGTCGCCCTGCGCCGGTTCTGGGCGCCCGCGCCCCGCGACCTCGGGATCGCCTCGTACGGCGACGCCGTCGACGCCTTCCGCGCCACGTTCACCGAGGCCGTCCGCTGCCGCACCCGCGGCGAGGGCGTCGCCTCCATGCTCAGCGGCGGCATCGACTCCGCCTCGATCGTGGGGGTGGCGCGGCGCGTCGCGGGCGAGCCCTTCCCGACGTTCTCGGCGATCGGCGACGACCCCGCGGTGTGCCCCGACCGCCGCTTCGTGGAGGCCGCGGTCGCGCAAGGAGGGCTCGCCCCCACCTTCGTGCGCCCCTCCGAGGCGGGCGCGTACGCGGACGAGGTGCGGCGCCTCCTCGAGGAGACCGACGACCCGTTCGACGTCCACGCCATCTCCATCCCGATGCTCCCGTACGTCGCGGCCCGGCGCGCGGGCGTGCGCGTGTTGCTCGACGGCGTGGACGGCGACCTCGTCACATCCCAGGGCGGGCACGGCGTGCTCTACGCGCTCCGCGAGCGCCGGATCGGCGAGGCGTGGGCGCGCGCCGGCGCCGGCGCACGCTACTGGGGCGAGCGCTCGCGCGTGCCGATGTTCGCGGACGCGCTCCGCGCATGGCTCCGGCCTCCCCTCCCCCCGCTCCGACGTCCCCGCCGGCCGGCGCGGCCGCTCCTCGCCCCCGGCGTGGTGGACGTCGACGCGCGCCTTCGCACGATGCGCGAGAACGCGCGGCGCCTCGCCGGCGAGGGCCCCGGCTGGGACCACGCCCGCAAGCTCGACTGGGCCGCGATCCCCGTCGCGCTGGACCGCTACGGCCGCGCGGCCGCGTCGCAAGGCGTGGAGGCGAGCCACCCGTACCTCGACCGCCGCGTCGTCGAGCTGTGCGTGAGCCTCCCGTGGGCGTTCAAGACGCACGGCGGCGTCCAGAAGAGCCTGTTGCGCGACGCGATGCGCGGGATCGTCGCCGAGCCCATCCGCGCGCGCGTGCCCGGCGCTTCCCCGCACTTCCAGTTCACCGACGCGCTCGCCCGCGCGCTCGAGCCCTGGCTCGCCGCCCAGCTCGATCGCGTCGCCGACGCGGACGCGTTCGTCGACGTCCCCGCGGCGCGCGGGGCGTGGGAGGCCTGGCGGCGCTGCGAGGGCGACACGTGGCCGGTGCTCCAGGTCGCCACGCTGGTCGCCTGGCTCGGGCGCGCGAGCCGGTGATATCCTGGGGGTCCGGAGACTCCCGATGTCCGACGCGACCCAGAGCCGGAAGACCTGGCGGAAGCCCGCGCTGCAGCGGTTCGGCCGCGTCACCGACCTGACCGCGGGCGGGTCGCAGGCCACCAACGAGTCGATGACCACGCCGGCCGAGCGGGCGAAGAAGCGCCCCTGACGCGTTGAGCTACGCCCTCGTCGACTACTCCTGGATGCTCGCCCACGGCGCGCGGGTGGACGCTTACCTCGCCGCGCTGGCGCGACACGTCCGGCCCGGCTCCGTCGTGCTGGACATCGGCGCCGGCTCCGGCTTCTTCACGCTCGAGGCGTGCCGCCTCGGCGCGCGGCGGGTGTACGCCGTCGACCCGAGCCCGTCGCTGCATGCGCTGCGCGCCGTGATCGAGGCCAACGGCCTCGGCGAGCGCGTGGTCTGCCTGAACGAGGCCTCCACCGCGATCTCGCTCCCGGAGCGCGCGGACGTCGTGATCTCCGACCTCCGCGGGAGCCTGCCGCTCTTCGGGGGCCACCTCGCCTCGCTCGCGGACGCCCGCGCCCGCCACCTCGCGGAGGGCGGCGTGCTCCTGCCGTGGCGCGACTCGCTGCGCGTCGCAGTCGTGGAGGCGGCGGAGCCACACCGCCGCATGCTCGCGCCCTGGGGCGGCCGGGCGACGCCGTACGACGCGACGCCGATCGTCCGGATGCTCGAGAACAACTGGCGATCGGAGCGGCCCGCGATCCCGCCGGAGGCGCGCCTCACGCCGTCGGAGGAGTGGGCGGTGGTCGACTACCACGCGGTCACGGCGCCGGACGTCCGCGGCGAGGCCCGCTGCGGGGTCGAGCGCGCGGGCGTCGCGCACGGGCTCGTCGTGTCCTTCGACGCGGAGGTCGCCGAGGGCCTCGGGTTCTCGTCCTGGGCGCCGGACTCGGTGTACGGCACCCCCTTCTTCCCGTGGCCCCGGCCCGTGGAGCTCGACGAGGGCGACGTCGTGGAGGTGCGCCTCCGGGCCGACCTGCTCGGCGGCGCCTACACGTGGCGGTGGAGCACGCGCGTCGGGACGAAGGCCCGCTTCGACCAGTCGACCTTCCTCGGCGAGCCCCTCGGCGCCGAGGACGTCCGCCGCGTCGCGCCCGGCCACGTCCCCGCGGTGACGGTCGCGCTCGAGGTCGACCGTTTCGTGCTCGAGCGCTTCGGCACGGGGGACACGCTCGAGGCGATCGCGGGAGCGGTCGAGGCGCGCTTCCCGGCGCGCTTCGGGCCGCACCGCCCCGCGCTCGCGCACGTCGCGGCGCTCTCGGCGCGGTACCGGACCTGACGATGCGCCACGACGTCGCGGGGCTCGCGATCGAGACGGCCCTGCCGCTCCCCGCCCGCGGCTCGGAGGCGCCGGCCGACTACGTCGTGGACGTCGTCGCGCCGGCCCCGCTCGCCGGGGAGGGCTGGCCCGAGGTGACGCGCCGCGGCGACGTCGTGTCGCTCCAGTTCGCGGCGCTCGCCCGCTTCCACGTCGGCCCCGCGCGGATCACGTGCGAGCCCGCGCCCGGCGTGCCCGAGGAGACGCTCGCGCACCTCTTGCTCGACCACGTGCTCCCGCGCGTGCTCGCCGCGCGCGGCCTCCTCGTCCTGCATGCCAGCGCGGTCGCGACGGCCGCGGGCGCCGTCGGGTTCTGCGGCGAGACGGGCGCCGGCAAGTCCACCCTCGCCGCGTCGTTCGCGCTGGCCGGCTCGCCGCTCGTCGCCGACGACGCGCTCGTGATCGCCCCCGACCTCACGGTCCACTCGACCTACCCCGCCGTGCGCCTGTGGCCCGATCAGGCAGTGGCCGTCGCGGGCGACACCGGCGAGCCCGTGGCGCACTACACGGACAAGCGGCGCCTCGGCGTCGCCTTCGCCGGCGGCGCCCACCCGCTCGCCCGCGTGTACCTCCTCGAGGAGGGCGGCGACGTCGCGATCTCCGCGACCCCCGCGCGCGAAGCCTTCCTCGCGCTCGCGCGCCAGGCGTTCCGCCTCGACCCCGCGGACCGCGTCGGCTCGGCCTCGGCGTTCGAGCGCCTCGCGGGCTCGCCCGTCCTCCGGGTGTGCCGCACGTTGCGGTATCCGCGCGACGCCACGCGGCTCGCCGAGGTGCGCGCGGCCGTCCTCGACGACCTCGCCGGGGCGGCGAGATAGGGCCGGCGGGGATGCCCGCCGCGATCGAGCTCGTGGACGCGACGAAGGACTTCCCGGCGCCACGCCGGCTCCGGGAGATCGCCCGTCGCCCCTTCGACGACCCGCGCCGGCCCGTGCTCCACGGCGTGTCGTTGCACGTCGACCCCGGCGAGATCGTGGTGATGGTGGGACCGAACGGTTCCGGCAAGACGACGTGCCTCCACCTGCTCGCCGGGCTCTTGCGCCCCACGACGGGGCGGGCGCGCGTGCTCGGCCGCGACCCCTGCGACGACGCCGCCCGCGCGCTGCTCGGGTTCTCGAGCGCGAGCGACCGCGGCTTCCACACGCGGCTCTCGGTGCGCGAGAACCTGCGGTTCTTCGCCGCGCTGCACGGCCTCCGGGGCCCGGCGCTCGTCGGGCGCCTCGGCGAGCTCGCCGGCTCGCTCGAGATCGGCGAGCTCCTCGACTCGCCGTTCCGGGTGCTCTCCGCGGGTCAGCGTGCGCGCGTCGCGCTCGCCCGCGCGCTCCTGCACCGTCCGAAGGCGCTCCTGCTCGACGAGGCCACGCGCTCGCTCGATCCCGGCGCGGCGCGACGCTTCCGCGAGCACGTCGTGAAGCGGCTCGTCGGGGACGAGGGGCTCGCCGTCCTCTACACGAGCCACGACCTCGCCGAGGTCCGCCAGATCGCGAGCCGCGTCGTGTTGCTCGACGCGGGCCGGGTGGTGCGCGAGGGCCCGTGGGCGGAGGTCGAGGCCGCCGTCGAGGCCACGTTCTTCGCCGAGGTGCCGGCGTGAGCCTGTTCTGGGCCTTCGCGCGGCGCGACCTGCTCGTCGAGTCCTCGTACCGCGTGGCCGCGTTCTTCGGTTTGCTCTCGGCGGGGATCGGGCTCTTGTCGACGTGGTTCCTCGCCGTCGCCATCGGGCCGGGCTCGCCCGCGCTGCAGGCCTGGGGCGGCGACTACTTCGCGTTCGCCGTGCTGGGGCTCGGCGTGGCGACGCCGCTCCACGCCGCGCAGTACGGCTTCGCGGGGCGCATCCGCGAGGCGCAGCTCGAGGGCACGCTCGAGCCCGTGCTGGTGGCGCCGGTCCCGCTCGCGCGCGTGCTCGTCTACCAGGCGGCGTGGCGCGTGGCCTTCGCGTGCGCGCGGTCGCTGCTCTTCGTGCTCGCGGCGGTCGTCCTGTTCGGCGTGCCGATCCACGCGCGCGGGGTGCCCGTCGCGCTCGCGGGCTTCGCGATGGCGATGGCCGCGCACCTCGCGATGGGCCTGCTCTCGGCGGCGTTCACGCTCGTGCTCAAGCGCGGCGAGCCCGTCACCTGGGTGGTGGAGACGGTCACCGTGCTGCTCGG
>JBMOQZ010000039.1:30696-34467 GCA_049322475.1 Myxococcota bacterium | reverse complement strand
GGCGACCGCGGACCCCGTCCGCCCGCCCCCGGCGAGCGCCCCGGCGGCCCCCCGGGCGAGGACCGCGGCCGCGCCAAGAAGGGCCGTCGCGGCGAGCGCTCCGAGCACGTCATGTCCGACGTCTCGGGCGATCGCTTCCGCCGCGCCAAGAAGGGCGGCAAGGACCTCCGTCCCGCGCAGCCGAAGTCCACGGTCAAGCGCAAGGCCCGCATCGAGGGCGAGATCACGGTCGCGAACCTCGCCCACGAGCTGGGCATGAAGGCGTCCGACGTCATCAAGTTCCTCATGTCGATGGGCACGCCCGCCACGGTGAACCAGTCGATCGACTTCGACACCGCCACGCTGATCGCGACCGAGTTCGGCCACGAGGTCGTGAACGTGGCCTTCGACGAGTCGGCGCACCTCATCCAGAGCGAAGAGGAGGAGGTCTCCGACCTCCCCGTCCGCCCGCCCGTCGTCACGGTCATGGGCCACGTCGACCACGGCAAGACCACCCTGCTCGACACCATCCGCAAGGCGAAGGTCGCCGCGGGCGAGGCCGGCGGCATCACGCAGCACATCGGCGCCTACCAGGTGAAGCGCGGCGAAAAGGCCATCACCTTCATCGACACCCCGGGCCACGCGGCGTTCTCCGCCATGCGCGCCCGCGGCGCGAAGGCGACCGACCTCGTCATCCTCGTGGTCGCCGCGGACGACGGTGTCATGCCGCAGACCATCGAGGCCATCAACCACGCGAAGGCCGCGAAGGTCCCCATCCTCGTCGCCATCAACAAGATGGACAAGCCGGGCGTGAACCCCGAGCGCATCAAGCAGGAGCTGATGACCCACGGGCTCGTGCCCGAGGAGTTCGGCGGCGACACCATCACGGTCCCCGTCTCCGCGCTCAAGGGCACCGGCGTCGACGATCTGCTCGACAACATCCTGCTCGTCGCCGAGGTGCAGGACCTCCACGCGAACCCCGAGCGCCACGCCGAGGGCGTGGTCCTCGAGTCGCGGCTCGAGGTCGGCCGTGGCGCCGTCGCGTCGCTGCTCGTGCAGACCGGCACGCTGAAGCAGGGCGACGTGCTCGTCATCGGGAACACCTGGGGCCGCGTGCGCGCGATGACCGACGACCGCGCCGCGAAGGTCAAGGAGGCCGGCCCGTCCACGCCGGTCGAGATCATGGGCCTGCAGGACGTCCCCGCGGCGGGCGACGAGTTCGTCGTCGTGGGCAGCGAGAAGGACGCCCGCGTGCTCGTCGAGCATCGCCAGCAGACGGCCCGCGCGGGCGCGCTCTCGCAGCGCCAGAAGCTCACCGTCGAGGACCTCTACAAGACCGGCGGCGAAGCCGCCTCGCCGATCCAGCACGTGGTGCTGAAGTGCGACGTGTCCGGCTCGCTCGAGGCGCTGCGGAGCGCGCTCGAGAACATGCAGATCGCGGGCACCCAGCTCAAGATCCTGCACGCCGCGATCGGCCCGGTGAACGAGTCCGACGTGAACCTCGCCGCGGGCAACAGCGCCCTCATCGTCGCGTTCGGCGTCAAGGCCGACGCGAAGGCGCGCCAGGCGGCCGACCAGTACGGCCTCGAGATCAAGCGCTACGACATCATCTACAACGTGCTCGACGACGTGAAGGCCCGCATGGAGGGCATGCTCGAGCCGGTGTACGAGGAGCAGCGCTTCGGCGAGGCCGAGGTGCGCGCCGTCTTCAAGATCCCCAAGATCGGCGTCATCGCCGGTTGCATGGTGCTCGACGGCAAGGTCCAGCGCGGCCTCGCCGCGAAGGTCATCCGCGAGGGCAAGGAGATCCACGACGGGAAGGTCACGAGCCTCAAGCGCTTCAAGGAAGACGTCAAGGAAGTCGAGAAGGGCTTCGAGTGTGGCATCGGCGTCGAGGGCGCGGACGTCGAGGTCGGCGACCGGATCGTCATCGTGCAGCGGGTCCAGGTGCCGCGCGCTTCCTAGGCCGTGTACCTCCCCGCGCCCGACGAGGCGCTCCACGTCGCGGTCCTGCGCATGGTCCTGCGGATGCCCGGCAACCGCTCGATCAAGGACCGCCGTCGCGTGGTCGTGTCGCTCCGCGATCGCGTCCATGCCCGCCACCACGCGGCGTTCGCCGACGTGGGCCACCTCGATCGCGCCGACGCCGCCGTGGTCGCCGTCACGATCGTCGGCAACGACGCGCGGCTGTTGCGCGCCCGGCTCGACACCGTCCGCGCCGAGGTCGAGCACCTCCACGAGGCGCTCCTCACGGAATCCTCCGTGGAGGTGCTGACGTTGAACGGCCACCGCTGATACGCTTGGCGGTATGGACGCGTCAAGACCTCACCCCGCCCTCCCGTCGTCCCCGGATCGCCAGCTCCAGCTCACGCGCAACCACCTGTTCGCGCTGGGCGCGCTCGCGCTCTCGCTGGCGGTGCTCGCCTTCTTCGTCGGGATGCAGCTCGGGAAGACCACGGCCCCCCCCGTCGCCGCCGCGCCGCCCGTCGCGCCGCTCGTCGGCGAGGAGGCCCGCACGGGCGATCTCGAGGTCCTGCTCGCGAAGGTCGAGCAGGCGGGCGTGAAGACCGATCCGCTCGCGTTCCCGGCCGAGCTGCCGGTCACCGTGACGCCGCCCGCGCCGATCGATCCGGCCGCCACGCCCGTCGAGCCCGCGCCTCCGGCCCCGGACCCGTTCCCGGACGTCCCGCGCGAAGGGAGCGCCACGGTCGCCGCGGGCCCCGCGACCGCCGGCGTGGTGGACGGCGTCCCGGCGGACGGCTGGGCGATCCAGGTGGCGAGCCGCGACGGCGAGGCCGACGCGCAGGCCCTCGTGGAGACGCTGCGCGCCGCGGGGCTCGCCGCGTACCGCGTCGTCGCGCTGGTGGACGGGCAGTCGACCTGGCGGGTCCGCGTCGGCGGCTACCGCACGAAGGACGCGGCGGCCGCGGCGCTCGGAGAGGTGTCGGGCCGCGCCGGCTCGGGAGACGCCGTGGTGACGCCCGCCCCGTGAGACGCTTGACAGCGGAGCGCGCAGGCGCGATGCTCGGCTCGCTGGGAATGGTGTAGTCGATGCTCGCGATGCTGGTGATGTGGAGCCCCGCCCTCGCTCAGGAGGGGGGGATCACGCTCTCGCCGCCCGACCCGGCCGCGCCGCCCGACTACTACGTGATCCAGCCCGGCGACACGTTGTGGGACATCTCCACGCGTTTCCTCGGCGATCCGTACGAGTGGCCCGAGCTCTGGTCCATCAACGAGTACATCACGAACCCCCACTGGATCTACCCGGGCAACCGCATCTACTTCCGCCTCGGCGACGCGCTCAACCCCCCGTCGGTCTCGATGGAGGGCGGCACGGTCGCGGAGGAGGAGCCCGTCCGGCCGCTCACCGCCGTGGAGGCGGAGGCGATCGCCTGCGACTTCCCGCCGCGCTTCGACGCCGGGATCGAGTCGCTCGTGGTCACCGCGCCGGGGGTCATCGGCGATCCCGACTCGCTCGGGCTCCGCGGCAAGGTCCACAAGTCCGATCAGCTCGGGAGCGAGCTCGGCGACCGCGCCATCCTCTACGTGAAGATGGAGGAGGAGGACGCCGAGGAGCTGGAGTGTGGCCAGCCGCTCACCATCTACCGGCGCCAGGGCCGGAAGGTGAAGACGAAGGAGGCCGGCAAGCTCGGCCACGTCTACCGCGTGCTGGGCGACGCCCGGGTGCTCCGCATCGACGGCGAGATCGTCACCATGCAGGTGCGCGACGCCTACTTCGAGATCGAGCGCGGCGATCTGGTCGGCGATCCGGTCGAGGGGGGGGGAGAGGGG
>JBMOQZ010000039.1:0-30686 GCA_049322475.1 Myxococcota bacterium | reverse complement strand
GACGTCGAGCTCGCGCTCGACGTCCCCGTGCCCGAGGGCGACTACGCGGCCACCATCGTCGCCCGCGTCCACATCGAACAGAAGCTCGCGTCGACGGGCGAGACGGTGTTCCTCGACCGCGGCACGAACGACGGCGTGGACGTCGGGCGCGCGCTCTACATCGTCGAGCGGCGCGACGGCACGAACCTCGAGGGCAAGGAAGACGACGAGCTCCCCGAACGCGTCGTCGGCCGCGTGGTCATCGTCCGCTCCGAGCCCGCCTGGTCGACCGCGGTCGTGACCGACGCCGCGCGCGACGTCCACGAGGGGCTCCGGCTCACCACCATCCCGAACCGCGGCGAGCAGCTCGACGACTGACCGTGGCGCGGGCGCCCTTGCCGCCCGCGGACGCGTGTTTAGCCTTCGCACGCCCGGCCGCACCTCCCCTCACACGGGAGTCGGGTATGGAAATTCTGGAGCCCATCTGGGCGGGTCTCGCGGCGATCGCGCATCGCGTGGACCTGTGGTCGGCATTCTCCGGCCTGGGCGGTCCCGCGCGCGCGCCGTCCGCGAGCTGGGACGAGTGGCGCGCCGCGGGCCTGACGGAGGACCAGACGCGCGCCGTGCTGCGCGCGCCGGGCTGGGGCCTGCCCGGCATCCGCGCGGGCGGGCCGGGCTGGCCGTCCGCGCTGGACGGGCTGCCGAAGGGGCCGGTGGCGTTGTGTGCCGAGGGGAACCTCGCGGTGCTCGCGCGGCCGATGGTCGCCATCGTGGGCGCGCGCGCGTGTACGGCCTACGGGCGGGTGCAGGCCCGGCGGATCGCCGAGGCGGTCGCCGCCGCGGGCGGGGTGGTGGTCAGCGGCCTCGCCATGGGCATCGACACCGCGGCGCACGAGGCCGCGAAGGGCGCCACCGTCGCGGTGATCGGGCAGGGCATGCGCGCGGGGATGCCGGCGTGGCAGGCGCGCCTGCGCGAGCGCCTCCTCGACGCCGGAGGGCTCGTGCTCTCGGAGCTCCCGCCCGAGCTCCCGGGCGCGTCGTGGACCTACCCCTTCCGCAACCGCATCATCGCGGGCCTCGCCGCCGCCACGGTGGTGGTGGAGGCGGGCGACCGCAGCGGCGCGCTCATCACCGCGAGGTACGCGCTCGACTATCAGCGGGAGCGGCTCGCGGTCCCCGGTCCCGTCGACTCGCCCGCGTCGCTGGGGTGCCTGTCGCTCCTCGGCGAGGGCGCCGGCATCGTGCTGGGGCCGGCCAACGTGCTGAAGGCCGCGGGGCTCCTGCCTGCGCCCGTCGGGAGGGAGGCCCACGTGTTGGGGGTGCTCGGCTTCGGCGCTTCCGAGCGAGAGATCGCCGAGCGCACCGGGCTCGCGCCCTCCGTCGTCCGCGCCGTGCTCGACGCGCTCGAATGCGGCGCCGGGGTCATCCGGTTACCGGGCGGCCGGTACCGCCCACCCTGACGTGCCCGCCCCGACCGCCCAGCATCTCGACTTCGAGCCGCGCGCCAGCGACTTCATGGAGCTCCTGCGCGATCTCGGGCACCTCGACGACGCCGGGGTCGACCGCCTCACGTCGCTCTTGGTCGCGCAACCACGCCAGGGCCACGTCGTGACGTTCGACGAGGTCCGCCGCGTGGCCGCGGCGCTCCTGTTCGAGCGCGAGGCCGCGATGCGCCCGGAGCAGCGCGAGCTCCTGACGGCGGAGTGGGCCCGCCTGTTCGGTTAGGGCAGGAGCTCGGCCACGCGCTGGATCGAGCGGATCGCCGCGTTCGGGTGCCGGACCGCCACCCGCTGCTGCGCGGCGCCGGCCGCGCTGGCGATGTCCGGGGCCACGAGCGCGTAGTTCCGCGGTCCCTGCTCGGTGTCGACCACCACCAGGAAGGCGGTGCCTCCGGCCGTGACGACGTGTGCCTCCGCGGCCGGCCGCGGCGCCGGCGGCGCGGCGACCGCGGTGGGCTTCGCGGGCGACGTCCGGGCGGTCGACGTGGGGGCGTGGGCGCCCAAGGGACGCGCCTCGACCATGGGGCGCGCCGCCGGAAGCAGCGAGGTCTGCTGCTCCGATTCCCTGTCCTTCCACGCGGCGGGGATGTTGCGACGGTGACGATAGGTCCGGACGTTCTCCGCCGTTACGTTGGCAAGCTTTGCCACGTCGGCGTCCGGAACTGTTCCCAACAGGTGCAGGTACGCGTCGAGCGCGGAGCGACGGCCGCGGAAGCTGCGGGGCTCCGCCAGCCTCGCCGACTCCCGGCCCTTCTCGTGCCCGAACTTGTACCCTTCGTACGCGGGGATCCCGAGGCGCTTCCGGAAGTTGACCACCAGCGCGCGCGACACGCCCGCCTTGTCGGCGATCTGCTGGTCCGGGACCTTCCCGAGGAGGTCCCTGAGGGGTTCGAGCAACGACTGGGCGGACCGCGGCACGAGGCCTCCGGGGGCCGCCCAAGTGTAACGGCGCGCGTCAGGCTTTCAAGCGGTTGTGTGGGCCCGAGCGTTACGCCGTCTGTCATCCTGCCGATGCGTCAGGCGCCGTCGGGTCCGTGCACCGCGAGCAAGGAGCAGGGGAGGCGGCTCAACAACGCGTGCTCGCGGACGTCGAACCCGTGCATCGCCAGCCCCCACGCCGCGCCCACGCCGACGACGACGAGGTCGTAGCCCTCCGCCGCCCGGATGAGCGCCTCCTCGCGGTCGCCCCCCGGGTCCGCCAGCTCCGCGACGGCCACGCCCGGAACGCGCTTGAGCCACGCGGAGATCCGCGCCGCGGCGCGATCGTGGGGCCCCCCTCGGGCGACGAGCACCTTCCGGGCGGCCGAGAAGTCGTGGTCGAGGAACATGCCCAGATCGCACCGCAGCCGCGCGGCCACCTCCCGCACCGGCCCACCGAGCTGCGCGGTCCCGACGAGGGGCCGGTGCAGCCCCATCAGCACGAGGTCGGCCCGCTTGCGCTCGGCGACGGCGACGATGTCGCTCGCCGTGTCGGTCGACGGCAGGCGCAGGGGCTCGACGCGCGCCCCGAGCGACGAGGCCTCGCGGGCGAGCACCTCCGCGGCGTCCTCCTCCTCGGGCGCGGGCGTCTCCCCGTCGGGGAACATGCCCTCCTCGGGGGTGAGGTGTAGCGCGAGGCCGCGGACGTCGGGCGTCTGACAGAGGGCCGCGGTCAGCCGCGCGAGGCCGCCCGCCGTGCCCGGGTGCGACGCGCAGGCGAGGACGGTGGCCCCCGGGGACGACGGCGGGGCCACCGTGTCGGCGAGCGCTTGCGACCGCGGGTAGAGCCACGCGACCACCGGGCTCGTCACCAGCGTCGTCACCACCGCCATGATCACGAGGATGGTGAACAGAACGGGCGACAACACGCCGAGGTCACGCCCGATGTTGAGGATGACCAGCTCCATGAGCCCGCGGGTGTTCATCAACACGCCGAGCACCGCGCTGTCGCGCCGGGAGAGCCCGCCGAGACGCGCCGGAATCGCCGCGCCCGCGATCTTCCCCACCGAGGCGGCCAGCACGATCACGACGCAGTAGGCCCAGAGCTCGCGCGAGTCCACGAGCCCAATCTCGGTGCGCAGCCCGGTGAACGCGAAGAAGAGCGGGAGGAGCAGCACGACGACGAGGTCCTCGAGCCGCTCGGTGAGCGCGCGGATCACGGCCTCGCGCCGGGGCACCACCGCGCCGAAGAGGAACGCACCGAACAACGCGTGGATACCGATCGCCTCGGCGAGAAACGCGGAGATGAGAAGCCCGAAGAGGATCGCCGCGATGGCCGTCTGCGAGAGCCCCTCGAGCGTCCCGTAGCGCCGGGCGACCCGCTCGAGGAACGGCCGGACGACGCCGAGCATGATCGCGATGAAGGCCCCGGCGAGCGCGGTGGTGCCGAGCCCCTCTACGATCCCACCCGCGTTCACGACGGCGATCGTGAGCGCGAGCAGGCACCACGCGGTCACGTCGTTGACCGCCGCGCACGTGAGCGTGAGCGCGCCGATCTGCGTGCGCAACAGCCCGCGCTCGGCGAGGATCCGGGCGAGCACCGGGAACGCGGTGACGCTCATGGACGCGCCCATGAAGAGCGCGAACCCCTCGAACTTCACGTCCGAGGTCGCGAACACGGGGTAGAGCCCGAGCGCGAGCATCACGCCGAGGAGCAGCGGCACGACGATGCTGTACTGGCTGACGGCGACCGCGAGCGAGCCCCGCTGCCGGACCAGCGCGGGGTCGAATTCGAGCCCCACGACGAACATGAACAGGACGAGCCCGAGCTGGGCGACGGCCGAGAGCGCCCCCATCCCGGTCGTCGGGAAGAGCGTCGCCATCGCCCCGGGCGAGAGCTGCCCCAGCAACGAGGGCCCCAGCGCGATGCCCGCGCAGATCTCGGCGACCACCAGCGGCTGACCCAGCCGCCGGAACACGAGCGCGAACGCGCGGGACGCCGCCATGATCACGGCGATCTGGGCGAGCAGGAGCGCCACCGGGCTCGCGTGCAGCAGGTTCACCGCTCGTCCGCCCTCGCGAGGAGCGTGCCCACGCAGCCGCAGGCCTCGCGGCGCACCGTGGCCGAGAGGCCCGTCGGCGTCCACGTCCCGGTGAGCCAGGCCGACTCGCTCCCGCAGGTGGTCGTCAGCGACACGCGCTCGCCCTCGAGCTTTCCGCGCCAGGTTCGACCGCCGCTCTCCGCGTGGAGGTACACGCCCGACTGCGTCAGCGCGACGTCCTCGCCGGCGCACCCCGCGCGCTCCTGCACCGACCACGTCGAGGCCAGGGGGGGAGGCGCGCGTAGCCCCCGGCCGGAGGAGATGACACCCCACACGGCGCCACCGAGGGCCACGAGGCCGACGGCGGTGCGGACGAGCGTGCGGGCGTTCATGGCGGGGCGGCGCACGTAGCGCGCCGCGCGCCCGCCTGCCGTCAGAGCGAGGTGACGGTCCCCGACGGCATGTCGATCTCGCAGAACTCCTCGTAGTCGTCTTCACCCGAGTTCAGGTTCCGGGTGTCGGTCCACTCGAGCGCGCCGCCGATGTAGATGTTGATCGTGACGTCGTTGTTCCCGTTGTAGACCGAGCCCGGGTAGTCGTGGACGATCACGGTGAACGTGCCGGACTCGGGATCCATGATGTTGATGTTCTCGGGGCCGGTGCCGGGGATGTCGTCGAGGTCGAGCGCGGGGTCGTCGTCGGCGTCGCCGCGGACGCCCCAGTCGAGCCCGGACCCCACGCAGTTCGCGTAGTAACAGTCGGTCGAGTAGTCCTCGAAGCGGCCGCCCGGCTTGAGCAGGTGGAGGTCCATGTCGTCGCCGCTGTGGGTCCAGAACATCTCGATCCACATGTCGCCGCCGGCCTCGGCGGTGAGCGTGGTGGAGCAGGGCTCGGAGCGGTCGCCGATCTCGTTGGTGACGACCAGCTCGGCGACGTACTCGCCGACGAGGTCCGGCGTGAAGCGCGAGCGGTTGGCCTGCGAGTCGTTGCCCGGCATGGTGGCGGAGCTGCCCGAAGGCGCGCTCACCAGCGTCCAGTCCCACGCGACGATGGTGTATCCCTGCGGATCGTAGGAGGAGTCGCCCACCCAGGTGGCGTCCTCCCAGATGGCCATGACCGTGGACGGGTCGACCGAGCACTCGGCGATGGGCTGGCTGCCCGCCTCGCCGTTGAGCGTGGCGAACTTCATGCCGTCGGGGTCGTTGCTCTCGACCTCCATCCGCCCCGACCAGATGTCCGAGCTGTCGGGCGCGAACGTGACGGTGACGACGTGCTCCTCGCCGGGCTCGAGCTCGATGGGGAGCTGGTTCTGCGCGTCGTCCGTGAACACCGACTCCGTCTCGGAGATGGCGTCGATGACGAGCGTGGCCTGGCCGGTGTTGGACAGCGTGATCGAGGCGTCGCGCGAGCTGCCGACGCCCACCGCGCCGTAGTCGACCTCCTCGGGATCGATGGTGAGCTGGGGCACGACGGCGCCGCCGACGAGGTCGACGTAGACCTCGCCCTCGACGTCCTCGGACATCACCACCGCGGTGCCGATGTCGTCGCCGCCGGACGACGTCCAGGTGACCACCACGTCCATCGTCTCGCTCGGGCCGAGGCGGCCGGCGGTCGCGTTCTCGTCGGTCTCGATGATCTCGAACGCGGTGCCCTCGTCGATGGCGACGTTGTTGATCGTCAGCGTGACGTCGCCCACGTTGGTGATCGTGAAGGGCTTCGCGTCCACCTCGCCGGCGGGGAGGGCGGAGAACACGAGCGGGTTGGGCGCGACCTCGAGCGCGTTGCTGCCGCTCTTCTCTTCCTTGATCTCCTCGAGGGAGTAGTCCTGGCATGCGGCGAGGAGAAGAAGAGGAAGAACCTTGCTCATTCGCTGCTCCCTGGGCCTGCCCGGTCGAGGCCTCGCGGCTTATAGCACGTGACCCGGGCGGTTGCCCGGGATTCGCCGTCGTCTATGATAGCAGCCGCGGAGGTCGTGCCGATGCGGCTCTACGTCTTTCTCGGGATCGTCGTCGGGTGCGGCAACGACTTCGGCGTGTCCAAGCAGGCTATCTGCGACGGCGTGCTGCAGGGCAACGAGGAGTTCGTCGACTCCCCCTTCGATGCCGACGAAGACGGGTTCTTCGACGGCAGCAACGCCGACTGTCAGGAGGCGTACGCGGCCGAGAACCTCGACTGCAACGACAACGAGCCCGAGATCAACCCGGGCGCGGGCGAGGTGGAGTGCGATCTCGTCGACAACGACTGCGACGAGGCCACGCTCGACGCCGAGGACCTCGACGGCGACGGCGCCGACTCCTGCGAGGACTGCGACGACGGCGACGCCGAGAAGCTCACCGGCATCGGGGTGGACGACGACGCCGACGGCTTCGACCAGTGCGACGACTGCGACGACACCCGCACCACGGTGAACCCCGGCGCCGCGGAGTCCACCTGCAACGGGCTGGACGACGACTGCAACGATCTCACCGAGGACGGCGCCGACGCCGACGCCGACGGCTTCACCCAGTGCGACGAGTGCGACGACCTCGACCCCTACGCGTACCCGGGCGCGACCGAGGTCTGCGACAACGAGACCGACGACAACTGCGACGGCCAGATCGACGAGAACTGCACCACCGACTACACCGGCGACTGGGAGCTCGACCAGACCGTCCGGCTCTCCTGCGCCTTCGGCTACGTCAGCATCAGCTTCGACCTGCTGGAGATCACCGACCAGAACCCGGACATCCGCGTCTACGGCGAGGGCACCAACTCGCAGCCGGGGACCATGAACGGCTCGTTCACGTCGGCCAACACGTTCGAGGCGGAGAACGAGATCGCCGGCGGCTGCACCGAGGTCTACTCGGTGACGGGCACCTTCACGACCGAGAACACCTTCGAGGGTACCTTCACCGCCGAGTTCGTGGGGAGCCGCAGCGCCTGCGCCGACTGCACCACCACGTCGTGGGACATCATCGGCACGCGCCTGTGAGGCAGGTCTCCGTCGAGGAGGCGCGCGACCTGCTCGCGTCGCCCGATCCGCCGCAGCTTCTCGACTGTCGCGAGCCCTGGGAGCACGCGCGCTGCCACATCGCCGGCGACGTCCTGATGCCGCTGGGCGAGCTCGCCGAGCACGCCGGCGACCTCGACCGCGCGCGCCCCGTCCTCGTCTACTGCCACCACGGGATCCGCTCCATCAACGGCGCGATGCTGCTCGAGCAGCTCGGCTTCGCGGCGATGAGCCTGCGTGGCGGCATCGACGCGTGGAGCCAGCGGATCGACCCGACGGTGCCCCGCTACTAAGCGGCCGTCGCCCGCAGCTTCGCGAGCAGCCCGACCGCCCCCGACAACACGTCCGTGAGGGCCTCCGCGGGCGCCGGACGGTGCAGGCCGTAGCCCTGCGCGAGGTCGCAGCCCGTGTCGCGCGCGGCCTCCAGCTGCTCGAGGCGCTCGACCCCCTCGGCGGCGACCTCCATCCCCAGCGCGTGGGCGAGGGCCACGATCGCCGTCACCATCGCCTGCGCGCGCGGGTCCCCCTCGATCTGCTCGAGGAAGCTCCGATCGATCTTGAGGCGGTCGAGCGGGAGCGAGCGCAGGTACGCGAGCGAGGAGTAGCCGGTCCCGAAGTCGTCGAGCGCGACGGTCACGCCCAGCGCCTTGAGCGCGGTCAGCGCGGCGCGCGCCGCGTCCACGTCGCGCATCGCGACGCTCTCGGTCACCTCCAGCTCCAGCATCCGCGCGTCCACGCCGTGGGTGGCGATCGCGTCGGCGACGACCCGCACGATGTCGGGCGCGGCCACCTGACGCGCCGAGAGGTTCACCGCGACGCGCACGGGCGGCAGGCCGGCGTCCTGCCATGCCCGCATCTGCGCGCACGCCGCCTTCAACACCCACGCGCCGATCGGCACGATGAGGCCGGTGGCCTCCGCGGCGGGGATGAAGTCGCCCGGGGGCACCGGCGGCCCGTCGGCGGGGTGCCACCGCAGGAGCGCCTCGACCCCCACGACCCGCCCGGTCCCGGTCTCCACCTGCGGCTGGTACACGAGGCGGAACTCCTCGCGCTCCAGCGCGCGGACCAGCCGGGAGCGCATGTCGAGGACGTGCGTCTCGCGGCGCAGCATGCCCGGCTCGAAGCGACGCCAGCCGTCGCCGCAGTCCTCCTTCGCCTCGTACATCGCGATGTCGGCGTGGTGGAGCAGCGCGACGCCGTCGCGGGCGTCGGCCGGGTAGACGGCGAGCCCCACGCTCGCGCCGACGTAGACCTCGCGCCCGGCGAGGACGATCGGCTGACGGACCGCGGCGAGGAGGCGCTCGCACACGCGCCCGGCCTCCTCCTCGGCGCCGAGCCGGGGCAACAGCACGAGGAACTCGTCGCCGCCTTGCCGCGCGACGGTGTCGCCGGCGCGCACGCAGCGCTGCAGGCGGTCCGCCACCACCTCCAGCAGGCGGTCGCCTTCGTCGTGACCGAGCGTGTCGTTGACGTCCTTGAAGTGGTCGAGGTCGACGAACACGACGGCGAGGTGCTCGCCGGCGCGCTCAGCCTGCGCGACCGCGACGCCGAGCCGATCCTGGAAGAGCAGGCGGTTGGGGAGGCCGGTGAGCGTGTCGTGGTAGGCGAACCACCGCGCGCGCTCGGCGTCGCGCTGGGCGTCGGAGACGTCCTGGGCGACGAGGCACAACATCGCGCGCTCGTCGACGCGCAGGCAGGACACGCCGAAGCGCAGCGCGCGCAGCGTCCCGCCGGCGTCGGCGTGCTCGACCACCCCGAGCGTCGCCCGCTCGCCGGGGCCCAGCGCCGCGAGCGTCGCCTCCACCTCCGAGTGCGGCAAACGCAACACGGCGCCCAGCTCGCCGCCCGTCACGCGGTGGCCGAGCATCCGCTCCAGCGACTCGTTCGCGCGCACCACCACGCGGGTGACGGGGTCCACCAGCGCGATGCCGTCGGAGCTGCGGGTGACCACCTCGGTGTAGAGCGCCTCCGTGTCGCGACGCGCCTCGAGGGAGCGCCAGAGGCGTTCGGTGAGGAGCAGGTACAGGACGGCGATTGCCAGGCCGGCGGCGGCGAATCCCGCGAGCACCGGCACTTCGGGCGCGCCCGCGAGGCGGACGACGGGGTCGTGGGCCTGCCGGAGCAGGACCCAGGTGACGGCGAGGCTCGCGACGTACACGCCGGCGACCGCCCGCCAAACGCGCCGTCGGTACGTCCGGCTGCCCGGCGAGGGCGGCGTCGCGGGGATAACGAGAGTGGCCATGTCGGGATCCATCGGCTCCGCGGAGGCGCTCCTTGAGGCCCTCCAGCCAAAAAGTTTCGGCGAGCGGATCCGCCTCCTGACGTCCGGCGGCTGGACGGCCGCCCAGGTCCACGCCCGCCTGCCACCGCACGTCCGCGCCCGCTTCGACGCGGAGCGTCAGCCCGTCGAAGCGCTCCACCGCGAGCTCGTGGCGCTCGCGGCAGCCGGCCTCGCCCGCCACCGCCGCGTGCGGTGGGCCATGCCGCTCAACACGAAAGGCGTACGGGACATGGTGGTGGACGTCTTCCGCGTGTAGGCGGCCTACTCCTGCTTCTTCGGCCGCGGGGTGTTGAGGTCCCGCGCGACGTCGGCCAGCTTCGGCGTCTGCCCGAACTTCTCGCCGATCGCGAGGAGCTGCCGGTCGAGCCGCTTCTTCCGCCCGGCCGCCGTGTTCGTGAGCCGCCACGGCAGGCTCTTCACGCGGAGGCTCTCGGTGATCGTCACGACGCTGTCGACCTTGTCGCGGGGCGAGACCTCCACGGTCCAGCAGCCGCCGAACGGCAGGTCGGTGTCGATGACGCAGCGCACCAGCCGCCGCCCGTCGATGGTCTCCACGGTCTCGAGCGTGACGACCTCGCCGTCGCGGTAGGTCTCCCGCCACACGGCGTGCCCGCGCACGTCGGGCATGCGCTCGATCTTCTCGAGGTCGGTGCGCCACTCGGCCGCGTGCTCGAGGTCGCTCACGAGGGCCCAGGACTCCTTCGTCGTCTTCTGGTAGCGCCCGGAGCGCGAGACCTTGTGGTTCTCGGGGAGCGACTGAGTCCAGACGAACGCCGCGAGCCCACCGAGGGCGAGGACGACGGCGGTGGCGATGGCGGTTCGGTTCACGACGGGCCCCCTAACCCCGCCGTCGCGTGCCAGGATGTGGACCGATGTTGCTCCTGTCCGCCTGCGCGCCGGAGGGGGACTCCCCCGCGCCCCGCGCCCCCGCGCACCTCGCGGTGACGCTGTCGCCGGAGGCGCCGCGCGCGGGCGACGTCGTGACTGCGGCGGTCGCCGGGAAAGGCGACGACCTCGTCTGGGAGCTGGCCTGGAGCTTCGACGGGGCGCCCGTCGCCGGCGGGCGCGCGGTCGCCGGCTTCGCGAAGGGCCAGACCGTCCGCGTCGAGGCCGTCGCCCGCAACGCGGCGGGGCAGGCGGGGCCGGTGTCCGCGGAGGTCGAGGTCGCCAACACGCCCCCCGTGCTCGCCGGCGTCGCCGTCACCCAGCAGGACGGCCTCCGCTGCGAGGCGACCGCCACCGACGCCGACGGCGACGCCGTCGAGATCGCGTACGCGTGGACCGTCGACGGCGAGCCCTGGGGCGACGTCGCCGCCGTGCCCGCCGACGAGCTCGCCCGGGGGCTCGCCTGGACCTGTACGGCCACCCCCGACGACGGCAACGACGTGGGGCTCGCCGGGGTCGCGAGCGTCACGCTCTCGGGGCCGGCGGAGGGGGCCTACGCGTTCCGGGTGGTCGCCGACGTGCCCGGCGCCGCCGACCTCGCCGCGCTGCCCGACGGCACGCTGCTCGTGGCGACCCTTCTCGGCACCGTCGCCCACGTCGATCCCGACGCCGGCGTCGTCGGCGAGGACGTCCTCACCGAGCCCGACGACCTCATCTCGATCGCGCTCGACCCCGACTTCGGCGACGGCGACCACGACTTCCTCTACACGTGGACCAATCGCACCTGCCTCGTGCAGCGCTGGCCCGTCGCGCTCGACCCCTTCGCCGTCGGCGACGCCGAGACGCTGGTGGAGCTCGACTGCCCGCTCAACGGCGGCCACGCCGGCGGCGATCTGTTGTGGTGGACCGGCGAGACCGAGTCGCCCACGCTCTACCTCGCCGTCGGCCCCACCTTCGACGACGGCGCGCAGGACGGCGCCGCGTGGGGCAACCGGCTCCTCGCGTTCGCGGTCGACCGCGACACCGCCGCCGTCACACCCGCGTTCGACGTGTGGGAGAACCCCTACACGGTCGCGCTCGGCCTGCGGAACCCCTGGCGCCTCGCCGACTGCGGCGCCGCCATCTGCGTGGCCGACCCCGGCAGCACCGAGTGGGAGGAGATCGACCTCTACGCCGGCGCCGGCGCCAACTTCGGCTACCCGTACGTCGAGGGCCCCGGCGGCCCCGACCTGTACGAGCCGCCCGCGTTCGCGTGGCACGACGACGACACCACGTGGATCGACGCGGATCGCGACGGCCCGGGCCGCGCCGGCTTCGTGAACTCGCCCTTCGTGGGGGTGCGGGCGAGCGGGCGCGGCTACGGCGGCCGGCTCGACGGGTGGCTCCTCTTCGGCGAGATCTACGACGGATGGGTGCGCGCGTTGCGCGTCGACGACGCGGGGGTCGCCGGCGACAGCGTCGCCATCGCGCACACGCCGTACATCCTCGGCATGGTCGAGGCGCCTGACGGCACGATCTACGCGGCGGACATGAGTGGCGCCGTCCACGCGCTGGTGCTGCGCGCCGACCGCGACGTCGTCGCGGAGGAGGGCGCGGCGCTGCCCGCGTACGGAGGCGTCGGGTACACGGTGCGGCACCCGTTGTGGTCGGACGGCGCCGGCAAGGACCGCGTGCTCGAGCTGCCCGCCGGCGGCGTGGTGCGCGACGGCGTCTACCCCGACGGCACGCGCGTCTGGAAGACGTTCGACGCGGAAGGCGTCCGCGTCGAGACGCGCGTCATCGAGAAGCGCGACGGCCGCTGGGTCCCCGGGGTGTACGTGTGGGAGGGCGACGCCGCCGCGCTCAGCGACGGGCGCCGCGTCGAGGTGTCGCTGCCCTCGGGCGACACCTACGTCGTGCCCTCCACGCAGGTCTGCGTCGAGTGTCACGAGGCGACGCGCGGCCGCGAGTGGCCGCTCGGCCTCGACGCCTTCCAGCTCGGCGAGGAGGGGATCGCCGCGCTCGCCGGCGCGTTCGACCCCGCGCTCGAGGCGCCCGCCGTCGACGACACGCTGGAGGGCGACGTCCGAGGCTACCTCCACGGCAACTGCGCCTACTGTCACCAGCCCGGCGCGGTCGCCAACATGGTGTCCGTCACCCAGTTCGACTTCCGCCACGACGCCGAGGACCTCGGCGTCTTCGACGTCGTCGCCCAGTACTGGCACGCCAACCCCAACGCCGAGAACGGCCTCGCGCTCGTGACCCCGGGCAGCCCCGACGACAGCGCCCTCGTCGGCATCCTCGAGGCCCCCGACATGCCGCCGCTGCTCGTCTCCGAGATGGACCGAGACGGCGTGGACCTGCTGCGGCGGTGGATCGGGGGGATGGAGTGACTTCCGGGACGAAAGCCCCTCTCCCCGCTTGCGGGGAACCTCGAGGGAAAGCCCCTCTCCCCGCGAAGCGGGGGGAGGGTGGCCCGAAGGGCCGGGAGGGGGGTCTCGTCCTCGCGCTCCTCTTGGCCGCCTGCGCCCCGGAGCTGCCGGAGCCGGCGGGCGACGACACCACCTACGGCACGTGGTGCTACAAGTCGGCGAAGTGCTCCCCCGCCGACAACGACGGTGACGGCTGCATCTCCGACCGCGACTGCGACGACCACGACCCCAGTCGTTGCGAGTTCTTCGAGGAGACTTGCGACGGCATCGACAACGACTGCGACGACCAGGTCGACGAGGAGGGTCTCGGGCTCGTCCCCCTCGACGCCGACGGCGACGGCTACGGCGACCCTGTCGCCGTAGTCGAGGGTTGCACGAGCACCGCGCCGCCGCCCACCGATTGCGACGACAGTGATCCCGACGTCCACCCCAAGGCCGAGGAGTCCTGCAACGGCGTCGACGACGACTGTGACGGCGCGGTGGACGAGGACCTCCCCACGTGGGCCGACGCGGACGGCGACGGCTATGGCGCGCCCGACGTCGTCCTGCCCTGCGACGTGGGCGTCGACAACGCGGACGACTGCGACGACGGCGATCCCGCGGAGCCCGTGGTGGTCGAGTACGGTCAGTCGATCCAGGCCGCCGTCGACGCGGCCCGCGGCTGCGTGGCCATTCGGGCGGGCCTGTACGTCGAGGACCTCGAGCTCGGCGGGAAAGACCTCGCGATCACGGGCTACCCGGTCTCGTCCCGCGGCGTCGTCGTCGAAGGGACGGGTCCGCCGCCGGTCTTCCGCGTCGAGGACGCCTCCGCCACGGTCACGGACGTGGATCTGACGGGGGGCGCGGGCGGGCTGGAGGTCGGACCGGGAGGCTCGGTGGAGCTGGTCCGGGTGCGGATCACCCACACCTCCGGCACCGGCGCCTACGTCGAAGGGTCGCTCGTCGCTCGCCAGGTGCTCTTCGCGGGCAACGACGCGGTCGAGGCCGAGGCGCTGTGGGTCGCCGGGCCCGCGGCGCGCGCCGCGCTGACCCACGTGACGGTCGCCCGGGGCAGCGGCGGTCCCTCCGTTCGCGTCTCGGGCGGCGCCGAGGTTTACGTCGACGCGTCGCTCGTCTCGGGCGACAGCTCCGGCGCCTGCTTCGACGTGGACGGCACGCTCACGGTCACGTCGACCGACGCCTGGGGCTGCGACCCGCGCTACGCCGGCGTCGGCGACCCCACCGGCGCCGACGGCAACCTCTCCGCCGAGTGCGCCTTCGTCGACGAGGCCGCCGGCGACTACACGCTCGCCAGCGGCCCCTGCATCGACGCCCTGACGACGACCGACTGCGAAGGCACCCCGGGGGACATGGGCGCCTTCGAAGGGGAGTCCGGATGTTGGTAGTTGTTCCCCCTCTCCCCGCCGGCGGCGAACCTCGAGGGAAAGCCCCTCTCCCCGCTTGCGGGGAGAGGGTGGCCGAAGGCCGGGTGAGGGGTCTCGTCCTCGTGCTCCTGCTGGCCGCTTGTGCCCCCGATCCAGCCCCGGCCCCGCACGACACGGGGCCCACCTACAGCGTCATCTGCAAGGGCGCGAAGTGCTCCGGCGACGGCGACGGCTGCGAGGCGGATCGCGACTGCGACGACAACGACTCGAACCGCTGCGAGGACTTCGCCGAGACGTGCGACGGCATCGACAACGACTGCGACGACGTCGTCGACGACGGCGTCACCGCCACGCTCTACGCCGACATCGACGGGGACGGCTTCGGCGCCGGCGACCCCGTCGAAGGCTGCGAGGGCGCCGAGGGCTGGGTCACCAACGCCGACGACTGCGACGACACCGATCGAGACGTCCACCCCGACGCCGCCGAGACCTGCGACCTCGAGGACGACGACTGCGACGGCGACCTCGACGAGGGCGTCACCTCGACGTTCCACGCCGACGCCGACGCCGACGGCTTCGGCGACGCCGCCTCCCCCGTCGAGGCCTGCGCGGCCGAGATCGGCTGGGTCGCCAACGCCGACGACTGCGACGACGCCGACCCCGACGAGCCCGTCGTCGTCCACGAGGGCGAGTCGGTCCAGGCCGCCGTCGCCGCCGCCGACCTCTGCGTGTACGCCTACGCCGGCCACTACGGCGAGGACCTCGATCTGCTCGGCAAGGACCTGTTCGTGTGGGCCGTCGAAGGGCCCGACGCGACCGTCCTGACGGGCAGCGGCGAGGGCCCCGTCGTCCGCTTCGTCCGCGGCGAGTCGGCGCGGCTCGCCGGCTTCACGATCACCGGCGGCGCCGGCGAGGACGACGGGAACGGCCGCCTGCGCGGCGGCGGCGTCCTCGTGCACGGGGCCACGCCCACCCTCACCGACGTCGTCGTCACCGGCAACACCGCCGATCTGGGCGCGGGGATCGCCGTCGTGAGCGGCTCGCTCGCCGGCGAGGGCCTCGGGGTCGAGGGGAACGTCGCCGCGATGGGCGGCGGGCTCCACGTCGCCACCGACGCCGTGGCCGAGCTCGCGGAGAGCCGCGTCGAGGGCAACGCCGCGCCCGTCGCGGCGGGGATCATGGCCTACGGCCTCGTCCGCCTCGACCACGTGCTGGTCGCCGGCCAGGTCGGCGGCCCCGCGATCGACGTCGCCGGCCCGTACGGGTCGCTGCTCGCCACCCACGTCACCTGGGCCGACAACGACGACGTGCCGCTCACCGTCGGCACCGCCGCCACCGCCGACGTCACGCAGAGCCTGCTGTCGGGCGCTGGCGACCTCCCGTGCGTCGACGGCGACTCGAGCGCGTCGCTCTCGCTGACCTACACGGCGGTCCACGGTTGCGCGGCCCCCGAGCTCGGCCCGTGGGGCGACCTCGCGGCGGTCGACGGCAACGTCTCGGGCGAGTGCCCCTTCGTCGACGCGGCCGCCGGCGACTACCGCCTCGCCGGCGCGTCCCCGTGCGTCGACGCGCTCGCCGAGCCCGACTGCGAGGACACGCCCGGCGACATGGGCGCGTTCGAAGGAGCGAGCGGGTGCTGGTGATCCTCCTCGCCGCCTGCCACGACGGCCCGCCGGGCGTGGGCGGCGGCTCGTGCAAGGGCGTCAAGTGCAAGCCCCACGACTCCGGCCCGCGGCTCGTCGACGACGACGGCGACGGCTGCGCCGCCGAACGGGACTGCGACGACGGCGACCCCGAGCGCTGCGAGGACCTCGAGGAGGCGTGCGACGGCATCGACAACGACTGCGACGACGAGGTCGACGAGGAAGGCAGCCTCACCCAGTTCGCCGACGCCGACGGCGACGGCTACGGCGACGCGAACACGTTCATCGTGGCCTGCCCGCGCGAGGGCTTCGTCACCGACCGCACCGACTGCGACGACGCCGACGCCGCCATCCACCCCTCCGCCGAAGAGATCTGCAACGAGATCGACGACGACTGCGACGACCTCGTCGACGAGGGCGTCACCGGGCTCTTCTTCGCGGACGGCGACGGCGACGGCTTCGGCGACGCCGCCTCCACCACGTCGCGCTGCGCGGAGGGCGACGGCTGGGTCGCCGACGACACCGACTGCGACGACGCCGATCCGGACGAGCCGGTCGTGGTCCGCGACGGCGAGTCCATCCAGGCGGCATTGGAGGTCGCCGAGGTGTGCGTGTACGTGTACGAGGGCGACTACGGCGAGGACCTCGACTTCGGCGGGAAGGAGATCCTCGTCCGCGGGGTCGACGGCGCCGACCTCACCGTCGTCACCGGCACCGGCGCGGGTCCGGTGGTGCGCTTCGCGAGCGGCGAGGGCAGCGCCGCGACGCTGACCGGCTTCACGATCACCGGCGGCGCGGGCGAGGACGACGGCGCCGGCGTGACGCGCGGCGGGGGGCTCTACGTCCACCGCGCGAGCCCGACCGTGTCCAACCTCGTGGTCAGAGGCAACACCGCCTCCGAGGGCGGGGGGATCGCCCTCTTCGACGCCGCGATGCCCGTCGCCGAGGGGCTCACGGTCGTCGGCAACGACGCGGACGTGGGCGGCGGCGTCTACGTCGGCGCGGAGACCACGGCGGACCTCGCCGAGGTCCGGATCGAGGACAACACGGCCTCCGTCGGCGCGGCGATCGCCAGCTACGGCCTGACGAGCCTCGACCACGTGCTCGTCGCCGGCAACGTCGGCGGCCCCGCCCTCGAGACTTCCGGCTCCGGCGGGGCGATCTTCGCGAGACACGTCACCTGGGCGTCCAACGGCGACGTGCCGGTCCGAGCCACGGACGGCGCGGTCGTCGCCATCGTCGCGAGCCTCCTCTGGGGCGACCCGGGGGCCCCCTGCCTCGACGGCGACCCGTCCGCCGCTCTCTCGCTCACCTACAGCGACATCTACGGCTGCGCGGCCCCGGAGCTCGGTCCCTGGGGGCCCTTCACCGGGGCCGGCGCCACGATCTCCGCGGCGTGCCCCTTCGTGGACGACGCCGCCGGCGACTACCGCCTCGTCGCCGGGACCCCGTGCGAGGACACGGTCCCCGGGGCCGAGGAGGAGGACTGCGAAGGCACGCCCGGCGACATGGGCGCGTTCGAAGGAGTGAGCGGATGCTGGTGATCCTGTTGGTGAACGCGTGTGTGGGCGAGGGAGGCAAGGAGTCGGGGGCGCCGTCCCCGGAGGACACGGGGACCCCCGACGTCCCCTGCGACGCCGACGGGGACGGCGTGTGCGTGGACGACTGCGACGACGCGGACGCCTCCCGCTACCCCGGCGCGCCAGAGGAGTGCGACGGGGTCGACGACGACTGCGACGAGGAGGTCGACGAGGGCGTCACCATCGAGCTGTACGGCGACAGCGACGGCGACGGCTACGGCGCGGGCGAGGCCGTGTCGGGTTGCACGGGCTCGTCCGGGTACGTCGAGGTCGCGGGCGACTGCGACGACGGGGACGCCGCCGTGAGCCCCGCCGCCGCCGAGGTCTGCAACGAGGTCGACGACGACTGCGACGGCCAGACCGACGAGGACGTCGGCGCCTGGTACTACGACGACGCCGACGGCGACGGCTGGGGCGACCCCGACGCGCCGGTGTGGGCCTGCGCGGAGGAGCCGGGCACCGCCGCCAACGACGGGGACTGCGACGACGCGGACGCGGGCGAGCCCGTGATGGTCTACGACGGCGACTCGATCCAGGCCGGGATCGACCTCGCCCGCCTGTGTGTCTACGTCGCGACGGGGGACTACCCCGAGGACCTCGACCTCGTCGGCAAGGACCTGATCGTGTGGGGCTACGACGGCGCCGACGTCACCGTCGTGACCGGCACCGGGGACGGCCCCGTGCTCACCGTCGCGGCGGGCGAGTCCCCGTGGATCTCGGGCTTCACCCTGACGGGCGGCACGGGCGAGCCCGACGCCGACGGCCGCATCCGCGGCGGCGGCATCTACGCCGACGCCGGCGCGACGCCTTCCTTCGAGGACCTCGTCGTGCGCGCGAACACGGCCGACGCCGGCGGCGGCGTGTTCGTCGGCGAGACCGCCGTCGTCGAGCTGTCCTGCTCGGAGATCGTGGACAACGAGGCGACCGAAGGAGGCGGGGTCGCGACCGCCGGCATGCTGACCCTGGAGGGCGTCGTGATCGCGCGCAACGTCGCGGAGACGGGCGCGGGCACCTCTGCCGAGGGGAGGTCGGCGATGCTCTCCCTCACGTTCGCCACCCTCGCGGACAACGACGGGGAGGGGTCGGTGTGGACGGGCGACGAGGCGGCGACGGCGATCCTCGCGGGCATCGTCGCCGGAAACGACGTCGGGAGCTGCCTCGACGGCGAGGCGAACGGCTCGATCTCGGTCGTCTCCTCGGACGTCTGGGGTTGCGACGCCGGGCTGTACGGCCAGTTCGCCGACCTGACCGGCACGAGCGGCAACGTCTCGGTCGACCCGCAGTTCGCCGACCCCGGCGCGGGCGACTACTCGCTCACGGGCGTGGGCCCGTGTCGCGACGCGTTCGGGGACGGCAGCGGCGTGGACATGGGCGCGACCGGCGCCTCCTGCGACTGAGCGACAACTCCTGACCGGCGCCCCCCACCCCGTACGCACGTTGCTTGCGTTGGGGGGATTGCCATGTGGTTCCTGCTCGCGAGCTTGTCGGTTTCCGGGTGTGTCGACGACGACTACGCCGCGCCGGCGGCGATCGCCGGCGAGCCGGCCGACGTCAAGTACACGCACGGCGACTGGGACGAGGAGGACTGCCTCGACCACTGCGACGACGCCTGCAACGACTTCTGCGAGGAGCTGTGCGACGACGACGAGGGCGGCGACTGCAACGGCGACTGCGCCGACGCGTGCGACGACTACTGCGACGACACCTGCGGGGACGGGTGACGGCTCACGGGTCGGCGCAGCAGCGGAACCCCGTCGAGTAGTCGTGGTACGCGAAGTCGTGCGCCGTCGTCGTGTACGCGCACCCTTCGCCGTTGATGGAGCCGTCGGCGTAGAAGCCGCCCTTGAAGGTGCCGTCGGCGTCGGCGATCCACTCGTGCAGGTTCCCGTGGAGGTCGTACACCCCCTCGGGGGACACGCAACGGGCGTTGGCGCCGGTGGGATCGACCGTGCCTTCCTGCTGGTTGATGCCGGGGTCGTTCATGTGCTCGGTATCCCACACACCTTCGCTCGTACCGAAGTAGTCGACCACCGGGTGCCCGCCGTCGTAGGTGTCGTTGCAGCTGCCGGGCTCGTAGGTGTCGCCGTAGGGGTACGCGAAGCGGCACGCCCCCATCCACTCCTCGAGCGTACACAGCCGCTTCCCGGCCGCCTCACACGCCGCCGCCGCGACCTCGCCGGAGACGTACGCCTGCGGCACCACGGCGGGCACGCTCCGCGCCACGCCTTCGCTCGGCACCTCGTAGGGCGACCACCCGACGATCGACGCCTCGTGGCGATCGACACACACCTCCCCGACGAGCGCCATCTCGCCGCACGGCGTCGTCGCCGTGGCGGTGTCGTCCGCGACGGCCCCGGCCTCCGCTTCCCGGCGCGCCGGCGAGCCCGGCTCCGCGCAGGCGAAAAGCAGGATCACCGGTCGATCGCGACCCAGACCGTCTTCGGTTGGGTGACCTCGTCCAGCACCGCGCGCCCGTTCTCGCGGCCGAAGCCGGACTGCTTCATCCCGCCGTACGGCGCGGCCGCGTCGAAGCGGTTGTAGGTGTTGATCCACACGGTCCCGGCGCGGATGCGGCCCGCCAGCGCGTGGGCCTTGCCCACGTCGCGCGTCCAGATGCCCGCGGCGAGCCCGAACTCGGTGGCGTCTGCGATCCGCGCGGCATCGTCCAGCCCGTCGAACGGGATCACCGACAGGACGGGCCCGAAGATCTCCTCCCGCGCGATGGTCATGCCCGCGTCGACGCCCTCGAACACGGTCGGCGCGACGTACCAGCCGGGCCGGTCCACCACGCCGCCGACCCGCCGGCGGGCCCCCTCGGCCTCGCCCTTCGCGATGTACGACGCGACGCGCGCGTGGTGGCCCGCGCTGACCAGCGGCCCCATCTGCGTGGCGGGATCGAGCGGATCGCCGGGCACGAGCTTCGCGGCGCCGGCGGCGACCGTGTCCATCACCTCGTCGTGGACCGCGCGCTCGACGAGCAGGCGGCTCCCGGCGGTGCAGAGCTCGCCCTGGTTGTAGAAGGCCGCCGTCACCGCGGCCTTCGCCGCGGACTGCACGTCGGCGTCGGCGAACACGACGTTGGGGCTCTTGCCGCCCAACTCCAGCGACACCTTCTTCAACGTGGCGGCGGCGTCGCGCATGATGAGGCGCCCGGTGTCGGTGCCGCCGGTGAAGCTGATCTTGGCGACGTCGGGGTGCGCGACGAGCGCGGCGCCGGCCTCCTCGCCGTAGCCCGTGACGACGTTGACCGTGCCCGGGGGCGCCCCCGCCTCGGCGACGATGCGCGCGAGCGCGAGCGAGGACAACGACGCCTCCTCGGGCGGCTTGAGCACGACCGTGTTCCCCGCGGCCAGCGCGGGCGCGATCTTCCGCGCCGCGAGAAGGAGCGGGAAGTTCCACGGCGTGATCGCCCCGATGACCCCGAGCGGCTCGCGCACGGTGTAGGTCAGGAACGGGCCGCGGACCGGGATCGTCTCGCCGGTGAGCTTCGTCGCCCACCCGGAGAAGTAGAAGAAGGTGTCGGCCGTGCGCGGCACGTCGATGGTGCGCGCGTTGGTGAGGGGCTTGCCGGTGTCGAGCGTCTCGAGCCGCGCGAGCTCCTCCACCTGCGCGAGCACGAGCTCGCCGATCTTCCAGAGGATGCGCTGGCGCTCGTAGACGTCGAGCTTCGCCCAGCCGCCGGTGAAGGCGCGCTTCGCGGACGCGACGGCGTCGTCGACGTCCTCGCGGCGGGCGCGCGCGAGGTCGGCGAGCGGCTGGCCGGTCGCGGGGTTGTGGGTGACGAAGGTCTCGCCCGAGCGCGCGGGGCGCTCGCCGTTGTCGATCCAGAGGGCGGGCATCGGCCCAGCCTATTCTTCTTCCATCACCGCCGTGTAGGTCCCGGGCGCGGGGGTGAAGAAGTCGAGGCGCACCACGAGGCCCCCCTCGGTGAAGCCGGGCCCGAAGGTGGTCATCTTGCCTTCGACCGCGATCTGGCTGAACTCGGTGGGGTGCGCGCGCAGGCCCACGCTCGCCGTGGCGTCGGGGACGCCGCCCTCGTAGCCGCCCAGCGCGCCGGTGGGGTCGAGCAGGCCCTCGAGGCGCACGACCGGCGTGACGACCTGCTCGGGCGCGATGTTGAAGACGACCTGGCCGCCGGCGAAGGGCTCGCGGCCCATCACGCCGACGACGCCGTCGACCGAGATCCAGAGCACCTCGAACGGGTAGACCTCGGCGGCGACGATGACCTCGTGCATGCCCAGCGCCGGGTAGCTCGCGACGCCGGACCAGGTGGACCAGCTGTCCTGCTCGGTCCAGATGCCCGCGCCCGCGGCGACCTCGCCGAAGTCGAGGTCGTAGCCGCCGAACGCGAAGATCTCCGTACCGTCGTCGAACTGCATCGCGGGCTCGGCGCCGAGGATGCGCCCGGGCGTCGCCGCGTTGAAGTGGGTCGAGAACGTGGGGAGGTAGTTGTTCCAGGTGTCCCAGTCCTCGAGGCCGAAGTTGGGGTTGGTGACACCGACGCGGACCTTGTACTGCTCGGTGCCGACCTGGACCATCGCCCACTCGGGGAGCAGGGTGGGATCCGCCACGCCCGGCTCGCTCTCGAGGCCGAGGACCCGCACGCCGTCGACGTCCTCCCAGCCGACGACGTCGCTGCCGGTCGTCATCATGGGGAACACGTTGAGGTCGACCCGCGCGTAGATCGGGCCCGTCTCGAGACGGGCGTCGGCCTCCACCTGGAACGGGAGGACCCCGAGGCCGGGGTCCCGGTCGAGCGAGGCGCCGGTCGAGACGGCGCCTCCGTACCAGATGGTGGTGTCGCCCGCGAAGGCGGGCAGCGTGAGGAGGAGCAGGGACACGGGCACACCCTCGGCGGCGCGCGCAGGGTACCGCGCCGGCCCCCGCGGATCAAGGCGGCGCCTCCCCGGGCGGGATAGGTCGGGCGGATGGCCACCCCCCCGAAACGGCCCGAGGTCCGCACCGAGATCCCGGGCCCCGAGGCCCGCGCCCTGATCGAGCGCGGCCGCTTCGACATGCAGTCCATCTACCGGACGATCCTCGTGGACGACGCCGCCAGCGAGGGCGTCTGGATCCGCGACGTCGACGGCAACTGGCTGCTCGACCTGTTCTCCAGCTTCGCGCTCGGCGCCCTCGGCTACAACCACCCCGCGCTGGTCGAGGTCGCGCGCAGCCCCGCGTTCGCCCGGGCCGCCGCCAACGCCACGTCCACGCCCTTCGTCACCGCGCCCGCGTGGATCGCGTACGTCGAGGCGCTACAGAAGCGGTACGCGCCGCCGGGCGCGGCCCGCGTGTTCTGCGTGGACGGGGGCGGCGAGGGCGTGGAGGCAGCGCTCAAGGCCGCGTTCATCGTCCACGGCGAGCGCCGGCGCCTCGCGGCGGGCGAGCCGAAGAACCCGCTGGAGATGCCCGAGGCGTACCTCCGCGCGGTGATGGACAACGCCGGGACCGACGCGATCTGCGTGTCCTTCGGCGGCGCCTTCCACGGGCGCGGCTTCGGCTCGATGACGGCCACGCACAGCAAGCCCGTGCACAAGGCCGACGTCCCCGCCTTCCGCTGGCCGACGGCGCCCTTCCCCGCCGGCCGCTGGCCGCTCCGCGATCACGCCGAGCACAACGCCGCCGTCGAGGCCGAGTGCCTCGCCGAGCTCGAGCGCATCCTCGACGCGAACGCCGGCCGGGTCGCCGCCGTGCTGGTCGAGCCGGTGCAGTCCGAGGGCGGCGATCGCCACGCCAGCGCGGCGTTCTTCCGCGGCGTGCAGCGCCTGACGAAGGCCGCCGGGGCGGCGCTCGTGCTCGACGAGGTGCAGACGGGCTGCGGCATCTCCGGCACGCTCTGGTGCCACGAGCAGTTCGACCTGCCCGTCCCGCCCGACCTCGTCTGCTTCGGCAAGAAGATGCAGATGGGCGGCTTCTTCGCGACGGCCGACTACGACATCCGCCAGTTCGGCCGCATGTACCACACGCGCAACGGCGACCGCGCCCGCGCCCTGCTCGGCGAGGCGACGCTGCGCGAGATCGTCGACGGCGGCCTGCTCGCCAACGTGCGCGAGACCGGCGCGCTGTTCCTCGCCGGCCTCGAAGACCTCGCGAAGCGCCACCCCGCGCTCGTGACCGAGCCGCGCGGCCGCGGCTTCCTCCTCGCGTTCGACCTCCCCACGCCCGCGCTGCGCGACGACTTCCTCAAGCGCAGCATGTCGCGCGGGGTGTTCGCCAGCTACACGGGCACGCGCTCGGTGCGGCTGCGTCCCCACCTGATCACGGGCCCCGCCGAGGTGGAGATCGCGCTGGCGGCGTTCGACGCGTCGTTGAGGGACATGTCGTGATCGTCGCGGGCGATCTCCCGGAGGGGAGGGCGCGCGACGCGCTCCAGCGCTTCGAGCTCCGCGAGATCCGGGGCGTCGGCAAGCCCTTCGAGGCCGCGTGGGGCGCGCTGCAGGCCTACTTCGGCCCGCGCGGGGAGATCGAGCGGCGCGCGGTGATCGAGCGGTGGCTCCGCCAGCGCGAGAAGCGCGAGATGCCCTGCCGCGTGCGCTACCACCTGATCGCCGCGTACGAGCGCGCCACCGGGGCGCTCGCCGGCGCGCGCGACCTCTGGGTGATCGCCGACGAGGACGCCGGCGTGTGTGTCGTCTACCTCGCGCACTCGCTCGTGTTGCCCGAGTTCCGGCGAAACGGGCTCGCCGACCTGTTGCGGGAGGTCGCGGTCCCGCTCGGGCGCGCGATGGCGCCGCGGGGCGAGCTGATCCTCGCCACCGAGCAGGAGCCGGCCGACCCCGCGACCATCGACACCGTCGTGCGGCTCGTGTCCTACGGGAAGGCCGGCTTCGCCGCGATCCCGCCCGAGGTGCTGCCGTACTGCCAGCCCGACTTCCGCGACCCGGTGGAGATCGGCCGCACCGCGCGGCCGGTGCCGCTCCTCGCGGTGATCCGGCGGGTGGGGCACGAGGGCGAGCCCACCCTGCCGCTGCGCCTCGCCGCCGCGTTCGTCGACCACCTCTACACCGTCTTCGCCTCCCACTGCCGGCCCCTCGATCTGGTCGAGCCGCTCGAGGTCGCGTACGCGGCGCTCGACGAGGCCGACGACCCGGTGACGCTGCTTCCGCTGCCGGCGTCGACCTTCGACGGCGAGGCCCTCGCGCCCCTCGCGAAGGACGGCTTCTACCCGCACTTCCCCGCCATCTGGAGGCCCTGATGCCCCCCCGCGCCGCCGAGCCGCCGACCACGCCCGCGCCCGCCATCCCGGGCGAGCCCCTCCGCGCCGAGGTCCGCACCGCCATCCCCGGCCCGCGGACCGAGGAGCTGCGCGCGCGGCACGGCCGCTATCAGGACGCCCGGACGGTGCACGTCTACCAGGACGCCCGCCGGAGCCTCGGTAACTACCTCGTCGACGTGGACGGCAACGTCCTGCTCGACGTCTACGGGCACATCGCGGCGCTGCCCCTCGGCTACAACCACCCCGACCTGCTCGCGGCGTGGCGGGACGGCCGCTTCGACTGGGCGGCCGGGTACCGGCCCGCGCTGGGCATCGCGCCGTCGCCGGAGTGGGTCGACATCGTCGAGGGCGCGCTCGCCCGCATCGCGCCGGTGGGGCTGACGCGCGTGGTCACGGTCACCACCGGCAGCGAGGCGGTCGAGAACGCGATCAAGGCCGCGTTCATCCGGCGCGCGCGCGTGCGGCGCGGGGGCGCGCCGCCCACGGCCGAGGACCTGTCGCTCACGATGCTCAACCGCCAGCCGCACACCAACTCGATGGTGGCGGTGTCGTTCGAGGGCGGCTTCCACGGGCGCAGCATGGGCGCGCTGTCGCTCACGCGGTCCAAGGCCATCCACAAGCTCGACATCCCCGCGTTCGAGTGGCCCGTCCTGCCGTTCCCCGCGCTGAAGTTCCCCCTCGCCGCCCACGCCGCGGAGAACGCCGCCGCCGAGGCCCGCTCGCTCGAGGCGGCGGAGGCGTGCTTCCGCGCGCACGACGTCGCCGCGCTGATCGTGGAGCCCATCCAGGGCGAGGGCGGCGACCGCCACGCGAGCCCCGCGTTCTTCCGCGCGCTCCGCGCCCTCTGCGGCAAGCACGGCGTCGCCTTCGTCGTGGACGAGGTGCAGACCGGCGGTGGCGCCACCGGCGACTGGTGGGCGCACGCGGCGTGGCAGCTGCCCGAGCCGCCCGACATCGTCACGTTCTCCAAGAAGATGCAGATCGGCGGCTTCTTCCTGCGGGACGAGCTCTTCCCGGCCGAGCCCTACCGCATCTTCAACACCTTCCTCGGCGACCCGTTGCGCGCCGCCCAGCTCGCCGTCGTCATCGAGGTGGTCGCCCGCGACCGGCTGCTGGAGAACACGCGGATCACGGGCGAGTACCTCGTCCGCGGGCTCGCCGACCTCGCGGCCGCGCGCCCGGACCTCCTGTCGGGGGCCCGCGGCGCCGGCACCTACGCGGCGATCGACGTCCGCGACGCCGTCGCCCGGGACAAGGTGATCGAGGCCGCGCGCCGCCGCGGGCTCGAGTGCGGCGGCTCGGGCGACCGCTCGATCCGCTTCCGCCCGGCGCTGGTGTTCGCGCCGCGGCACGCCGCCGAGACGCTCGACGTGCTCGAGGCGGCGGTGAAGGACGTCGCGTGAAGACGTTCCACTCGCCGCGCTACGAGGCCGACATCGGCGCGCACATCATGCCGATCCGCAAGTTCGGCATGGTGCGCGCTGAGCTCGAGCGGCTGGGCGCCGCGCTGGTGGAGCCCGCGCCCGTCGCCGACGCCGACCTCCTGCGCGTCCACACCCCCGACTACGTCGAGGCGATCCGCACGGGCGAGCCCCGGGCGCTCGCGCAGTCGCAGAAGTTCCCGTGGTCGCCCGAGCTCGCCGAGGCGGTGCGGTGGACCAACGGCGGGTGTGTCGCGGCGCTGCACGCCGCGCTCGAGGACGGCGTCGCCGGCAACCTCGCGAGCGGCTTCCACCACAGCCACGCCGACCACGGCGAGGGCTTCTGCACCTTCAACGGCCTCGTCGTCGCGATGGAGCACGCGAGGGCGGCCGGGAAGCTCCGGCGCGCGCTCGTGCTCGACATGGACCTCCACTACGGCAACGGCACCGCCGCGCTCCTCGCGAGCCGCCCGGACTTCCACCAGCTGTCCATCTACGGCAACTGGTACAAGCAGAACCTCGCCTACCGCGACGTCACCGCCGAGCGCGCGCCCGAGACGGCCAACTGCACCGCCGTGCCGGTGCCCAACGGCGCCGACGGCCCCCGTTACCTCGGGATCCTCGCCGACCACCTCCCGCGCGCCCTCGATCGCGCGCGCCCCGACGCGGTGTTGTACCAGGCCGGCGCCGACCCCTACCGCGAGGACCCGTACAGCCCGCTGGATCTCGGGCACGAGGACCTCCACGAGCGCGACCGCTTCGTGTTCGAGACGTGCCGGCGCGCCGGCATCCCCGTGATGTGGGTGCTCGCCGGCGGGTACACGAAGGACACGTCGAAGGTGGTGCAGGTGCACGTCAACACGTGGCGGGCGGCCACCGAGGTCTACGGGGCGTAGCGAACCCCTCAACCCCTCTCCCCGCTTCGCGGGGCGAGGGGAGCAGGGTGGCGCTCTTCCCATGCCCCTCTCCCCGCGGAGCGGGGAGAGGGTGGCCGAAGGCCGGGTGAGGGGTTCAGCGCCGGCGCCGCCGCCCGGCCAGCGCGCCCGCCGCGAGCAGCCACGCCGCCCCGCCGCCGGAGAGGCCGCAGATCGCCTTCTCCTCGTCGTCGTCGCCGCCCCCGCCGAAGCAGTGGGTGTCGGTCTCCACGCTGCCCGGGTCCTCGATCGTGAACGTGACCGCGGGCCCCGCGTTCCCCGCGAGGTCGACCGCGTGCAGGGCGACCGTGGCCTCGAAGGCGTCCTGGTCGTCGCTCGCGTCGTCGATCCACACGAGCGCGAGGCTCGCCTCCTCGCCGGAGATGAAGGCGCCGACGGGGCCGCCGGGCAGCTCGAGCCCCTCGGCGAGCGCGCCGTCCACGAGCGTGAGCACGTAGCCGACGCCGTCCTGGGTGTCGGCGTCGGCCTCCGGCGACCGGTCGTCCAGCGCGGCCGTGAAGACGAGCGAGACGATCCCGAGGTCGTCGCAGCTCGTGGACATGCAGGAGCAGTCCTCCTCGCAGACGGGGCCCTTCCCGCGCGTGACCCGGACGGTGGGCGCGCCGGGCTCGCCGGGGGCGACGGAGTCGTCGCTCGCCGTGTCGGGCTCGTACGCGGCGGGCGCCTCGAGCGAGCAAGCCGTCGCCGGCGTCGTCGTCGCGTGCAGGAGGAGCGGAAGCACGGGAGCAGTATAGTTGCGCCCGTGCCCTCCGCCCCCGTCGAGATCGTCGGCGCCTCCTCCCCGACGACGCGCCTGCGCAGCCTGCTGCGCGACCTCGCGCAGGTGGACTCGGTCGTGCTGCTGCGGGGCGAGACCGGCACGGGCAAGAGCCTCGCGGTGCGCGCGCTCCACGCGTGGGGGCCCCGCGCCGACGCCCCGCTCGACGTGATCGACTGCGCGGGGCTGCCCGTCGAACGCGCGGAGGACCGCCTCGCCGGCGCCTCGGCCGCGGGCGGCACGCTCCTGCTCGACGAGGTCGGCGACCTCCCCGAGGCCGTGCAGGGGCGCCTCCTCCGCCTGATCGAGGGCGACGCGCCCTGCCGGATCGTGGCGACCACCCAGCGCGACCTCGCCGCCGCCGTCTCCGCCGGCGCCTTCCGGCGCGACCTCTACTACCGCCTCAACGTCATCCCGATCCGCCTCCTGCCGCTGCGCGACCGCACCGCCGACGTCGCGCCCCTGATCGAGCACTTCGCGGCCCGGGTCGCCGCGCGCATCGGCCGCCCCGCGCCCACGTTCGACGCCGTCGTCATCGAGGCCGCGTGCCGCTACGAGTGGCCCGGCAACGTGCGCGAGCTCGCCAACCTCGTCGAGCGCGCCGTGGTGAACGGGTCGCGGAGCATCCTCGCCGCCGCGCGCCCGTCGATCCCGCCGCCCGAGCCGGGCGCGCTGCCGTCGCTCCCCCAGCACCTCCAGGACGAGGAGCTGCGGCTCCTGCGGCGGGCGTGGGAGCAGACGGGGGGCAACCAGTCCGAGATGGCGCGCATCCTCGGGCTCGAGCGCACCGCGCTCCGCTACAAGCTGCGCAAGTACCACCTGCTCTGATGGGGGGCCGCAGGTCAGCCGCGCCGGCAGTTTTCTGCCAGATCGCGGTCGATCCTGTGTTCTCGCGCGGGGAGGGGTGGCAGGGCTCCGCCGGGGGGCTCGCCGGTGCGCGCGGCCGGGCTCCGGTATCCTAGAGGCACCGGAGGTGTCCGTGCGATCGACCCTGCTCCTGCTCCTGGGAGTCTTCTCCCCGGCGGCCCACGCCGGGACCCTGACGACCTTCGACGCCGGGTCGATGGTCGTGCCGATGGACACGACGTTCCAGGACGACGGCATCCTCGACGCCTACGGGCTCGTCTACGCGCTGTTGCGCGAGGCGATCGAGGTCCACTGGGTCATCGACTCGTCGAAGGCCTACGACGGCCCCGACATGGTCGACGTCTCGACGTACCTCACGACCGAGGCCGCCTCGGCCGCGACGGATCGCTCGTTCTCGGGCGGCCCCTTCGTGATCGCGGCCGCGGACGTCGCCCGCGCGGAGCCCATCCTCGACGCGTGGCAGGCCGCCGGATGGTCGGCCGTCGCCTACTACACGACCGACGCGGAGACGCTCGAGGTGGCGCGCACGATGTTCGTCGCGCCGAGCATCGCCATCTTCGAGGACGGCAACGAGGACATCGCCTGGGCGTACCTCAACGCCGCGGGCATCCCCGACTTCGACGGCGCCGCCTGGGACGCGGACTCCGTCTACAACCTCTCCGAGGAGGACATCGTCGGCGCCGACCCCACCTCGGCGGGCGACGGCGCGCTCTTCGACGAGGAGGGCTTCACCGCGTACTGCCACCTCAACGCGATGCACTGGGAGGAGGAGGGCATCGACGACGTGGTGATGGAGATCCGCGCGTTCGCCGAGGATCAGCTCACCAGCTCGTTGTTCGAGTGCGCCGCCGCCGAGTCGATCGAGAACGAGGCCACGTACGGCTCGATGATCTCGTCGGGCGTCACGAAGGTCTCCCTCGGCCGCGGCAGCGCGACCTACACGGCCGACACCCCGGAGGCCGAGCTCCTCCAGATGGTCGGCGAGTGGGGCGCCCAGGGCGGGAGCCTCCCCGACTTCTCGGGCACGCTCGTCGCCGGCGCGATGACGGTCACGGGCGACGACGGCACCGACACGGCCTACGTCGTCGCCAGCGCCCGCCTCGACGGCGACGCGACGAAGGGCAAGGTCTCGCTGCTCGGCGGCCACGAGTACGACGTCGACCTCCCGTACAGCTCGAACGCCGACATCAACGGCGTCCGCGTCTTCCTGAACTCCTACTTCACGGCCGACTGCGCCAACCTCGCGCTCGCCCCGGTCGTCGGCATCGACGGCACGCCCGCCGCCGTGGACTACGACGTCACGCTCACGCTCGAGGTCGACAACAGCGGCGCCGGGCGCGCGCGGCGCACCACGCTCACGCTCACGATCCCGGCCGGCCTCACCTACGTCTCGGACAGCCTCGGCGGCGTGTACGACCCCACGACGAACACGGTCACGTGGGACCTCGGCACGCTCACCGCCTCGGAGCTCGAGACCATCGACATCGTCTTCGTGGCGGCGGCGGACGGCACCTACGAGCTCTCGGCCGAGGCCACCTACTACGTCGAGGCGACGGCGTTCACGACCGACTGGTCCGGCACCGTCGACGTCGTGCTCGACACCGACGACGACGGGCTCTCCGACGTCGAGGAGGGGGTCGTGGGCAGCGACCCCGACGTCGCCGACTCCGACGGCGACGGCCTCGACGACGGCACGGAGGTCGCCGGCGGCACCGACCCGCTCGTCGCCGACAGCGACGGCGACGGCCTCGACGACGGCACCGAGGTGACCGACACGCTCACCGACCCGCTCGTCGCCGACAGCGACGGCGACGGCCTCGACGACGGCACGGAGGTCGCCGGCGGCACCGACCCGCTCGTCGCCGACAGCGACGGCGAAGGCCGCGACGACGGCACGGA
>JBMOQZ010000038.1:0-34638 GCA_049322475.1 Myxococcota bacterium | reverse complement strand
CGATCCCTGCTCGTCGACGCGCCCGCGCTGATCGCGCTCGCGGCGCTCGGCTGGAAGGGCGGCGCCTGGCTCGCCGTCGGGTGGCGCGCGGTGGTGCTCGCGGCGTCGGCGCGGACGTTGCTCGACCGGGCGCCCCGGGCCGCGGCGGACCTGCTCTCGGTGCTGCTGCTGACCGCGCCCGTGTCGTGCGAGATGGCGGCGCGCGCGACCTACCTGAAGAAGGCCTGGGACGCGGAGCGGCTGGTGGCCGACTCGGCGCCGGCGACGGGGTGGCGGGACCCGGAGCCCTTCTGGTCGGGCACGTGCGGGCCGCCCGCGGCGCGGGAGTCCCACGGCGTGCTGTTCGCGGGCGGCTCGTCCACGGGCGGCGCCTACCAGTTCGTCGACGAGCCCGAGGCCTTCTTCCCGACGCAGGCCCACGAGCGGCTCTGCGCCGCGCTCCCCGAGGTCGCGTTCACGGCCACGAACTTCGGGGGCGGCGGGCGCGACACCTTCACCATCTCGCGCACCATCGAGCGGCTGATGGAGCGCGCCGGCAATCCGGACGTGGTCGTGCTCTACACGGGCGTGAACGACCTCGCGGGCACGACGAACCCCAAGACGCGCAAGCAGCGCGAGGCGGACGAGGCGGCGCGCGGCGAGGCCGTCGCCGGGGCCGTGTCGCTGGCCACGCGCTCGCGCGTGCTCACGGGGCTCTCGCTCTGGTCGCGGTCGCGCGGCGAGGCCCGCGCCGCCTCGGTCCCCGAGGTGCCGCTGCCCGACGCGGAGGAGAACCTCCGGCGCGTGGCCGCGGCGACCGCCGCCCGGGGCGCGCAGCTCCTGCTCGTCACCGAGTTCGCGACGGTCCAGGCCGACCCCACGCTCCTGCCGTACGCGCGCATGGAGGCCCGCCTCGCCGAGGAGCTCGACGGAGTCGAGTACTTCGACGTCCGCGCGGCGCTCGCCGGCGTGCCGGAGACCGAGCTCCTGATCGACCAGAACCACCTCACGCGCGAGGGCGCCGCGCGCGTGGGCGCCGAGCTGGCGACGGTGATCGCGCGGATGCTCGGGTATCCGTGACACAGGGGACCACACCCGCGAGGGCCGGTGTGACCTCGCGTGTCACACGGGAAGAAACGGCTGTTACGTAGGCTCTTCGGCGGACCAAACCCAAACGAGCCCCCGGTTACCGTCCTCGTCCCAGCGGAGAGGACCTCGTGCTTCGCGCAATCGCCCGCCGCGTGCTCGCGCTCCTCGTGCTCCTCGCGGGCCTCGCGCCCGACGAGGCGTGGGCGATCCCCGCGTTCGCGCGCCGCTACGAGACCAGCTGTCAGACCTGTCACCTCGCGTACCCGAAGCTGACCCCCTTCGGCGAGGCCTTCCGTCGCAACGCATACCGCTTCCCGGACGGGGGCGACGAGGTCGCCGAGAAGGAGGAGCCCGTCGCCCTCGGCAACGAGGCGCAGGCCGAGCGCTGGCCGGCCGCGGTGTGGCCGGGCCAACTCCCCGGGAGGCTGCCCCTGTCCGTGACCCTCGGCGGCAAGGTCCAGTTCGGCAACGCCTTCGAGACGATGGGCCACGGGGACGAGGAGAGCGAGCACAGCCACTCGGAAGGCGAGTCGGCGGCGTCCGAAGAGGACGCGGCGGAGAACGAGCTCGACTTCTCGAAGGTGTTCGACGGGATGGGGCTGCGCGCCGGCGGCACGCTCGGCGAGCCGATCGCCTTCTTCCTCGCCGTGAACGTGGGCGGGCACTCGCCGATCGAGGTGGAGCGCGCGAGCGTGCAGTTCACGCCGCTCCGGCGGCCGACCGACCTGCTGATCAAGGTGGGGCGCTTCGAGCCGAGCCTCCACGGGGTCACGATCCACCGCGGGGTGGTGGGGCACCTGCTGCGCCTCGGCACGATGCCCGTGGGCGACAGCACCTTCACGGTCGAGCCCTTCCGCGACGGCCTCGAGCTCTCCGGCGTCGTCCGCAAGCGCGTGGGGTGGACGCTGGGGGTCGTGGAGAACGTCACGCCCGCGACCTTCCTCGCGAAGGACGCGTGGGGGCGCGCGGAGGTCAAGATCGGCGGCATGCCGCTCGACGGTTCCGGCGGGGTCGCCGGCACGGCCGCCTGGCGCGAGGTCAGCGTCACGCTCGGCGCGTCCGGGTGGAGCGGGCGCGAGGTCGTGGACTACGTCGACGACCAGATCCTGCGCCTCGGCGGGGACGCCCACGTCGCGCTCGGCGACCTGCTCGTGGACGTGGTGGTCGCCCGCGAGAGCCACACCAGCGCGCTCGACGGGCCGCCCGTCGACGCCGACCAGCTGTTCACGGAGGTCACCTGGGTGGTGACCCCCGTGGTGTTCCCCACCGCGCGCCTCGAGGCCTCGCGCCTCGACGCCGGCGACGCCGACTGGCTGGGCCTCGGCGTGGTCAACGCGGTGGTCCGCCCCAACGTGCTCCTCCGCGGCGAGGTCGGCTTCGGCGCGGACGCGGGCGAGGACACCGGCTTCCGCTTCGCCGCCGTCGAGTATGCCGCGGCGTTCTGACACTGGAGGGTCGCATGCGTAAACTTCTCGTCGCCGCCGCGCTCGCGCTGGCCTCGCTCCCCGCCTCGGCCGGCGAGGCGACGGGCAAGGTGGTGGGCACCGTCGACGTCGCCGTCGCCAAACACAAGGCGAACACGGTGGTGTACGTGAAGGCGGGCGACAAGGGCCCGGCCACGAAGAAGACCGCCACGATGGACCAGAACGGGCTCGTGTTCGTGCCCCGGGTGTTGCCCGTCCAGGTGGGCTGGACCGTCGACTTCACCAACTCCGACCCGGTCGGGCACAACGTCTTCACGATGGACGGCGAGAAGTACGACCTCGGCACGTGGCCGAAGGGCGAGAAGCGCTCGTACACCTTCCAGAAGGCCGGCGCCTACCGGCAGCTCTGCAAGGTCCACGACGACATGATCGCGACGGTGCTGGTGCTCGACACCGCGCGCTTCGCGGTGAGCGACAAGGAGGGCCGGTTCGCGCTGGACTTGCCGCCGGGGCAGTACACGCTCGGGGTGTGGCACGAGAAGCTCGGCGCGGCGGACGTGCCCGTCACCGTGGTCGCGGGGCAGAGCGCGACCGTCACGATCCCCCTCGTGAGCAAGTGAACCGGCGGCGCTTCGTCCACGTCTTCGGCGCCGGCGGCTTCGGCCTCCTCGTGCTGGAGGCGCTCTGGTCCACCGTGCGGTTCGCCCGCGCGCCCGTCTCCTACGGCCCGCCGACGAAGCGCGTGCTGGGCGACCCCGCGCGCTTCGCGGCCGGCGCGACCGAGTTCGTGGACGCGGCGAACGTGTTCGTGATGCGCGACGCGAGCGGCGTCCGCGCGCTCTCCGCGACCTGCACCCACCTCGGCTGCACCGTGCGCGAGAACCCGGAGAAGGACGGCTTCACCTGCCCCTGTCACGGCAGCCGCTACGACCGCGAGGGCCGCGTCCTCGGCGGGCCCGCGCCGGACCCGCTCGCCTTCCACGCGCTGGAGATCGACCCGCGCGGCCGCCTCGTCGTCGACCTCGCCCGCGCCGTGGGCGAGGACGAGCGCCTGAAGGTGGGGTAGGCCGTGCGGGAGCTCTGGAAACGCGTCCGCGACTCGGTCTTCCGGGTGGGCTGGCCCGAGGACGATCGCAAGGCGCTGCTCGCGATGCGCTCGTCGTTCCTCTTGCACCTGCACGCGCCGAAGGTGCGCCCGTTCTCGCTGACGTTCGCGGCGACGTGGGCGCTCGGCTTCGTGTCGCTGGTGTTGTGCGGCGAGCTCGTGCTGACGGGCTTCTACCTGATGTTCTACTACGTGCCGCACCCCGACGCGGCCTACCGGTCGATGAAGGACCTCGCGTTCGTCGTGCCGTTCGGCATGCTGACGCGCAACCTGCACCGCTGGGCCGCGCACGCGATGGTCGCGCTCGTCACGCTCCACATGGTGAGGGTGTTCCTGTCGGGCGGCTACAAGCCGCCGCGCGAGGCCAACTGGGTCGCCGGCGTGGGGCTCTGGGTGCTCACGCTGGCCCTGTCGTTCACCGGCTACCTCCTGCCGTGGGACCAGCTCGCGTTCTGGGCCGTCACCGTCGGCTCGAAGATGGTGGCTTCGGTGCCGCTGCTGGGCGAGCCCACGGCGCTCCTCCTGCTCGGCGACGCCAGCGTCGGCGAGGCGGCGCTCCTGCGCTTCTACGTGTTGCACTGCGTCGTGTTGCCGGGTGTCCTCGGGGCGATCCTGTGCTTCCACGTGTACCGCGTGCGGCGCGACGGGGGCCTCGTCACGTCCGAGCACGCTCCCGGCCAGCCCACCGGCGAGGGGCGGCTCGTCCCGGCGTGGCCGCACCTCGTCTACCGCGAGCTGGCCGTCGGCCTGTTCGTGATGGCCTTGCTCCTCGCGGCCTCGTTCGCGTTCGACGCGCCGCTCGAGCCCGAGGCGGATCCGACGCGGACGCCCAACCCGGCGAAGGCGCCGTGGTACTTCCTCGGCATCCAGGAGCTCGCGCACTACCACGCGTTCTGGGGCGGCGTGTTCGTGCCCGGCGCGACCGTGGCGGCGCTCTGCCTGTTGCCGTACCTCGACCGCCACACCGGCGGGCTCGGCCGCTACTGGCCCCGCGAGCGCGCCCGCGCCTGCGCGATCTTCGTCGCGGTGGGGCTCTTCTTCGTCGCCGTGACGGTCGTGGGGACGTTCTTCCGCGGGCCGGCGTGGGCGCTCGTGTGGTGGCCGCCGTGACCCACCCGGCCTGGCTCGACGTCCTGTTCGTCGGCTCGCTCGCCGCCTGCGTGGGGCTCGTCGGCGTCGCCGTCGCCCGCGAGGTCGCGCGGCCCGTGGCCGTGGAGCAGCGCATCGTCGAGGCGCTCGACGTGGTGGACCGCTGCGAGACCTGCCACGACACGCACCCGGGCGACGCCCTCGAGCGGCACCCGGTGGAGCGCTTCGGCTGCACGCCCTGCCACGGCGGCCAGGGGCTCGCGACGACGCAGGAGGGCGCCCACGAGCGGGCCCTCGACTGGGAGTGGCCGTTGCGCACCGTCGCGGAGCGCGAGGCGGCGTGCGGGTCCTGTCACCTCGGCAGCGACGTCGCCGGCGCGCCGCTCCTCGCGAAGGGGCGCGTCGCGCTGGCGGAGCGCGGGTGCGCGGGCTGTCACGACGTGCCCGGCTACGGCTGGCCCGACTTCGCGCCTCGGCTCGACGGGCTCTCCGACAAGGTGTCGCCGGGGTGGGTGCGGGCCTGGCTGCGCGACCCCGCCGCGCTGAACCCCGACCACCGGATGCCGACGTTCGCGCTCTCCGACGCCGACCGGGAGGCGCTCGTCGCGTTCCTGTTCTCGCTGCCCGGCCCCTCGCTCGGGGCGACCACGCTGGAGGGCGACGCGGACCGCGGGCGGCGCGTGGTCGCCTACCGTCGCTGCGCGACGTGTCACCGCATCGAGGAGCGCGGCGGCGGGCACGCCCCCGACCTCTCGACGGCGGGCGTGAAGATCCGGCCCGCGTGGCTCGCGGCCTACCTCGCCGACACGCACCGGCTGCGGCCGGAGACGCGGATGCCCGGCTTCCGGCTCTCCGAGCAGGACGCCGCCGACGTCGTCGCGTACGCGCAGGAGCAGTGGGTGCCGGACACGGCGGAGCCGCCCTGGGCGAAGGACGAGGGGCCCGTCGATCCGGGGCTCGCCGGCGTGGGCCGCGCGCGCTTCGCGGAGCTCGGGTGCGCGGGCTGCCACGACGCGGGCGACGTCCCCCGCTCGCGCGTGGGCGTCGCGCTCACGGCGCTCGGCAGCCGGCGGATCGCGGACCTGCCGCACGCGGCGGAGGGGCCGCTCGCGGATCTGCCCTCGTGGATCGCCCGGAAGGCGCGCGACCCGCGCGCGTTCGACGTCCCCGGGGGGAGCCCCGCGAAGATGCCCGCGTTCGCGAGCCTCGGCGACGAGGAGGCGCTCGCGATCGGCGTCGCGCTCGCGTCGCTGCGCAAGGAGGCGCCGCCCGCCGACTACGTCACGCGGCCCGCGGGCGCGCGGTCGGCGATGCCCGCGGGCGAGACGGGGCGGCTGATCTCGCGCTGGCGCTGCCTCGTCTGCCACCGCGTCGGCGGCGAGGGCGGCGAGCTGTCCCGCGTGCCGTTGGACGGCGAGGGCGCGCGCGTGCGCCGCGAGTGGCTCGTGCGCTTCCTCGTCGAGCCCGTCACGATCCGGATGGACCAGGCCGAGCGCATGCCCGTGCTGGGGCTGTCGGCGGAGGAGTCCGAGCGGCTCGCCGCGTGGATCGAGTCGAGCCTCGGCGACGACCGCATCGCCGAGACCGGCTGGGTCGCCGATCCCGCCGCGGTGGAGGCGGGCCGCGCGGCGTACGGGCGCCTCGGCTGCCCGGCGTGTCACGTCGCGGAGGGCGCGGGCGAGATGAAGGGCCCCGTGCTGGACGGGGCCCGCGAGCGGCTCGATCCCGACTACGTGATCGCGATGCTCACGCAGGGTCCGTCGGTGGTCCCGGGCGGCCGCCACCCGCCCGGGGTCCACCCGGAGGACACGGCGCGGGCGATCGCGGCGTACGTGACGGGGCTCTGAAGAGGCTTCAGGCTCCGGGCTTCAGGCTTCAGCCGGGCTCGGTGCCTTCGGCACGGGCGCGGGCAATCGTCGACGGGGGCAGCCCCCGGGACGGCCCGTGGCCTGTAGCCTGCAGCCTGTAGCCTGCAGCCTGTAGCCCACACGTCTCACATCTCGTGCCCGCCGCCGTCGCCGCAGTGCATGGTGTCGTGCCAGCCGTCGCCGTAGCCGGCCATGTCGTCGGCGTGCATGCCCATCTCCTCGCCGTGGGTCGTCTCCTCCGGGGCGCACTCGGCGACGTCCGCGTGCGTCGCGTGCGCGTCGACGTGGTCCATCACGGCGGCGTCCATGTCCATCATGCCGGCGTCGGCGTCGTCCATGGACGCCATGTCGTCCATCTCGCACTCGTCCATCATGGCGTCCATGAGCTCGCCCATCTCGCCGTACAGCGCCTGCCAGTCGGCGAGGTACTGGTCCTCGAGCGCACCCACATCCTCGAGCGTGGTGGCGGCGGCGACGGCGGCGGCGTGGTCCGCGACGAGCGTACGGACCTCCTCGACGTGGACGTCGAAGTCGGCGAGGTACTCCTCCGTGTGGTCGGCCGAGCCGGAGGAGCAGGCGAGGAGGACGGCGAGGGGGAGGAGGCGCATCATCGGGGGCTCCCGTGTGACAGAGTTGGTTCCTGTGTCGGCGCGCCCAACCCGAAGTGGGAATACGCACGCGCGAGGGCCCCCGCGCGGGGGCCCTCGACAGCTGTGCAAGACGGGTGCCCGCGGGCGTGACCGACGCTGTCACAGCCATCGGCCGGCGAACGGGTATAGAGAAGCCCATGCGCCTCGCCATCCCCCTTCTGCTGGCCGCCTGCGGCGGCGGTCCGACCGACGCCGGGAAGCCCGACCCCGACGACACCGAGGACGGCGGCACCGTCGCTCCTCCCGAGGCTTGCGGCTACACCGCGGCGCCGGACCTCGACGACGCCCAGGGCGTGGTGGAGGTCGACCTCCGCGCGTCCGCGTTCGCCTGGGACCCCGGCACGGGCATCCCGCTCGAGGACGGGCTCGCCTTCGAGGGGCAGGTCCCGGGCCCGCTGATCGAGGCCACGCGCGGCGATCGCCTCGTCGTGAACTTCACGAACGACACCGAAGTCGACCTCACGATCCACTGGCACGGCCTGCGCGTCTCGCCCGAGATGGACGGCGTGATGCAGATGATGTCGCCGGTGGCGCCCGGGGGCTCGTTCACCTACGAGCTCGACCTGCAGGACGCCGGCACCTACTGGTACCACCCGCACATGTCGGGCGACACCGTGCTCGAGCGCGGGCTCTACGGGCAGATGGTGATCCGCGAGGTCGACGAGGGACGCGCCGACTGCGAGCTCCCGCTGGTGCTCGACGACGTGCTGCTCGACGAGGACGCCTGGCAGATCGAGCCCCCCGACACCGACATGATGCAGCTCATGGGGCGGCTGGGCAACGTGCTCATGGCCAACGGGAAGAGCGGCCGCCGCGTCGAGGTGACGAAGGGCCAGAACGTGCTGATGCGCTTCGCGAACGCGTCCAACGCGCGCTTCTGGGACGTGCGCCTCGAGGGCCACACGTTCACGGTCGTCGCGACCGACGGCGGCTTCGTCGCGGAGCCCTGGGTCGCCGACCACCTCGTGATCGTGCCGGGCGAGCGCTACACCGTGCTCGTGGAGGCGACGGGCGAGCCGGGCGAGGAGTACCGCCTGATGAACGCCCGCTTCCAGCTCCACGAGGAGGGCGCCCACATGGTCGAGCCCGACCCCCTCGGCGACGGCGAGAACCCCGTGTTGTCGCTGGTCTACGCCGACGGCGAGGTCGAGGGCACGCCGTGGGCAGAGCCCACGCCCGACGTGCCCGGCTGGACCGAGGCGCCCGAGACGTTCGGCCACCAGTGGCTGCTCGAGGAGGACATGATGGGCGGCACGGTCACGCTCGACGGCGAGTCGTGGCCGGACGTGCCGATGGTCATGGTCGAAGGGAACGTCGACACCACCTTCGAGGTCTGGAACGACTCGGAGATGCACCACCCCTTCCACATCCACGGCAACCGCTTCCAGATCCTCGCGATCGACGGCGTGGCGCCCACCACGCCGCTCGGCTGGAAGGACACCTGGGACGTGGCCCCGCGCAGCACGGTCCGCGTCGCGAGCGCGCTCGACAACCCGGGCGAGTGGATGGTGCACTGCCACATCCTCGAGCACGCGGAGGACGGGATGGCGGGGTTGATGACGGTGGAAGAGTAGGCTTTAGGCTTTAGGCTTTGGGCTTCGGGCTTCCGTGGCTACGTCCTGCCGATCTCCCAGATGGCGACCGTGCCGCCACCGTCGCGGTCCTCGTGCTTCAGCTCGCCGCCTTGCGCGCGGGCGATGCGCTGGCAGACGGCGAGCCCGAGGCCCGTGCCGCCCGCGCGGCCCGTCGCGAAGGGCTCGTACAGCCGCGCGCGCACGCTCGCCGGGATGCCCGCCCCGCGGTCGAGCACGCGTACGGCGGGATCCGGCAGCACCTCGATCTCCACCGCCGAGCCCGGCGGGGCCGCTTCCACCGCGTTCTTCAGCAGGTTGTCGAGCACCTGCCGCGCGGCGGACGGCGACATCGTCACGGTCACGGGCCCGTCGCCGCGCACGTCCACGCGGACGTCGCGCACGTCCGCGACCATCGCCACGCGGTCGGCCGCCTCACGAGCGAGCACGGCGAGGTCGAGGCGCGCGGGGGGATCGCCGCCGGGCCGCGCGAAGCCGAGCATGCCCTCCACGATGCGCCGCGCGTGCTCGGCCTCCTGGCGCACGCTGGCGAGCGCCGGATCGCGGGCGGCGGGGTCGCCGAGGATGACGGCGAGCGGGTTCATCAGCTCGTGGGCGACGGCCGCGCTCATCTCGCCGAGGGCGGCGAGCCGCTCGCCCCGCACGCGCCGCTCCTCCGCGCGCCCGACGCTCTCGACCATCGCGTTGAAGGCGTGGGCGACCTCGACCAGCTCCTCGTCGCCGGCCTCGGGGGCGCGCGCCGCGGACTCGCCGCGCCCGACCGCCTGGGACGCCGCCCGCAGCGCGTCGATGGGGCCCAGCACGGCCGAGGCGAGCCGCCGCGCGACGAAGACGGAGAGGGCGAGCCCGCCGAGCGTGATCGCGGCGGTCGCCTTCCACGCGCGCGCCGTCGCCGCCGCCGCGTGGGCCCGCACCAGCGCCTGCGCGGCGTCGATCTCGTCCTCGAGCGCGCGCACGCGCTTCTGGATGGCGAGCGCGAGGTGCTCGGCCTCGGCGTGTTGCGCCGCGGCGCGCGGCCGGTCGAGCGTGCCGGCGCGCGCCTCGGGCACGACGTGCACCTCGAAGTGGTGCTGGAAGGCCTCGATGTCCCGGCGCAACGCGCCGTCGCCCGCGAGGCCCAGCGACTCGACCGCGGCGAGCCCGGCGGCGACGGCGTCCTCGGTCTCCTCGTGGTGCTCGAGGTGCCCCGCGCCGCCTTCGATGAACGTGTGCGCCTGGTGGACGTACTGCTCGCGCACGGCGTCGCCGAGCGCCACGACGACGTCGCGCCGATCGGCGAGGGTCTGCTCGCGCTCCGCGGCGCCGAGGACCTCGCGCCAGCTCGCGATCGCGAGCAGCGTGCTGACCGCGGGCAACGCGAGGAACAGCCCCGTGGAGAGGAGGAAGCGGCGATGGAGCGACGCCACGGCTACGCCCTCGGCAGCGATCGCGCCTTCCAGATCGCGAAGATCGCCGGGTAGACGAGCAGCTCGAGCAGGAAGGACGTCACGAGCCCGCCGACCATCGGCGCGGCGATGCGCTTCATCACGTCGGCGCCGGTGCCGGTGCTCCACAACACCGGGAGGAGGCCGATCATCGCGCAGAGCACGGTCATGAGCTTCGGCCGCACGCGCCGGGCGGCGCCCTCGACGATGGCGTCCTCGAGGTCGCGGAAGGTCCGCATCGCCCCGTGGCGCGCGTGCGCCAGCGTCAAGTACAGGAGCATGACGACGCCCGTCTCCGCGTCGAGCCCGGCGAGCGCGATCATGCCGACCCAGACGGCGACGCTCATGTTGTAGTCGAGCGCCCACAGGAGCCAGACGGCGCCGATCAGCGAGAAGGGCACGGCGAGCAGCACGATGGCGGTCTCCACCACCGAGCCCGTGTTGAACCAGAGCAGGAGCGCCACCGCGAAGAGCGTCAGCGGCACGACGAGCAGAAGCTTCTCCTTCGCGCGCTCGAAGTACTGGAACTGGCCGGACCACTCCACGCGGACGCCGGCCGGCAGCGTCGCCTGCTCCGCGACGATCGGCCGGGCGGCGGTGACGTAGTCGGCGACCGGGACGTCGCCCGTGTCGACGAACACGTAGCCGACGAGCTTGCCGTCCTCGCTCCTGAGCATGTCGGGCCCGGTCGTCATCTCGATCTTCGCGAGCCGCGCGAGGGGGACCTGCGCGCCGCTCGGCGTGGGGACGACGAGGTTCGCGAGGGCCTCGGGGTCGTCGCGCCACTCGCGCGCGAACCGCACGGCGATCGGGTAGCGCTCGCGGCCCTCGACGGTCTGCCCGATGTTCATCCCGCCGATCCCGGTCTGCACGAAGTCGAGCACCTGCGCGACGGACATCCCGAAGCGCCCGGCCTCCACGCGGTCCACGACGACGTCGGCGTACAGGCCGCCCGTCGCGCGCTCGGCGACGGCGCTGCGCGTGCCCGGGATCTGCTGGAGCACGCGCTCGATGGCGACGGCGCCGGCCTCGACGTCGGCGAGCGTGTCGCCGAAGACCTTGATGCCCAGCGGGCTGCGGATGCCGGTCGAGAGCATCTCCGTGCGCGTCTGGATGGGCATCCACCACGCGTTCGGCATGCCGGGCACCTGCAGCTCGCCGTCCATCTCGCGGATGAGCGAGTCCCAGGTCACGCCCGGGCGCCACTCCTCCTTCGGCTTGAGCGTGATGACCGTCTCCGCCATCGCGAGCGGCGCGGGGTCGGTGGGCGTCTCGGCGCGGCCCATCTTGCCGTAGACCCGGTCGACCTCCGGGAACTTCTTCAGCGCCGCGTCCATCTTCGTGAGGATGCGCTGCGCCTCCTCCTCGCTGATGCCCGGGGGGGCCGTCGGCATGTAGAGGATCACGCCCTCGTTGAGCGGCGGCATGAACTCGTGCCCGAGCGACAGCGCCGCGGGGACGGTGCTCGCGACGGCGAGCCCGGCGAAGACGACGACGGGCCAGCGCAGCCGCACGCAGACGCGCACGACCGGGCTGTAGAGCCGCACGAGCCAGCGGTTGAGCGGGTTCTTGTCCTCCGGCTGGATCTTCCCGCGGATGAAGAGCACGGCGAGCGCCGGGGTGAGCGTCACGGCGAGGAGCGCGGCGAACGCCATCGCCCACGTCTTCGTCCACGCGAGCGGCGAGAACAGGCGCCCCTCGGTGCCCTCCAGCGAGAAGATCGGCAGGAACGAGATCGTGATGACCAAGAGCGCGAAGAACGCGCTCGGCCCGACCTCCTGCATCGCCGACACCACGACGGCGGTGCGATCGCCCGGGCGGCCCTCCTCCTCCCAGTGTTCGAGCCTCTTGTGGACGTTCTCCACGAGGATGATGGAGGCGTCGACCATCGCGCCGATCGCGACGGCGATGCCGCCGAGCGACATGATGTTCGCGGTCAGCCCCTGGAACCACATCGGCACGAACGCGGCGACGACGGCGACGGGCAGCGTCAGGATCGGCACGAGCGCGCTCCGCGCGTGCATCAGGAAGACGAGGATGACGATCGAGACGACGACGAGCTCCTCGACGAGCGTGCGCGTCAGCGTGTCGATCGACGCCTCGATGAGCTCGGAGCGGTCGTAGACCGGCACGAGCTCGACGCCCTCGGGCAGGCTCCGCTCCACCTCCGCGATGCGCTCCTTCACGGACGCGATCACGTCGAGCGCGTTCTCGCCGTAGCGCATGATCACGATGCCGCCGACGGTGTTGCCGAGGCCGTCGAGGTCGCCGACGCCGCGGCGCTGGTCGGGCCCGATCGACACCTCGGCGACGTCCCCGACGCGCACGGCCACGCCGCGCTCGGCGGCCGTGCGGGTGCGCCCGATCGGGAGGGCCCCCGCCGCGGTCTCCTCGGGCGAAGGCGTCGTCGCCGCCATCGAGGCGCCCGTCGGGGCGGACGCGCCCATGCCGCCCATGCCGCCCATGCCGCCGGAGCCGCCCCCGCCGCCCATCCCGCCCATGCCGCCCATCCCGCCGGACGCGCCGCCGCCCGACGCGGAGCCGCCGCCGCCGGGCAACGCGGGGAGGGGCGATCCGGCGAGCCAGGCGCTCGTGGGGAGGGGCGCGAGCGCGATGTCCTCGGGCGACCGCACGTACCCGCGGCCGCGCACGACGTGCTCGTGGCCGGCGATCTCCAGCACCCGCCCGCCCACCTCCGCGTTGGACTCGCCGACGGCGGCGACCACGCTGGCGAGCGGCACGCCGTAGGCGGCGAGGCGGTCGGGGTCGACGTCGACCTGGTACTGCTTGACGAAGCCGCCGATCGACGCGACCTGCGCCACGCCGGGCACGCTCTCCAGCGCGTAGCGGATGGTCCAGTCCTGCAGGCCGCGGAGCGCCTGGAGGTCGTTCTTCCCCGTCGGGTCGACGAGCGCGTACTGGAACACCCAGCCCACGCCGGTGGCGTCGGGCCCGAGCGTGGGCGTGACCCCCGCGGGCAGCCGCCCCTGCACGCCGTTGAGGTACTCGAGCACGCGCGACCGCGCCCAGTAGAGGTCGGTGCCGTCCTCGAAGATGACGTACACGAACGACATGCCGAACATCGACTGGCCGCGCACCGCCGCCACCTCGGGCGCGGCGAGCAGGGCGGAGGCGATGGGGGTGGTGACCTGGTCCTCGACGAGGTTGGGCCCCCGGCCCATCCACTCGGTGAACACGATGACCTGGACGTCCGACAGGTCGGGGATCGCGTCGAGCGGCGCGTTGCGGATGGACCACACGCCCCACAGCGTGAGCGCCGCCGCCGCGAGCACCGTCAGGAAGCGGTGGCGCGCGCACGCGGCGATGATGCGTGCGATGAGCCCGGGCTCGCTCATTTCCCGTGCCCGGCGTGCTCGCCCTCGCCCTTCGCGCCGCCGCCCTTCGCCTCGCCGCCCTGTTTGAGCCGGCTGTCCGCCGCGACGAGGAAGTTGCCCGCGACGACGACGTGCTCGCCGGCCTTCAGGCCCTCGCGGACCTCGACCCAGCCGTCCGCCTCGATCCCGGTCACGACCTCGCGGGGCATGAGCACGTCGCCGCCCTCGTCGACGAACACGACGCGGCGCGGGCCCGTGTAGACGACGGCGGACTCGGGCACCGCGAGGTGCTCGCCGCCGCCGAGCGCGATCTCCACGCTGGCCCACTGGTCGGGGCGGAGGCGCCCGTCCGCGTTGTCCAGCGTCACGCGCGCGCGCGCCGTACGCGTGGTGGGGTCCACCTCGGGCAACAGCGCCGCGACCTTCCCCGTCCGCGCCGCGCCGGCGAGGCGCACGGTGACCGTCTGCCCCACGGCGAGCGCGTCGAGGCGCCCCTCGGGGACGGCGGCCTCGAGCCACACCTCGCGGAGGTCGCCGACGCGGAACACGGTCTGGCCGGGGCTCACGACGCTGCCGGCGACGACGGTGCGGTCGAGCACCCAGCCGCCGATCGGCGAGAGCACGGGCACGCGCTCGAGCGGCTTCTGGGCCTGCAGGATGCCGTCGACCTGCGCGTCCGTGAGGCCCCACCGCACGAGGCGGCGGCGCGCGGCGTCGCGGCGCTCCGCGGCGCCGGGCGCGCCGGCGTCGGCCTGCGCGGCCGCGCGCAGCAGGTCCTCCTGCGTCGCGACGAGGTCGGGGCTGTAGACCGTGAAGAGGGTCTGCCCGGCGCGCACCTTCTCGCCCGGCGCGCCGGCCACGAGGTCCTCGACGAAGCCGGACACGCGGACGGGCACGTCGCGGATGCGGTCGGGGTCCCACGTCACCACCGCGGGGGCGCGCAGCGTCGTCGCGAGCACGCGGACCTCGGCGGGCGCCACCTCGATGCCGAAGCGCTCGCGCCGCGTGGCGTCGACGCGGATGGCGCCGGTCTCGAGCTCGGCCTTGGTGACCGGGGTGAGGTCCATGCCGCAGAGCGGGCACTTCCCGGGGCCCGGCTGCTTGATCGTCGGGTGCATCGGGCAGGTGTAGAAGGCGACGGGGTTCGCCTCCGCGGCGGCGTCGCCCGCGTGGGTGGCGTGCGGGTCCGCGCGAAAGGGGAGGCGGTCGCACGCGGAGATCGCCAACAGGAGCAGCAGGGCGCGGTTCATTCGGGTTCTCCGCGGGCGAGCCGGAGCATCGCGGCGCGGAGCTCCAGGGCGGCGAGGGCCTCTTCGTGACGGATCTCGGCGTCGAGCACGGCCCGCTCGGCGTCGAGCAGGGGCCGGACGTCGTCCATGCCCGCGGCGAACGCGGCGCGCGCGGCCTCCACGCGGTCGCGGGCGGCGGGGAGGAGCTCGCGCTCGACCACGTCGAGCACCGCGCGGGCGCCGGCGAGCCGCCGCTCCGCCTCGGCGACGTCGCGCGCGACCTCGTCCCGCGCCACCTCTTCCATGGAGGCGGCCCGTGAGACCTCGGCCTCGGCGGCCCGCACGCGCGCCGCGCGGCTCCGCTGCGAGAGCGGCACCTCCACGCCGACGCCCACCATGAGGCGCTCCTCGGGGTGGGCGGCCATCGCGTCCCAGCCGGCCATCCACTCGACCATCGGCAGGCGGTCGGCGCGGGCCATGCGCAGCTCGGCCTCGGCCATGCGCCGCATCGCCTCCGCCTCCGCGAGCTCGGGGCGGACGACGTCGCCGGCGGGCGCCTCCGCGCGGGCGAGCGACGCCGGGGGAGGGGCGACGGGGCTGTCCGGGTCGCGGTGGAGGAGGGTGTTCATGCGCGCCTGCGTCACGTCGCGCTCGGCCTCGAGCGTGCGTACGAACGCGACGAGCCCGGCGGCCTCGGCCTGCGCCTGCAGCGCGTCGTGTTGCCACGCGCGCCCGACCGCGTACTTCGCGAGCGTGGCCTCGGCGTGCTGGCGCAGGAGCGCCGTCGACGTCTCGACCAGCGCGATCTCCCGGTGGAGCACGTACCAGTCGGCCCACGCCATCGTGGCCATCTCGGCGAGCATGAGCCGCGTCATGCGCAGGTCGGCCTCGGCGCCCTCGGCGCCCGCCGTCGCCATCGCCCGCTCGGCGCGGCGTATGCCCCAGAGCGGGATCTGCTGGCTGACCTCGACCTCCCACCCGGGCATCGTCGGGATCGCCAGCGGCATCGTGCCCACCTCGACCATGAGGTCGCCCCAGCGGCCGGCGGCGTCCGCGCCGGCGCGGGCGGCGGCGAGCGCGGCGCGGGCTGCGGCGGCCTCGGGGTTCGCCGCGAGGACGGCGGCGGTGAAGGCGGCGCGGTCGAGCGTGTCCGCGGGGGCTTCGACGGCCCAGGCGACACACGGGAGGAAGATCATGCCGGGGACACCCTCGGAGACGGCGCGGATGCAATGCCCGTGCCGTGGATTGGCGCGCCTCTGACCGTCCCGGATGTGTGAACGCGCCCGCGTCGCGGGCCATCCTTCACAAGTGATCCGATCGGTCACACCGTGACGTTCACTCGGAGACGTCGATCTCCGTCATCATGCCCAGCTCCGCGTGCTCGAGGATGTGGCAGTGGGCCATCCAGCGGCCCGGGTTCTCGAGCTCGGTGTAGAGCTCGACCTCGCCGAGGCCGGGCACGAGCACGGTGTCCTTCAGCCCGGGCTCGCCGCTGGCCTCGCCGTCGCGGGTCACGATCTGGAAGAACTGGCCGTGCAGGTGGAAGGGGTGGTCGAGCCCCGAGGACTCGACGATGCGGATCGAGGTGGGGACCTTCCCCGCGAGCGGGATGGCGGCGCCCTCCTCGAAGGCGGCGCCGTTGATGGTCCACACGTAGGCGCCGCTGCTGGTGTCGGCGTCGAGGTCGAGCTCCACGAGCTGCTCGGCCTGCGTGACCTCCGGAAGGGCCGCCGCGGGCCAGACCACCTCCCGCGGCTCGACCGGCTCGCCCTCGACCGTGGCCTCGAAGGCCGGGTAGCGCGTGTACCGGCCGTTGCTGGTCGGGACGAGCACCTGCAGCGTCACCTCGTCGTCCTCGGCGATCACCTCGAGGTCGTACCGCTGGCCCGGCGGGAGCGCGATCGGGTCGGCCTCGTACGGCGCCGGCAACAGGCCGCCGTCCGAGCCGACGACGCGCCAGGACGCGCCCTTCACCGAGGCGTAGAGCGTGCGCGCGTTGGCGCTGCCGAGCAGGCGCCAGCGCTCGACGCTCCCCGGGCGCATCGTGGCGGTCAGCGTCCCCGTGGCGCCGTTGGTGAGGAGCGTGTTGCCGTAGCGTCCCATCATCGCGTCCATGCCCGCGATGTTCCGGAAGCCGCCGTCGATGGCGCCGCTGTCCTTGAGCAACACGTCGTCGAGCACGAAGTACCGGTCGGCGTCGACCGCGGGCACCTCGGCCTCGTCGACCACGATCACGCCCTGGAGCCCGCGCTCGATCTGTTCGTTGGCCATCACGTGCGGGTGGTACCAGAAGGTGCCCGCGTCGGGCAGCGTGAACTCGTAGGTGAAGGACTCGCCCGGCTGCACCGGGTCCATCATCGGCACCACGCCGTCCTGGTCGTCGGGGATGCGGAGGCCGTGCCAGTGAATCGTCGTCTCGTCCTCGAGGGTGTTGGTGAGCACGACGCGGAGCGTGTCGCCGACGCGCGCGTGCAGCAGCGGGCCCGGCGTCTGCCCGTTGTAGGCCCACACGGTCGTGGGTCCCGCCTCGACCCAGTCGACCTCGGTCTCGCCGGCTTCGAGGTGCACCTCGACGACGCCGTCGGCGGGGTCGAGGTCCTCGGCCGGGGCGATCCCCCACACCTCGTGGAGGGGCGGAGGACCGTCGTCGGCGACGGCGGCGGGGACGGGGTCGTCGCCCACGCAGGCGAAGAGGGCGAGGAACATGGGGCCTCCCGGAGGCGCGCCCCCTTATCGTGCCGCGGGGGGGCACACCCGGCCGGCGCTCAAAGGTCCGCCCGCCGGAGCCGCAGCGAATTCGCGACCACCGACACCGACGAGAGGCTCATCGCCGCGCTCGCGACCATCGGCGAGAGCAGCCAGCCGAGGAGCGGGTACAGGACCCCCGCGGCGAGCGGCACGCCGGCGGCGTTGTAGGCGAACGCGAAGAAGAGGTTGCGGCGGATCGTGCGCATCGTGGCGCGCGAGAGGCGGCGAGCACGCAGGATGCCGCGCAGATCGCCCTTCACGAGGGTGACGCCCGCGCTCTCCATCGCCACGTCGGTGCCGGTGCCCATCGCGATCCCCACGTCGGCGGCGGCGAGCGCGGGGGCGTCGTTGACGCCGTCGCCCGCCATCGCGACGACGCGGCCTTCGGCCCGGAGCCGCTTCACGACCTCCGCCTTGCGCTCGGGCAGGACCTCGGCCTCCACCTCGTCGATGCCGAGCCGCCGGGCCACGGCCTCCGCGGTGGTCCGGCCGTCGCCGGTCATCATCACGACGCGCACGCCGTCGGCGCGCAGCGCGCGCACCACCTCGGCGCTGCTCTCCTTGACCGGGTCCTCCACGGCGACGACGCCGGCGGGTTGGCCGCCGACGGCGACCAGCACGGCGATCCGGCCCTCCGCGCGCAGCGCCTCGGCCTCGCCGGCGAGCCGCTCCGTCGCGACGCCGGCCTCGCCGAGGAAGCGCGCCGACCCGACGCGGACCTCGTGTCCGTCGACCTTCCCGACGACGCCGCGCCCCGTGACCGAGGCGAATCCCTCCACGGCGAGCGGCGGGAGGTGCGCCGCGCCGCGCACGATCGCCGCGCCGAGCGGGTGCTCGCTGCCCCGCTCCACCGCGGCGACCCGGGCGAGCAGCCCGTCCGCGTCTCCGTCGAGGGCGATCACCCGGGCGAGCGCGGGCCTCCCCTCCGTGAGGGTGCCGGTCTTGTCGACGACGAGCGTGTCGACGCGCTCCATCGTCTCGAGCGCCTCGGCGTCGCGCACCAGCACGCCGGCGAGCGCGCCGCGGCCCGTGCCGACCATCACCGCCATCGGCGTTGCCAGCCCGAGCGCGCACGGGCAGGCGATGATCAGCACGGCGACGGCGTTGACGAGGGCGTAGGCGAGCCGCGGCTCGGGGCCCACGAGCGCCCAGACGACGAACGTCGCGACGGCGGCGAGCACGACCCCCGGCACGAACCACGCCGACACCACGTCGGCGAGCCGCTGGATCGGCGCGCGGCTGCGCTGCGCCTCGCCGACGAGGTGGACGATGCGTGCGAGCAGGGTGTCGCTCCCGACCTTCTCGGCGCGCATCACGAAGCCGCCCGCGCCGTTGACCGTGCCGCCGATCAGCTTGTCGCCCGGGCCCTTCGCGACGGGCATGGGCTCGCCGGTGACCATCGCCTCGTCCACGTGGCTCTCGCCCTCCACGACGACGCCGTCGACCGGCACCTTCTCTCCGGGGCGCACGCGCAGGCGGTCGCCGGCGTGGACCTCGGCGAGCGGGACGTCCGCCTCGCCGGCGTCGCTCACACGGCGCGCGGTGGGCGGCGCCAGCGAGAGCAGCGCGCGGATCGCGGCGCTCGTGCTGGCGCGGGCGCGCAGCTCGAGCACCTGCCCGACGAGGACCAGCGTCGTGATGACCGCGGCCGCCTCGAAGTAGAGCGGGGCGGCGCCGCCGTGCCCGCGGAACGCGTGGGGCAGCACGCCGGGGGCGAGCGTGGCGACGACGCTGAAGGCGTACGCGGCGCCGACGCCCATCGCGATCAACGTGAACATGTTCGGGCGGAGGGGCCGGAGCGAGGCCCAGCCGCGCGCGAAGAACGGCCACCCCGCCCAGAGGACGACCGGGGTCGCCAGCGCCAGCTGCGGCCACGCGCCGAGCCACGCGCGGCCGGTGGCCATCTCGGCCATCCCCGCGGCGAGGAGCGGCGCGGAGAGCGCGGCGGCGCCCCACAGCCGGCGTGTCATGTCGGCCAGCTCGGGGTTCTGCTCCTCCTCGGCGGACGGCGCGACGGGCTCGAGCGCCATGCCGCAGATCGGGCAGGCGCCCGGCGAGTCGCGCACGATCTCCGGGTGCATGGGGCAGGTCCACTTCGCGCCGGCGGTCGGCGCCGGGGTCCGGGGGTGGCCGCCTTCGGGCATGGGAGCCTCCGTCCTCTTCGTTTGCACGGCGCGTGCCACCGGGCACGGCGATTGCAACCGTAGTGGACGTGATCGCGCTCCCGCTCCCCGGCAACGAGCCCTTCGCCGCGCGCCTCGGTCTCCCCGTCCGCGTGGTCGACGTCCACGCCTTTCCCGACGGCGAGTCCCGCGTGCGCGTCGACGGGGACCTCGCGGGCGAGGAGGTCGCCGTCGTGTGTACGCTCGATCGCCCGGATCCGAAGATCGTCCCGCTGACCCTCGCGGCCTGCGCCGCACGGGACCGGGGCGCCCGGCGCGTCGTGCTCGTGGCGCCCTACCTCTGCTACATGCGCCAGGACCGCGCGTTCCAGCCCGGCGAGGCGGTGGCCGCGCGGGTCGTCGCCGAGCTGCTCGCCGGGTCGTTCGACGCCCTCGTCACCGTGGACCCGCACCTGCACCGGATCTCGTCGCTGGCCGAGGTGTGGGCGATCCCGAGCCGCGTGGCGCACGCGGCGCCGGCGATCTCCGCCTGGGTGCGCGCGAACGTGCGGCGACCGCTCGTGATCGGGCCGGACGAGGAGAGCGCGCAGTGGGCGGAGGCGGTCGCGCGGGGCGCCGGCGCCCCGTCGACGGTGCTGCGCAAGACCCGTCGCGGCGACCGCGACGTGGAGGTCACCGTCCCCGACCTCGCCCCGTGGCCCGGGCGCGTGCCCGTGCTCGTCGACGACATCGTGTCGACGGCGCGCACCATGGCGGCGGCGGCGGAGCACCTGCGGGCCGCGGGGTCGGCCCCCCCGGTGTGCGCGGTCGTCCACGCCCTGTTCGCTCCGGGCGCGGAGGAGGCGCTCGGCGCCGCCGGGGTCGCCCGGGTCGTGAGCTGTGACACGGTCGTCCACCGGACGAACGGGATCGGGGTCGCCCCGCTCGTCGCGGAGGCGCTCGCCCGGGTGTGAGGTGGACGGCCGTGACCGGACCGATCACGGATTCGCCGCCGGCGGGGTCGGCCCGGGACTTGCTTCTCCCCGGCGGCATGCCGACGCGCCCGAAGGTCCTCCTCGTGGAGGACCGCGACAACCTCCGTGCCCTGCTCCAGCGCACGCTCTCGGACTCCTGCGACGTCGCCGTCGCCGCCGACGGCTGGGCCGCGCTGCGCGCGCTGGACGGCGACCGCTACGACGTGGTCGTCACGGACATCCGGCTCCCGGGGCCCGACGGGAACGCCCTCCTCGCGGCCGCCCGCGCGCAGGAGGGGCCGCCCGAGGTGGTGTTGATGACGGCGTTCGCGGACGTCGCCGCGGCGGTCGCGGCGCTGAGGGCCGGGGCGTACGACTACCTCGCCAAGCCCTTCGAGCCGGCGGACCTCGCCCGCGTCGTGGCGCGCGCGGCGGAGCGCCACGGGCTGGTCCGGCGCACGCGCGAGCTCGAGGCCGCGATCGAGTCGCGCGAGGGCGGGCTCGTCGGGCGATCGCCGGCCATCCAGGAGGTGCGGCGTCTCGTCGAGCGCGTGGGGCCGCTGCCGGTCCCCGTGTTGCTCGTCGGCGAGGGCGGCACCGGGCGGGAGGTGGTCGCCCGCGAGCTCCATCGCCGCCGGGGCAGGGGCGAGCTGGTCGCGGTCGACTGCGGGGCCCTGCCCGCGGACCTGCTCGAGGCCGAGCTCTTCGGCGGCGGCTCGCGCGAGGGGCTCTTCGAGGCGGCGCGCGGCGGCACGTTGTTCCTCGACGACGTCGGCGACCTTCCGTTGCCGCTGCAGGGGAAGCTCGACCGCGCGCTGGAGGCGGGGGAGGTCCGCCGCGTGGGCGGCGACGTCGCACGCCCGGTCGACGTCCGTGTCGTCGCGGCGACGCGGCGGGACCTCGAGCGCGAGGCGGCGGAGGGGACCTTCCGCGCCGACCTGTGGTTCCGGCTCAAGGTGCTGCAGATCCGCCTGCCGCCGCTGCGCGAGCGCGTCGAGGACATCCCGCTGCTCGCCGCGCGGTTCCTCCGCGTGGCGCAGGCGCGGCTCGGCGCGAGGCCGACGCGGGTGTCGCCCGAGGCGCTCGCCGCGCTGGAAGCGTGGAGCTGGCCGGGGAACGTGCGCGAGCTGCGGCACACCGTCGAGCACGCCGCGGTGCTGGCCGAGGCGGACGAGATCCTCCCAGATCACCTGCCCGAGGACCTGCGCGGGAGGAAGGGCGCCGTCTTCGGCCGCACCTACCGCGCGGCCATCGAGCGCGCGCACGACGCGGCCGGCCGCGCCTACCTCGTCGACCTGCTCCAACGGATGGGCGGCAACGTGTCGCGGGCCGCGGAGGAGGCCGGGGTGGAGCGCGAGTCCCTGCACCGGCTGTTGCGGCGGCACGGGGTGGACGCGGCGAAGTTCCGCGGGTAGTCGCCCCCGCGGATGGACAAGCGCGCCTTCAAGGACCGCCTGTACGAGCGGTTCGCCGCCGTCGCGAAGGCGCTCGCGAACCCGCGCCGCGTCGAGATGCTCGAGCTGCTCGCCCAGACCGAGCGCACCGTCGAGTGGCTCGCCGGCGCCACCCACACCAGCGTCGCGAACGCCTCGCAGCACCTGAAGGTCCTGCGTGCCGCGCGCCTCGTGGAGGCCCGCAAGGAGGGCCTGTACGTGTGGCACCGGCTCGCGAGCCCCGCCGTGCACGACCTCGTCGCCGGGATGCGGGCGGTCGCCGAGGAGCAGGACGCCGAGGTCGATCGCCTCGTGCACGCCTACTTCGGCGACCGCGACGCGCTCGAAGCGGTCGAGATGGCGGAGCTTCTGGCCCGCGCGCGGGCAGGCGAGGTGGTGGTCATCGACGTCCGCCCGCCCGAGGAGTTCGACGCCGCCCACGTCGCCGGCGCGCGATCCGTGCCGATGGAGGCTCTCGACGCGATCGCCGGCGAGCTGCCGCGCGACGTGCCGGTGGTCGCGTACTGCCGGGGCCCGTATTGCGTGCTGGCGGACGAGGCCGTGGCGCGGCTGCGCGCGCAAGGGGTGGAGGCGCTGCGGATGGAGGGAGGGTTGCCGGAGTGGCGGGCGGCGGGTCATCCGGTGGAGCGGGGGAGGTAGGGGCGGCGGCGGCGACGCTCGGGGTCGGGGTGGGCTCGTGGGCGGGGTCGGGCTCGGGGTCGGGGTCGGGGTCGGGGTCGGGCTCGGGCTCGGCGTCAGGCTACGGGACCTGAACCCTCGCGGGGGGACCGGGTGCGGCGGGTTCGCCTGCTCGGGCGGCCTGGGCGTCGGGCGCCTCGAACCCCGGTGGCCAGGACGGGGGCACCTTCGACAGGGTCGCGGGGTCGCGCAGGCCCACGTGGGTCGTGCGGCGCTCGCCCCGGCGGTCGCGCGCGACGATTCGCCCCTCCGCGTCGCGCCAGAGCGCGAGCACGCCGTCGTGGGCCATCCGGTGGTGGACGAAGCAGACCGTCGTGAGGTTCCAGAGGTTGTGGTCGCCCCCCAGCGCGCGCTGCAGCAGGTGGTGGATCTGGAGCCAGCTCCGGTGCTGGCAGCCCGGGACGGTGCAGCGCCCGCCGTCGAGGAAGAGCACGCGCTCGCGCACGGAGGGCGGGATTTTTTGTGTCACGTGCCCCTGCTTCGGGCCCGGGCGCATGTCCACGACCTCGGCGTCGCACGCGGCCTCGCCGGCGACCGTGTCGGACACCTCGGCGTCGTGCCCGTGCGCGTCCTTGCACGTGTCAGCACGACGACCTCCTTGTAGACCTCGCCGGACTCCGGCACCTCCGGCTCCGCGGCGTGGACGAACCGCCGCGCGATGTCCGCGAGCAACACGCCGTCCTCGACTTCGCCGCGCTCTTCGCCGGCGCGGGCCCGGGCGACGCGGAGGGCCTCGAGGAGGACGGCGGCGTCCGCGGCCTCCATCTCGAACGACACACGCCGGCGGCACGGCCCGCGCGTGGGCTCGCCCTCGGGAGGCGGCGCCCCGACGGGCGTGTGAGCGACCTCGCGCTCGAGCTCGCGCGAGGTGAGGACCTTCGCCCGCGCGACCCAGGCCGCGACGTTGGCCGGCGTGGCGACCCGCACGAGCTCACGCGCCTTCGTCCAGTCGAGGTCGCCCGACGACATCGCGTCACCCAACTCGGGGAGCGCCGGGAGCTTCCTCCCGATCCGCAGGAGGTCCCGCGCGTGGCGCTCCGTGAGATCGAGCACGACGCGGGCATACTCCACGATGGAGGCGTGGCCGAGCTCGCGGTGCAACCCCTCGTCGTCCATCTCGGCCAGCAGCACGGCGAGATCGTGCTCCGCACGGCGGTGCGCGCGACGCGCGGAGAGGAGGCGATCGCTCAGCGCCTGCGCGCGAGCCAGTGGCGTGGAAGGCATGGAATCACCCGGTTCCCGAAGGGAACGTATCCGGGGGAGGGGAGGGGCAAGCAAATATTCGTGCCAATTTCGCCATGGGAGGACCGGCCCGTCGCCGGCGACCCACGTGGGTCTGTGATCGTCGAAACTCGAGGCCTCGACCACCGGAGAACAGGTAGGCCGCGCCTGCGCCGCCGCCCGCGAGCGGGGCGCCGAGGATCAGGTCCATCGTGTCGTCGCCATCGACGTCCGCGGGTCCATCCCAGCCCCGACACCATCGCCGTCCTCGGCACCTTCGAACGCACGACCACGCTCCGCGAGATCGTCCGTTCCCTCGGTGAACGGGCCGTAGACGACCCAGGCCCGATGCGCTTCCGGGAACGCCCAATCGACGTCCGTGGCTCCGAGTTCGAGGGTGCCGTCTCCGTCGAGATCGCCCAACGCCGCGAGCCGCCAGAAGCCGCGGACGTCGAGGCCGTCGCCGGACAACGACGCGATTCTCCCCTTGGCGGGATCCGTGTCGCCGTCCCGGAACGCCGCGCCCGACCAGATCTCGACGTCGGAGGTGCTCGGCACGGCGACCGCCAGATCGCCCAATCCATCCCGGTTCACGCCGCCGACCGCGGCTGCGCCCTCACTCGGGGTGGAGCCGGGCGAAGGTGCTTCCCACTCCAACTTCACACCGGCGTCGTCGGCGGTGGCGAAGTCCCGTGCCCAGTCGGCGACCACCCAGCGCAGTCCCAGATCCGCCCGCGACACGGTCATCTCCGAGCGGCCGTCGCCATCGAGATCGCCACAGGCCTGTACGTCGATTCGGGAGCCGATCTCGTGAGGTTCGGTGGACAACACGCCATCCGCTTCCGAAGTCGAGACGTCGGACTCCAATTCCGTGTCGAAGAAGAACACCCTCGCGGAGGGGTGGTCTGCCACCGCGAGGAAGTCCGCGCTCTCCCCGCCCGGATTCGAGGTCGCGATTCCCTCGCTCGCATACGGGAGCGCGTGCCCGGTGATCTCGAACCGGACGGCAGCGTGACCGATGTCGAAGACGGCCAGCGAGGAGAAGCCCGACGCGACGATGACCTCGTCCGAGCCGTCCCCGTCCCGGTCGCCGGCGCGCGCGAGCCTGAACCCCAGCCGCTCGGCGTCGCTCTCGGCTTCGACCATCGAAGACGGGGCGTCGACACCGTTCCAGAGGTACACCGCGCTCGGCCCGTCGGTGAGGACGCTCGGCGCAGCCACGACGAATCGGGGACTCCCGTCCACGGTGGCAGCAACCGTACGGTAGCCGAACTGCGAGTCAGCTTCGCCCTCGCTCGCGGCGTCGGGGGCGCTCACTTCGCCGAAACCCACGTGGGTCACGGGGCGGGCGGGACGCCCGCCCCCACGGTGAGCGGCGACCCTCACCGCCCCGTCTCCCTCATCCGCACGACCACCACGCCCCCCGACGCCAACGTGATCCCCGCCACCACCCACACCGCCGCGGTCACGCCGAACGCGTCGGCGACGAGGCCGGCGAGCAGGGCGCCCACGGCGTAGCCGAGGTCCCGCCACAGGCGGTACACGCCCACGGCGGACGCGCGCCACGAAGGGTGGGCGACGTCGCCGATCGCGGCGAGCAACGTGGGGTAGACCATCGCGGTCCCGAGGCCGAGCAACACCTGGCCCGCGACGAACGCGGGGACCCCGCTCCCCGCCGCGACGCAGGCGATGCCGGCGGCCTGCACCGCCATGCCTCCGGCGATGAGCCCCTTCCGGCCCACCCGGTCGGAGAGCGCGCCGGTGACGAGCTGCCCGGTCCCCCACACCGCGGGGTAGAGCGCGGCGAGCCAGCCGACGTCGGCGAGCCCGAGCCCCGCGCTCGCGAACACGATCGGGAAGAGCCCCCACGCCATCCCGTCGTTGAGGTTGTTGACGAGCCCCGCCTGCGTCACCGAGGAGAGATCGCGGTCGCGCAGCGTCGTGCGCCAGAACACCTCGCGCTGCGTCGGCGCCGCCGCGTCGCCCGCGAGCTTCGCCTCGTGCCGCGCGTGGTGCCGGGTCTCGCCCACGATCGTCGCGGAGAGGCCGAGCCCGAGCGCGACGTAGGCGACCCCGAGCCAGAACGGCTCGGGCCGCAACCCCCAGCGCGCGGCGACGTAGCCGGTGGCGAGCGCCGAGCCGGCGACGGCGAAGTACCCTGCGAACTCGTTGAGCCCCATCGCGAGCCCGCGGTTCTTCGGGCCGGCGAGGTCGATCTTCATGATCACCGTCGTGGACCACGTGAGGCCCTGGCTCACGCCGAGGAGCGCGTTCGCCGCGAGCACCCACCCCCACGACGGCGCCCACATCAGGAGGAACGGCACCGGCGCCGCGACGAGCCAGCCGGCGACGAGCACGCGCTTGCGCCCCACCGAGTCGGAGAGCCGGCCCGCGAGGTAGTTCGTCAGCGCCTTCGTGACGCCGAAGACGACGATGAACGAGAGGATGCCGACCTTCGCCTCGAGCCCGAACTCGCGCTCGGCGAGGGGCGGCAGGATGCTCCGCTCCATCCCGATCATCGCGCCCACGAGCGCGTTGACCAGCACGAGGAGCGAGAAGGGGGCGAGGTTCTCGCGGAGGCCGAGGGCGACGGTCTGCATGACTATTCAATAGAATACTTGAACATGGATGTCCACCGTTCGCGCCCACTACACGGAAACGTAGTCGGGGGCGCCGTCCTCGTAGGTGCGGTGTACTGGGGCGTGTACCTCCGGCGGCCTTCGGGGTAGCGTGCGCGCCCTCCGACGAGTGACCGATGACCGTCCACGTGCTGTTCGAGAACCCCGACTGGATGCCCCCCGTGCGCCGCGCGTTCGGCGATCGCGGGATCCCGCTGGTGGAGCACTTCGTCGAGGGCGGCGCCTTCGACGTGCAGGCGCCGCCGCCCGAGGGGATCTGGCTCAACCGGATGAGCCCCTCCGCGCACACGCGCGGCCACGCCGACGGCGTCGCGTACGTGCGCGAGTGGCTGTCCGTGCTCGAGGCGGCCGGGCGCCGCGTGATCAACGGCAGCGCCGCGTTCGCGCTCGAGGTGAGCAAGGTGCGGCAGCACGCCGCGCTCGAGGCGATGGGCATCCGCACGCCGCGCACGATCGCGGTCGTCGGCCGCGCGGGCCTGCGCGACGCGGCCCGGCGCATGGAGCTCCCCTTCATCACCAAGCACAACCAGGGCGGCAAGGGCCTCGGCGTCCAGCTCTTCCGCGACCTCGACGCCTTCGACGCCTACGTCGAGAGCGAGCGCTTCGAGCCCGCCACCGACGGGGTCACGCTGCTGCAGCAGTACGTCCAGCCGCGCGACGGCGCGATCACGCGCGTGGAGATCGTGGACGGCCGGTTCCTCTACGCGATCCGCGCCGCCACGGACGCGGGCTTCCAGCTCTGCCCGGCCGACGCCTGCGAGGCGGACTCCGCGTTCTGCCCCGTCGGCGGCACCGGCCGCTTCTCGCGCCGGGAGCTGTCGCCCGACGACCCGCTCGTGCGCGCGTACGTCGCCTTCTGCGAGCGCCACGCCATCGACGTCGCCGGCATCGAGTACGTCGAGGACGAGGCCGGCGAGCGCTGGACCTACGACGTCAACATGAACACGAACTACAACGGCGAGGTCGAGGCCGCGCACGGGCTCGACGGCATGGCCGCGATCGCGGCCCTGTGCGAGCGCCTGCTGGGCCGCGCGGCGGCTTGATCAGGGGTCGACGCGCCGGACCGACGGCGTCGCCGTCTCGGTGAGCCACAGCTTGCCATCCGGACCGATCTCGATGCCGTAGAGCGCCTCCTCGCCGAGGCCGGTGTCGAGCGTGCGGAGCTCGGCGCCGTCGAGATCGTACTCGTGGATCACGCCGTTGCCCCACTCGCCGACGTACAGGCGGTCGCCGGCGAGCGCGAGGCCGCCCGGGCGATCGAGCCCCTCGATCAGGACGCCCCACTCCACGCCGTCCCACGCGACGTAGGAATCGAGCGGCTCGGGCGCGTCGCGGAGCTGGCGACCCTCCTCGCCGGTGGCGGTGTCGATCCACAAGACGCGCCCGTTGCCGGTGTCGGCGACGTAGAGGAGCCCGGTGTCGGGGTCGATGGCCATGTGGCCGGGGGCTTCGGGCTCGCGCAGCACCTCCGGCTCGGTGAGGCGGCGCACGATGCCGTCGCTGTGGTCGTCCTGGCCGACGTCGTGGTCCTCCTGGAAGTCGTAGCGGACGACCGCGGAGTGGTAGCCGTCGAACACCCAGTAGACGTTGTCGGTCTCCCACGCGATGCCGACGCAGAGCGGGCTCTCGTGCAGCATGTCGAGGTGCGAGCCGAGGCCCATCGGATCGAGCTCGGCGAAGATGTCGAGGTCGGTCGACCAGAGCACGGGACCCATGAAGTGGTTGGCCTCGGCGCGGTCGTTGTAGGTGTTCTCGGACTCGCCGCAGCTGCCGAACTGCTCGTGGGGGTCGAACGAGAGCGCGGCGGTCTCCTCCATGAAGTGCTCGGCCATGCCGTCCTTGCGGCGGTCGTGCGTCTGGTCGTCGGTGCCGGGGTCGAACACGATGAAGGTGCGGTCGTCGCGCCGGTTGGCGACCCACAGGTTGCCCGCGGCGTCGAAGCCGAGGTCGCGCGGGTCGGACACGTCGTCGTCCTCGTCGAGGACGGTGCGCCACCCGACGGACTCCGGGCTGCCGTCGCCCTCGCCGAGCGGGGAGACGTCGGGCTCGATCTCCGCTTCTTCCTTCGCGGGCAGGCACGCGAGCAGCCACCACACCATCCGTCACCTCGCCGATGGGCGCTACCATAGCGTCGGAGCGCCCCATCGGCAGGCATCTCGCGAGCGCTCCTGCACGCCTTCGGCGAGGGGCCGCTACGGCACGGGGGTCGTCGTCGTCACGCGGACGTGCCGAACCCGCACGCGCCGCTCCGCGTCGGCCTCGACCCGGGCGCCCAGCAGGCCCCCGACGGCCCCCGCCGCCATCGCGGCCACGTCGTACACGAACGCGCCGAGGAAGACCTCGCGCTGCATCAGCGCGCCGACGAACTCCGGCGTCGCGAGCTCGAGCCGCACGGCCGCGAGGAAGCCCACCCAGAAGAGCATGCCCATCGCGAGGCACGCGACCGCCCAGGTCACGAAGCCGGCGAGCGCGCCGTCGCGCAGCGTGGTCGCCCGGGTGCTCGCCGCCGCGACGAAGCCGCCGACCAGCACCGCCGCGATCCACGCGATCGACCACACCGGCGCGCCCCGCAGGATCGCCTCGGCCCCCGCGGCGTCGAGCACGCCGGACTCCGGGAAGAACCCGAAGACGCCGGCCAGCTCCGAGAGCACCCCGAACACCGCCATCACCACCACCGCGCCGGCGATCACGCCGCGCGCCGAGACCCGGCTGTGCGCCGGCCCCGTCCCGATCCGCTCCTCCACGCTCCACCTCCGAATCGAAGGTAGGCGCGTGGGGCGCGGATCGAGCGCGGGGTTCACCAGGTCGAGATGCCGGGGGCCTTCTCGCGGATCTCGGGGTGACGGATCTGTCCGCCCGAATACCCCACCCAGGCGAGCACGCCGCCCGACGCGACGGCGAGGACGAGCGTACCGGCGATGGCGACGCGGGGCGCGCGCCTGCGCAGGGCCCAGGCGCCGAGCGCCCCGACGCCGGCGATCCCGGCCGCGGCGGCGCCGATCTTGCCGTGCTCCGTTCGCACGGTGCACACGTTGGTCCCATGGGATCCGTGCTTCAGCTCCTCTTCGGCTGCGGGCCGCTGCACGCCGGAGCGAAGGAAGAGGCGTGCCCCCCGTTGTCGTTCGACGCGGTGGTGGAGGCGTGGGGCGAGCCCTGCACCACCTGCGATCTGGGCCGCCCGCTCGACCTGATCGGCCGGATCGGGAACCAGTGCTCCGGCGCGCAGACCGTTGTGTCGGGGAGCACTTGCCTCGTCGCGCGGTGGGAGGTCGTGGACACCATCAGCGGCGACCTGTCCGCCTACTACAACCAGTGCGACGACGCGATCACGCGCTTCGAGGTGCCCGCGGACGACGTCGTGGACGTCTGGTACACGTGGGGCACGCTCCCCGTCGGGGACTACACCCTGCGCGTGGTGTGGGACGAGTCGGTGAGCGAGCCGGTGGAGCGCGCGTTCCGGGTGCGGGAGCGGGGGTACTGAGCGAGCGGCCGGCGGCGCGTACCGTCAGGGACCCCAAGCCCCGGGCCACGGAGAATCCGGCGCGGCGCGCGGGCGAGCACGTCGGCCTCGACGGGGTCGACGACGAGCGCCAGCGCGGGGAGCCCGTCCGCGCAGCAGTCGAAGGGCAACCCACGGCCCCGGCGGCGCCGAGCGACGCGATCCTCACGATCCCTCCAACGACTCCGCCAGCGTGCCGCGCCGCAGCTGCCGCGTGCGCCAGAGCGTCCACAGCGCCGGCAGCACCAGCGCGGTCATGAACGTGAGCGTCAGGAGCCCGCCGAACATCGGCCCCGCCATGCGCCGCGCCATGTCGGCGCCGACGCCCCCGCTGAGGAGCACCGGGAAGAGCCCGAACAGGTTCATCGCGATGGCGAGCACCATGCCGCGCATGCGCCCGGCCGCGCTCTCGGCGGCGACCTCGGCGAGCCGCTCGGGCGACAGCGCCTCGCCGCGGCGCAGGGCCTCCTTCACGCCGAGGTCGAGGTAGACGGCGAGCACGGTGCCGACCTCGGCGCCGACCCCGACCAGCGCGATCATCGCGACCCACGACGCGATCGACAGGTCGTAGCCGGCGAGCGAGAGGAACCAGATGCTGCCGAGCACGGAGAAGGGGAGCGTGAGCAGCACGATCGCGGTCTCGCCCACCGAGCGGAACGAGAGCCAGACGAGCAGGAAGACCAGCACGACGGTGATCGGGGCGACGAGCAGGAGCCGCGCCTGCGCGCGCTCGAGGAACTCGTACTGGCCGGTCCACTGGACCCGCAGGTCCGCGGGGAGCCCGAGCGCGTCGACCACGCCGCGGGCCTCGTCGACGTAGCCGCCGAGGTCGCGCTCGCCCGGGTCGACGTAGACGTACGCGGCGAGCTCGCCGCCCTCGTCCACCAGCATGGCCGGGCCGGGCTTGCGCACCACGTCGGCGACCTGCCCGAGCGGCACGATCCCGAGCGAGGTGGCGATCGGCAGCCGCCGCACGCCCTCCTCGTCCGCGCGGGAGGCGCGCCCGAAGCGGGCGACGAGCGAGTACCGCTCGCGCCCGTCGAACACGCGGCCGATCGGCATGCCGCCGAGGCCCATCTCGACCACGTCCATGACGTCGTCGGCGACGGCGCCGTAGCGCAACAGGTCGTCGCGCCGGGGCACGACCTCGACGAACACGGCGGCGAGCTGCCGCTCGGCGTACACGCTGCGCGTCCCGGGCACCTCGCGGAGCGCCGCCTCGATCCGCTGGGACGCCGCCGCGATCGCGGTCAGGTCGTCGCCGAGCACCTTCACGCCGACCGGCGTGCGGATGCCCGTCGTGAGCATGTCCACCCGCGCCTTGATGGGCATCGTGAACGCGTTCTGCACGCCCGGGAAGTCGAGCTTCGCCTCCAGCTCGGCGATCACGTCCTCGACGGTGACGCCGGGGCGCCACCGGTCGCGGGGCAGGAGCGTGATGGTGGTCTCGATCATCGACATCGGCGCGGGGTCGGTCGCCGTCTCGGCGCGGCCGGCCTTCCCGAACACGCGCGCGACTTCGGGGACCTCGGCGATCCGCCGGTCCTGCTCCCGCAAGAGCGTCCGGGCCTGCTCGACCGACACGCCCGGGAGCGTGATCGGCATGTACAGGAGCGAGCCCTCGTACAAGGGCGGCATGAACTCGCGCCCGAGCGCGCCGTAGATGGGGACGGTGATCGCCGTCGCCAGCGCGGCGGCGATCACGAACGGCCACGGGCGCCGCGTCGCGAGCCCCACGATCGGGCGGTACACCGCCCGCAGCGCGCGGTTGATCGGGTTCGCCGACTCGCGCGGCACGCGGCCGCGGAGCAACGTGACCGCGAGGGCCGGCGCGAGCGTCAGCGTGAAGAGCGCCGCCGCGATCATCGCGAACGTCTTCGTCCACGCGAGCGGCGAGAAGAGCCGCCCCTCCTGCGCCTCGAGCGCGAAGATGGGGAGGAAGCTCACCGCGATGAGCAAGAGCGAGGAGACCAGCGGCGCGGCGAGCTCGCGCGCGGCGGCGAGCACGACCTCGGTGCGGTCGCGTTCCGGATCCTCCTCCGCGCGTCGCGCGGCGTTCTCGACGAGCAACACGACGGCGTCGACCATGTCGCCGATCGCGATGACGATGCCCGCGAGGGACATGATGTTGACGGTGAGGCCCATGGCGTACATGGGCACGAACGCCACGGCGATCGCGGCGGGCAGGACGAGGAGCGGGACGAGCACCGAGCGCGCGTGCAGGAGGAACACGCCGAGCAGCACCGCGATGATCAGGGCCTCCTCGGCGATGGCCTCGAACAACGTGTCGACCGACGCGCGGATGAGCTCGGAGCGGTCGTACACCGGGACGATCTCGACGCCCTCGGGCAGGGGCACCTCGGCGAGCCGCGCCTTCACGCCGTCGATGACGCGCAGCGCGTTCTCGCCCTGCCGCGCGACGACCAGCCCGCCGACGACCTCGCCCCGGCCGTCGAGATCCGCGATCCCGCGGCGGATCTCGGGCCCGATCTCGACGCTGGCGACGCTGGAGAGCGGGACCGGGTCGCCCCGCGCGTCGAGCCCGACGTGGACGCGGTCGAGGTCGGCGAGGTCGCCGACGAGGCCGCGGCCCTGTACGTACAGCTCGCGGCCGGCCTCCTCGATGACGCGGCCGCCGACGTCGCGGTTGCTGCGGGCGAGGGCGGTGACGACGTCGCCCGTCGTGATGCCGGACGCGCGCATGCGCTCGGGGTCGAGCACGGCCTGGTACTGCTTCTCGAAGCCGCCCACCGTCGCGACCTCGGCGACGCCGTCGACGCTCTCGATTGCGAACCGGAGGGTCCAGTCCTGGAGGCTGCGCAGGTCCGCGACGGACAGGCGCCCGGTGGAGTCGACGAGCACGTACTGGTAGACCCACCCGACCGCGGAGGCGTCGGGCCCGAGCGAGACCTCCACGTCGGGCGGCAGCCGCGCCTCCAGCACCCCGAGGCGCTCGCTGACGCGCGTGCGGCCCCAGTACGGGTCGACGCCCTCGTCGAGCAGGACGTACGTGAAGGACATCCCGAACATCGTGAAGCCGCGCACCGCGCGGACGCCGGGCAGCGCCTGGAGCCCGGTCACGAGGGGGTAGGTGACCTGGTCCTCGACCAGCTGCGGCGAGCGGCCCATCCACTCCGCGAGCACGATCACCTGCGGGTCGGAGAGGTCGGGGATCGCGTCGAGCGGGCTCCGCAGCGCGGTCCAGATCCCCGCGAGCGTGGCGAGCACCGAGGCGAGGTAGACGATCGCGCGGTTGCGGCCGCTCCAGTCGACGATCCGCGCGAGCATCACGACCCTCCGTGCGCGTGCCCCACGCCCTGCATCTGGGTCTCGGCGTCGAACAGGAAGGTGCCGGCGGCGACGACCTCCTCGCCCGCGGCGAGCCCCGTGAGCACCTGCACCTCGTCGGCGGTGCGCACGCCGAGCGTGACGGCGCGCGGGTGGTAGGCGCCCCCGGTCGCGACGAACACGAGCTGGCGATCCCCCGTGTCGACGACCGCCCCGCGCGGCACCCACACGCCGTCGGCGGGCTCGCCCGCCCAGGTGGCGACGAGCGGCGCGCCGACGGGCGGATCGCCCTCGACCACGAGCCGCACGCTCCGCCCCGCCGGGCCCGCGGTGGGGAGGACCTCGGCGACGCGCGCTCGCCAGGCGAGGCCGCCCGCGGCGAGCGTCACCGCCGTCTCCGGCGCGGGGGGCGTGGGCGTCACGAGGTCGACGAGGCGCGCGTCCGCCGCGGCGATCTCGGCGACGAGCCCTCCCGGCGCCAGCCACCCGCCCTCGCTCGCGGGGCGCGAGACGACGAGGCCGGCGACCGGCGACCGCACCGACCACGTCCCGTCCTCGGACGCGCCCTCCGCGTCGAGCGCCCGGAGGCGCCCCCGCGCGGCCGAGCGCCAGGGCTCGCCGAGGTCGCCGGCGAGGGCGAGCTCCTGCGCCGCGGCGGCCACCTCGGGGGCCCACGCGCGGGCGAGCACCGCGCCCCTGCGGACGGCCTCGCCGGCGCGCGGCACGCGGACCTCCCGGAGCTGGCCGCCCGCGACGAGCGTCACCCGCGTCACGCGGGCGGGGTCGAAGCGGACGGTGGCGGGCGCGTGGTGGGTGGGCGCGGCGTCGCCCGCGCGGGCGGGCTCGGTGCGGACGCCGAGGGCGTCGGCGACGTCGGGCGCCACGACGATCGCGCCGGGCTCGGCCGGCCCGCCGTGTCCGGCGTGGGGTTCTTGCGCTTCGCCCGATCCGCAGGCCAGCAGGTGCAAGAGCGTCATGGGACCTCCACGCGCGCCCGCTCGGCGGCGCGCAGGTGCCGATCGCGCTCGGCGGCCACCAGCTCGCGGCGCGCGGCGAGCAGGCCGTCCCAGGCGCGGAGCGCGTCCTCGGCGGTGGACTGGCCCGCTGCGAAGCGGGCGAGCGCGGCGCGCCAGGCGGCCTCCGCGCGCGGCACGGCTACGTCGCGCAGCACCTCGGCACGGGCGATCGCGGCGGCCTCGGCGGCCCGCGCGGCGTCGGCGGCGGCCGCGAGGTCGCGGGCGACCCCCTCCT
>JBMOQZ010000037.1:0-34982 GCA_049322475.1 Myxococcota bacterium | reverse complement strand
CGCGCGCCACGCGGCGAAGTACGCGTCGAGGTCACGACGGTCGCGGTGGGGCCAGGGCAGCGAGTCGAGCGGCCGGATCAGCGCGCGCGGCTTCGTGCGCACGACCTTCCCCTCGCGCCGGAACGCGATCCCGTCGATGTCCTCGAGGCCCGAGCCCCACCGCCAGCCGTTCGCGCGCAGGTGCGCCATCAGCTCGGCGAGGGTGCGCTCCCCCTCCCCGATCACGACGACCTCGACGCCCATGTCGAAGTACGCGTCGAGGTACTGCACGGGGTCGGGCCCGCCGGCGATCACCCGCCGCCCGGCGCACTGCGCCACCAGCGAGCGCGTCGTCGGGCGCGTGATCGTGTGGCCGTAGAAGCCGACCACGCGCGGGTCGGCGTCGCGAAGGGCGCCGGCGAACTCCTCGGGCGTCCGGAACGTGGCATCCCACCAGTCCACCGCGAACGCCTCCCGCAGCGAGCCCACGAGGTACTGCAGGCCCAGCGGCGGGAACGGCCGCATCAGCGTCCGCTCGTGCGGGTCGCGCGCGAGGAAGTACCCGTGGGTGAGCAGCAGGTCGAGCACGTCGGTCCCTTATCCGCTTGACATCGTCGCGAACCGCTGTCATAGGCGCGCCATGCTGCTCCTCTCCCTGCTCGCCGCCTGCTCCGACGCCTTCGACGGCAAGGACGACGACCCCGACGGCGCCAACGGCGACGAGACCGACGCCGACGCCGACGCCGACGCCGACGCCGACGCCGACAGCGACGCCGACAGCGACGCCGACGCCGACACCGACACGACCCCGCCCGACCCGAGCGAGATCGACGACGACGGCGACGGCGTCAGCGAGGACGAGGGCGACTGCGACGACGACGACCGCGACGTCTCCCCCGAGGCTCAGGAGGAGGCCTACAACGGCGTCGACGACGACTGCGACCCCCGCACGCCGGACGACGACCTCGACGGCGACGGCTACGGCGTCGACGAGGACTGCGACGACGCCGACGCGGGCGCCTCCCCCGGCGCGAGCGAGGATCCCACCAACGGCGACGACGACGACTGCGACGGCACGACCGACGAGCGTTTCGAGGCCGGCGAGGCCGACGGCTCCTGCGACTGCGGCTACCCCTCGTCGATCGTCGTCGACTCCACCGGCGAGGTCACCGTCGTCTACCGCGACGCGGACCTCGGCGGCCTCCGCGCGGTCTCGGGCGACGGCTTCGCCTGGGACACGCCCGTGGTCGCCGTCTCCGACGCGGGCGCCGGCGACTTCCTCGACGCGGCGATGGACGGCGCGGACGAGCTGCAGATCGCGTTCACCTACGACTGGGGCGGCTTCGCCGAGCTCGACTGGGCGTACCGCGACGCCGGCGGGACGTGGTCGCCCACCTACGTCGTCGACGACAGCGCGGACACCGGGTACTACGTGTCGCTCGTGGTCGACAGCTCGAACCTGCCGAGCTTCGCGTACTTCGACTACGACAACGGCGTGCCGATGCTCGGCGACGCGACGAGCTTCGGGTACTTCGTCGTCTCGCAGGTCGACTACAACTGGACCGGCGCGACCGGGTGGTACACGTCCATCGCGCTCGACTCCTCCGACTGGGACTACGTCGCCTACTACGACGACGGGTTCTCGGCCCAGGAGGTCCAGCTCGCCGTGCCGCTGGAGGGCACGGTCTCCGAGGTGGTGGACGAGTCGCCGGGCAACGACATCTCGCTCGCGATGCGGTCCGACGACACCCTCTGCATCGCGTACCAGGCCACCTCCAGCGCCGACCTCGTGTACGGCTGCCGCGTCGCGGAGGGCAGCTGGACGCTCGAGACGGTCGACTCCGCCGGCAACGTCGGCGCGGGCGCGCAGCTCGCCTTCGACTCGAAGGACCAGCCCTGGATCGCCTACTACGACGCCACCAACGGCGACCTCAAGGTCGCGACGTACGAGGGCAGCGCCTGGGAGGTCCTCACGGTCGACTCCGCCGGCGACGTGGGGTACCTCCCGAGCGTCGCGATCGACGACGACGTCGTGTACGTGAGCTACTACGACGCGACGGTCGGCACGCTGCGCGTCGCGGTCGGCGGCTAGCGGCAGAGCTCCGCGAGGCCGATCTCGTCCGTCCACGCCGGCGCGCTCGCGTCCACGAACTCGGGGCGGCGGGCGAGCACGGCGTCGCGACGCCGCAGGGCGTCGGCGACGTCCCACCCGGCGCAGACGGCCTCGCGCTCCTCGGCGAGGTGGGCGCGGACGGCGTCGCGGACGTGCGGGTCGTAGAACGGCGGGTTCAGGACCTCGTCCATCGCGTCGTCGACCCACTCGGCCCAGTCGAAGGGTTTCATCATCGCGACGCAGCCACGCTCGTCCTGCCGGAACACGCTGTCCTCCGTCAGGAGCTCCTTGTAGAACCGGTACCCCGCCCAGTTGGCGTAGAGGTCGGCGTAGCTGAAGACGTCGGAGGTCAGCAGGCCGTAGCCGCCCTTCTCGGTGGTGACCCCCCAGCGGAGCGCGCGGTCGTCGCGTTTCCCGTAGCGGCTCTCGACGAAGTACTCGTAGCCCTGCTCCCAGAAGTGATCGAGCTTGTCGGTGCCGAGCAGGACGTCGCCGACGCGGATGGTGCTGCACACGCCGACGGAGCCGAGCACGAGCGACTCGGTGGGCTGGAGGTCCTCGTAGATGTCGTCGCGGTCGACGAACTCGCGCCGGGGGAGCGGCGCCTGCTCCACCCACGCCGAGAACGCGCCGTAGCCGAAGCCGGCGAGCTGGCCGCGGGCGGGCACGTAGCGGCTGCGCGCGGTGAAGGCGTAGATCGACGAGGCGAGCACGCGGCGCGTCCACTCCTCGCCCGCGCGGCAGCCCGTGAGCGTGTTGGCGCGGCCCATCGCCTCGACGAGCATGACGTTGGCGGCGGCGTTGGCGGCGTCGCGGGCGTCGCCGAGGGGCTCGGCGCGACGGGTGAGCTGGTCGGTCTCGTAGGCGAAGGCGAGCGAGGCGATCCACATCAGCCGAAGATACGCGGCCGCGCGGCGAGCGGCAGCCGCGCCTCCACCTCGCGCGCGAGCGCCAGCAGCGTGGCCTCCGAGCCCAGCGGCCCGGCGATCTGCGCGCCGATCGGCGTCCCGAGCGGGTGGACGCCGGAGGGCACGCTGACGGCGGGCTGCCCCGTGACGTTGAAAGGCGCCGTCCACACGCCGAGCTTCGCGACCGCCCGGAACAGGGCCTCGCCGTCGTCGCCCGTGAAGCTGCCCACGGGCGGCGGTGGGACCGACACGGTGGGGGTCAGGACGACGTCGGCCCAGGCGAGCCAGCCGGACCAGCGCGCCGTCAGCTCCGCCTGCCGGGCGCGGGCGAACGCGGGGTCGACCGCGCGGCCGCGCTCGCCGAGCCAGCGGGTGACGGGCTCGGTGCGGCGCCAGGGGACGAACCCGAGGCTCCCGAACAGCCGCTGCCAGATGGGGAGGAACTCGTCGACGTCGCCCGCGGGGGCGTCGGCCGGCTCGATCTCGTGGCCCGCGTCGGCGAGCGCGGCCGCGGCGGCCTCGACCGCGGCGCGCACGTGGGGGTCGGTCTCGACGATCGGCACGTCCAGCACGAGCCGCACGCGCAGGCGGCCCGCGCGCGGCGGCTCGAGCGGGCCGCCCAGCACCTCGATCATCGCGGCGGCGTCGGCGACGGAGCGCGTGAGCGCGCCGCAGGTGTAGAGCACGCCGGGGTCCTTCACGCCGTACGGGTTCGCGACGCGCCCGCGCGAGGCCTTCAGCCCGACGAGGCCGCAGAACGACGCGGGGATGCGGATCGAGCCGCCGCCGTCGCTGCCGTGGGCCACGGGCAACATGCCCGAGGCCACCGCCGCCGCCGAGCCGCCGCTGGAGCCGCCGGGGGTGCGCGCGGGGTCCCACGGGTTGCGCGTGGGCGGGCGCCCGCGCGGCTCGGTGATCGGCACCACGCCGAGCTCGCTCGTGGCGAGCTTCCCGACGATCACGAAGCCGGCGGCGCGCAGCCGCGCGACGGTGGCGTCGTCGACCGGCGACCACAGCGGCGGCAGGGCGCGCGTGCCGAACCGGGTGGCGCGGAACCGGACGAGGTTGAGGTCCTTGATGCCGATGGGGACGCCGTGGAAGGGGGCGTCGCCCGGACGCGCGTCCTTCGCCCGGGCCTCGCGGATCGCCGACCGGCCGTACACCTCGACGAACGCGCCGAGGTGGGGGTCGAGGGCCTCGACGCGGGCGAGCGCCCCGCGCACCGCCTCCTCGCTCGACAGCTCGCGGCGACGGATCGCCGCCGCCAGCTCGACGGCGTTCACGTCAGGAAGCTCCGCAGCCAGGGGATCGCCGGGTCGGGCTCGATCTCGCGGGGCGAGTGGTCGGTCTCGACGAAGACGACGAGGGCGTCGGGGTGCTGGCGCCGGAACAGGTTCGCGTTGGCGGGCTCGTTGTCGAGGTAGAGCACGACGTGCCCGATCTGGGCGACGACGTCGAGCGCGGACTCCTTGAACGCCGTGTCCTCGAGCGCCGCGTCGGGCTTGGTGAGCAGCGCGGTGCGAGGCACGCCGAGCGGGAAGCCGAAGCGCCGGAGCGCCTCCTCGGTGCCGTCGCGCATGCGGTGGTCGCGGCCGGTCAGGTACACGACGTCGAGGCCGGCGTCGTGGATGGCGCGGACGAGCGCGGGCGCGCCGGGCATCGCGTGGTCGTGCAGCAAATAGGCGCCCGCGAAGAAGCGCTCGGCCCAGAAGGCGCGGACGACGTCGTGGTGGGCGTCGACCCAGGCGGGGTCGAGGCCCGCGTTCAGCATGGAGTTGCGGAGCGACCAGTCGCGGAAGTGGTCCGCCTCCACCCGGCACAGCGGTTCGAGCCCGGCCTGCCCGGCGAGCTCGCGGAAGATGTGGACCTGGCGGGGGCGCGTGTCGAAGAGGCACCCGTCGAGATCGAGCACCGCGACGTGGCCGGGACCCTTCGCGCGGACGTGCGCGAGGATCCGCCCCACGAGCGCGCGGCTCTCGGGGGTGACGTCGAAGGGGGCGTAGCCGCGGGCGCGCTTCATGCAGGCTTCAGGCTACAGGCTTCGGGCTTCAGCCGGGCTCAGTGCCTTCGGCCCGGTCGGTGGCAGGTCGCGGCGGTGGTGCCTTCGGTCGGCGAACGGCCGGACCGGGATCCGGTGGCCCTCGGCCCGAAGCCCGAAGCCCGAAGCCCGAAGCCCGCTCGTCACGACTCGAGCTCGCCGAGGATCTCCCGCAGCGTCTCCGCCGCCTCGCTGCCGATCGCGTCGAGCTGCGCGAGGCTGCCCTTGATGTTGGCGATGCCGTCGTCGCGGCGGCCCATCGCCACCTGCACCTGGCCGATCATGCCGCCGGCGACGGCGGCCTCGTGCCCGAGCCCGAGCCCGAGCTGGATGTCGCGGGCCTTCTCGAAGTGCTCCAGCGCGTTCTCGAGCATGCCCGCGCCGGCGAGACGCGTCGCGAGCGTGAAGTGCGCGGCGGCCTCGGCCTCGCGGTCCCCCGTGCGGGCGGCGGCCTCGACCGTGGCGTGCGCGGCGGAGAGCGCGAGCTCGGGGCGGCCGTACTCGTCGGCGGCCGCCTGCACCACCTGGAGCATGGTGACCTCGCCGATCCAGTTGCCCGCCTCGCGGAGCGACTTCACCGCGTAGTGCAGGTGGGCGAAGGCCTCGTCGTTCTCGCCGAGCTGCAGCTCCACGCCGGCGAGCTCGCGGAGCACGCTCGCGCGGCCCTCGACGTCCTTCATGAGCTCGCGCCCGACGAGCGCCTCCTCGAGCGTGCGCCGCGCGAGGCGCGTCTCGCCCTTCGCGGCGAGGATCGCGCCGAGGTGCTGCAGCGCGTCGACCTCGGCGCCCTTGTTCTTCGCCTGGCGCGCGAGCTCCAGCGCCTGGCGCGCGCGGACGACGGCGCGGTCGTGGTCGCCGCGGGAGGTGTTGATGGTCGCGTAGAGCAGGCAGAGCGCCGACTGCGCGCGCTCGGTGCCCGGGCCCGTCACGGTCCAGAGCGCGTCCTGCACGAGGCTCTCGGCGGCCTTGTCGTCGCCCTGCTGGAGCAGCACCTGCGCGAGCTGGTGGCACGCGTGGGCGATGCCCTCCTTGTGGCCCGCCTTCTTCTGCGCCGCGAGCTGGCCCTCCGCGGCCTCCTTCGCGCCGTCGAGGTCGCCGCGGCGGACGTACACCTCGAAGCGCTCCTGGTGAAGGGCGGCGAGGCCCTCCCAGTCGCCGGTGGCCTCGCGCAGCGGCGCGGCGGCGTCGATGTGGGCGAGCGCGCCGTCGAGGTCGCCGGCCTGGACGCGCAGCATCGCGAGGAGCTGGTGCGCCGCGGCGGCGCCCGTCCGGTCGTTCGCCATCGAGAAGCCCTCGAGGGCCTCCTCGCCGGCCGCGCGGGCCGCGTCGGGCTGGTTCGACTGCAGCGCCGTGAGCGCTTCGTGGAGCTTCTTCGCGGCGGGGCCGGTGTCGGCGGGCATGTCGGGTCCTCGGTCGCGGCGGTTAACTCGCGCGCATGACACCGGAAGAACACCTCGCGGCGGCGCTCCGCGCGCTCGCCTTCGGCGACGCGGAAGACACGGCCGCGCGCTTCGGCGAGGTGCTCCGCGACTTCGCCCCGAAGGGCCCGCCGCCCGCGCTGGGGACGTTTGCGGCCCACGGGCACGACCCCGTCGCGCTGCGCGACCTCCCGTTCCACAGCCTCTGCGCCCACCACCTCCTGCCGTTCTTCGGGACGGCCGACGTGGTCTACGCCCCCGCCGATCGCATCGCGGGCCTCGGCGCCGTGCCGCGCGCGCTCCGGCACCTCGCCCGCGGGCCGCAGCTCCAGGAGAAGCTCGCCGCCGAGCTCGCCGACCACCTGCACGCCACGCTCGGCGCCCCCGTCGGCGTGCGGCTCCGCGCCCGGCAGATGTGCATGGAGATGCGCGGGGTGGAGTCGCCCGGGCTCGTGGAGTGCTGGGCGTGGCGAGGGGACGCGACGGCGCTCCGGGACCTCCTGAAGTGATCCGCGCCACGGGGCTGCGTCACGCCCCCGGTGGCCACGTGTTGCTCGACGGGTTCGACCTCGCGCTCGTCGAGGGCAGCATGACGGCGCTGGTGGGGCCGAGCGGGTGCGGGAAGTCCACGCTCCTGCGCGTGCTCGCGGGCCTTCGCCCCTTCGAGGGCGTCGTCGAGGGCATGCCCGCGCGCAAGGCGTTCGTCTTCCAGGACGCGGCGCTCCTGCCCTGGCTCACCCTGCGCGAGAACGTCGCGTTGCCCGGGCGCTTCGGCGACGCCGGCGACGTCGACGGCGCCATCCGCCGCGTCGGGCTCGCCGACCACGGCGACAAGCTCCCGCGCGTGCTCTCCGGCGGTCAGCGCATGCGCGCCTCGCTCGCGCGGGCGCTGGTGGCGCGGCCCGAGATCGTGTTCCTCGACGAGGCGTTCACCGGGCTCGACGGCACCACGCGCGCGGCCGTGCAGCGCGAGCTCGTGGCCCTCCAGCGCGAGCACGGGTGGACCGTGCTGATGGTGACGCACGAGCTGGAGGACGCGGTGCGCCTCTGCGAGCGCGTGGTCGCGGTGGACGGCCCGCCGCTGCAGGTGCGCGCGGACCTCGCGGTGATGCCGGGGACGCTGGACGCGCTCACCGCGGTCTACGCGTGAAGAGCGCCCTCGCCGTCGCCGCCGGCCTGCTCGCCTGGACGCTGATCGCGTGGCGGGCCGGCCCGCTCCTGCTCGCCTCGCCCCTCGCCGTCGTCGCCGCGCTCGCGACGGAGCGCGCGCAGCTCGCCGAGGCGACCCTGTGGACCGGCGTCGCCGCCGTCGGCGGGCTCGCCCTCGCCTCGCTCGTGGGGCTCGGGCTCGCCGTGGGATCGTGGTGGAGCGTCACCGTGCGCGCCGCGCTCGTGCCGTACACGGTGGCGCTGCAAGTGGTGCCGATCGTCGCGATCGCTCCGCTGCTCGTCATCTGGCTCGGCTACGGCGTGCCCGTGGCGCTGTCGACCGCGGTGATCGCCGCCTTCTACCCCGTGTACTCCGCGGCGACGACCGGGCTCGCCGCGCCGCTGCCCGAGTGGGTGGACCTGCTGCGGCTCTACGGAGCCTCCCGGCTCGACGAGCTGCGGCTGTTGCGCCTCCCGGCGGCGTTGCCCGCGCTCTTCTCCGGGCTGCGGAGCGCCGCGGGGCTCGCCGTCATCGGGGCGATCGTCGGCGAATTCGTGGGCTCCAACGGGTTCCCTCGCACGCTCGGCTACCTCGTGGTCTACAGCGCGCGCTCGGCGCGATCGGACCTGTGCTTCGCGGCGATCGCGTGCGCGGCGGGGCTCGCGCTCGCGCTGCACGCGGCGCTGCGCGCGGCCGAGCGCCGGGCGATCGGCCGGTGGTATGGAAGCTGAATGCTGTCGCTGCTGCTCGCCTGCGCCGAGCCCCCCGCCGAGCCCGCCGAGGTGCCGGCCGTCCGCCTGCGGGTCGCGCTGAACTGGTACCCGGAGCCGGAGTTCGGCGGCTTCTACGAGGCGCAGCTCGCGGGGACGTACGCGCGGGGCGGGCTCGAGGTCGAGATCCTCCCCGGCGGGCCCGGCGTGCCCGTGCTCGAGATGCTCGACGCGGGGCGGGCGGACGTCGCGATCAGCGGCGCCGACGACCTGCTCGTCCGGCGCGCGAAGGGGCTCCGGGCGGTCGCGATCCTGCCGGGTTTCCAGGACTCGCCCGTGGGGCTCTTGAGCCACACGTCGCGCGGGCTGACGCGCTTCGAGGACGTCACCGGCCGCGTCGCCATCGAGGCGGGCTCGCCCTTCCAGCAGTTCCTGTGGACGAAGTACGGCTGGGAGGGGAAGATCGAGCTCGTGCCCACCACCGGCTCGCTCGGCGCCTTCGCGGCGGACCCGCTGCTCGTGCAGCAGGCCTACGTCACGAGCGAGCCCTGCGTGGCCGAGGGGCAGGGCCTCGCCGTCACGTTCCTCCCCGGTCGCGACGCGGGTTGGAACCCGTACGCGTCGCTCGCGGTGGTGCGCGAGGCCGACGTGTCGCTCGACTGGGTCGCGCGTTTCCACGCCGCCTCGCTCGCCGGCTGGCAGGCGTACCTGAAGGACCCCAGCCGCGCGAACGCCGAGATCGCGCGCCTGAACCCGAACATGCCGGCCGCGCAGATGGACTGCGTCGTGAAGCGGCAGGAGCCCTACGTGACGGGCAAGGAAGGGGTCGGCGCGATGACGCAGGCGCGCTGGGACGAGATCGCGGCGGCCCTGCGCTCGGTGGGCCAGCCCGCGGACGCGGCGGGGGCGTGGCGCTCCTTCTGACACTCGCCTGCGCGCCCCCGCTGGACGAGTGCGCCGACCTCCGCGAGGAGACCTTCGGGAACCTCGTGCAGCCCTTCGAGATCGCGGTCGACCCGGACACGCGCACGGCGTGGGCGACGGGGCTCGCGTCGAAGTCGATCGCCGCCTTCGACCTCGACACGGGCGAGGAGATCCGGACCCTCCCGCTCGCCGACCGCCCGCTCGCGACGCCGGACGTCGTCCTCGACGCCGCGGGGGTCGCCTTCGTCGGCAGCGGCTCGCACCCGGCGCTGGTCCGCTACGACGTGGTCGCCGGCGAGCGCACGGACCTCACGACGTTTTCGGGGGTGGACGCGCTCGTGCCGTACGGCGACGGCGTGTTCGTGCTCGGGCGCGTGGGCGGGGCGCGCACGCTGGCGCGGCTCGACGGCGCGGGCGAGCCCGTGGCCTCCCGCGAGATCGACGCCACCGGGCTCGTCGCGCACCCCGACGGCGTGATCGCGCTCGCGGAGGACGGGATCCTGCTCGACGAGGGGCTCGCCGAGATCGACCGCTGCGCCCTCCCCTTCCCCGACACGCAGCGCGGCGCCGTGCTCGCCGACGGGCGGGTGGTGGTCGCCGACGACCACCACGTCGGCTTCTGCGACGGCGAAGCGTGGGAGGTCGGCAACGAGAACAAGGACGTGATCCCCTGGGGGAGCGGCGCCCTCGTGCTCGATCGCATCGGTGACGACGACCCGAACCTGGGCGTCGCGCGTTTCGTGGACGACGGCGTCACGACGCTGTTCGCGACGGGCAAGAACACCGGGTACGGCGCGATCGACCCCGTCACCGGGCTCCTGTGGGCGAACAGCGAGGGCACGAGCGAGGTGCTCGCCTTCGACCCGACCACGGGCGAGCGCGTGTTCGCGACGCGCGCCGGCACGTTCGTGGACGGCGTCACGCTCGACCCGGACGACCCGGGCACGCTGTACCTGACGGGCCGGCTCTCCGACACGATCGCGCGCGTGGACAGCGCGACCGTGACGGCGTGGAGCGAGGCCGTGCGCTGGCCGTACTCGCCCGTGGTGGCCGGCGAGCGGCTGTGGGTGCTGTCGCAGACGGACGGCGTGCTCGTCGGGCTCGATCGCGAGACGCTCGCCGTCGAGGAGTCCCACCCGCTCGACGTGGGCCCGAACCCGCTGCTCACGTTCGGGAGCGTGACGTGGCACGCGACGCGCGGGACGCTGTTCGCCGCGGAGAGCCACGCCGACGCGCTCTTCGAGGTCTCGCCGGGCGAGGGCGTCGTGAACCGCTGGGACCTCGGCGGCCCCGCGATCGCCGACGCCGACGAGATCGGCGAGCTGCTGGTGCGCTGGGACGAGACCACGGGCGACGCGTACGTCTCCCGGAGCAACGACGGGCGCGTGGTGCGCGTCGACCCGGACGCGGGCGTCGTCGCGACCGCGTTCCTGCCCGTCGCCGACGGCGACCGCATGGATCTGTTGCGCGTCTTCGGAGAGCGCGGGCGCGCGTGGCTCGGGCCCTACGCGTTCGACCTCGCCGACCTCGGCCGCCGCGCGGACCTCGACCTGCCGGTGGCGCGGCTCGTCGGGCCCTGGAAGGGCGAGGACGGCGAGTGGGTGGCGCTCGCGGAGGACGGGCGCTCGCTCGTGCACGTCGGCGAGGACGGCGGCGTCGACGGCGAGCTCCCCATCGCCGAGGAGGACCTGCACGCGACGGTCTTCCGCCTCGACGGCGGGGGCCAGCGCGTGCTGATGGGGCGGTCGTACCAGGCGCTGGCGTGCTGGTTCGACGTGGACGAGATCCGCTAGAACCGGATCGTCACGTCCGCGAGCGTGAGGCCGAGGGACAACGCCGGCCCGCCGCGGTCCCACCCCGATCCGATCGCCAGCCGCAGGGCACCGGCGGACCAGCGCTCGCCCGCGAACCGCAGGGGCTCGAGGCGGAGCTGCAGCACGGGCGCGACGTCGGCCACGAGGTTCGGGTTCTCGGCCGTGACCGCCCGCAGGGACGCCCCCCAGAACACCGCGGCGTCCACTCCGGCGCCCGGCTGCCACGCGCCGCGCTCGAGGTGCACGCCGGCGCCGGCCCGCCCGAGCCAGGTGGAGCCCGCGAGCGTGAGCCAGCGCACCTCCGCGTGCACGTCGACGTGCTCGGCGACCTCCACCCCCACGCGCGGCCCGCCGCCGAACCCGAGGAACACCGCGCCCTTGCCGAGCCGCGCGTCGAGCCCCGTCCCCCAGCCGACGTCGACGTCCATCAGCCCGCCTCGGCGAACGCGGCGACGAGCCCCGCGGTGAAGGCCCCGACCTCGCCGAGGAAGTCGGCGTCGAGCGTGTCGACCGTGTCCTCCTCCGTGTGGTAGCGCGGGTTGCGGAACTCGGTGGTGTCGGTCAGGAACACGCCGGGCACCCCCATCTCCCAGAAGGGCGCGTGGTCGCTGCGGAGCAGGTCCGAGAGCAGCGCGCCGTGCGAGTCGCCGTTGGCGACCACCCCCGCGTACTTCGGCCCCTCGAGCTCCTCGGCGAGCGCGAGCGACGCGAGCAGGTCCTCCTGCGCGAACGACGGCGCGATGACCGCGAGGAAGTCGCCCGTGTCCGGCGCGTCGAGGCCGAGGAGGGACTGCTGGCTCCCCGGCGTGGCGTCGGTGTAGCCCACGCTGTCGAGGTTCACGACGCGGTGCCAGGCCTCGTCCGGGTGCTGGCGCGCGTACTCCGCGGCCCCGACCAGCCCCTCCTCCTCGCGGTCGAAGCTCGCGATGCGGACCGTGCGGTCCGGCGCGGCGTCGGCGAGCGCGCGCGCGACCTCGAGGATGACGGCGACGCCGGTGGCGTTGTCGTCGGCGCCGAAGAACCAGGCGTCGTGGTGGGCCGACACGAGCACGATCTCGTCGCCGTGGGACCCGCCCGGGATGTCGGCGACGACCGACCGCACGTCGCGCTCGCCCTCGCCGCTCGTCTCCACCACGGGCGTGAGCCCCGCCTCCGCGAGCGCGTCGGCGACGTACTCGGCGGTGCCCACGTGGGTGTGGGGCATGCCCTCGTACCGGGCCTCGGGCGGGTAGTACGGCTCCTCGCCATCGCGCAGCGCGACCATCGCCACGACGTGGGCCATGAGCCGCGCGCGGTCCACCTCCTCGGCGGCCGCGACGGCGGCCTCGCGCTGGGCGGAGGAGAACGTCGCGGTGGAGGTGCAGGCGAGGAGCAGCAGCATCAGAACGTCCGGTTCACGGAGAGGAAGTCGATCGCCCAGCGCCCGGCCCGCCCGACGTTCAGCATCGACACCCCGACGCCCACGCGGGCCACGCCGAGCTCGTAGTCGCCGAAGGCGAAGCGCGCGGGGGTGGCGGTGAAGTCGAGCCAGAGCGGCTCCGGCGTCCCGAGGTCCGCGAAGTACGAGCCGGGCGGGCGCTCCTTCTCCAGCACCTCGGAGGTCGCCCGCGTGGAGGCGCCGAGCGCGAGCCCCGCCGCCGGGCGCCAGCGGCCGATCCGGGCGACGGCGTCGACGTGGACGTCGCCCTCGTAGGCGAGCGAGGGCTCGGCCGGCGCGGGGAACACGAAGCGCGCGGAGAGCCCGGCCTCCAGCCCCACGCGGAAGCGCATCCCGTAGTCGATCGCGAGCGCGTGCCGCACCGGCATGCCCTCGTACAGCAGCGGGTACTGGAACGCGTGCCAGCCGACGCCGAGGTGGTGCTCGATCGGGGGGACGTCGGCCGGCGTCATGACCGGAGAGTGTAGCGGCAGTACAGCTCGTCCCCCACGCGGTGTGCGTGCAAGAGCCGCAGACGCCGCGCGTCCGCCGACCGGAAGCCGGGCCCGTCGAGCGGCGTCGGCGCGCCGCGGCCGCCCAGCAGCAGCGGGCAGATCGTCAGGAACACGTCGTCCACCACGCCGGCCTCCACGAACTGGAACAGGAGGTCGCCGCCCGCCTCGATCAGCAGCCCCTCGACGCCGCGCGCGCGCAGGCGCTCGAGGATCCACGGGACGGTGATCGCCGGGGCGACCTCGACCTCGCCGTCGACCTCCACCGCGCGCTCGGTCAGGACGAGGAGCCTCGCGCGCGGGTCGGCGCGCTTGTACGGCGGGACGTCGCCCGTGCGGGTCACCACCACGTTCCACCACGTCCGCCCTTCGATCGGCGGGTGGTCCGTGTCCGGGAACCCGCTCGTGGCGAGCTCCGCGAGGTGTCGCGCGTCGGGGACGAGCGGCAGGGGCCAGTTGCGGAAGGTGCGGCCCCCGACCAGCACCGCGTCGGCGCGCGCGCGCAGCACGCTCATGTACTTGCGGTCGGTGGGCGTGCCGATGGCGACGTGGTCGAACGCGGCGCTGCCGATCTTGCCGTCGGCGCTCGCCGCCGTGTTGGTGAAGACGTACATGCGCCGCCGCTTATGGCCGATCGCGCCAGCACTCCACCGCGACCGCCCCCACGTTGGGCATGTCGAACGGCGCCTTCGTCACCTTCACGCGCACGCGCCGGATCGCCGGGAACTGGGTCAGCAGCAGCGCGGCGACGTCCTCGGCGAGCGCCTCGATGAGCCGCCACTCCCTCGCCTCGACCAGCCGGCCGATCGCGAGGTTGGCCTCGTAGTAGTCGACGATGCCCTTCGGGCGGTCGGCCTTCGCCGAGGCGGCCCAGTCGGTCTCCGCCTCCCAGTCGAGCACGACGCGCTGGCGGATGTGCCGCTCGTACTCGTGGAAGCCGATGCGGCAGTCGTAGGAGAAGCCGATTCCGTGGACGCGGTCGTGCACGGGCGGCCAGCTAACCGCTACAGCGCGGCCACGCCCCAGGCCGCCAGCCCTCCGAGCGCGATCGCGACGACGTCCTCCGCGACGGAGACGAGCGGGTTGCAGGTGCCGCCGCTCGTGCAGGTGGAGCCCAGCCGAACCGTGGCCTTCGTGAGGTGCGTGGCGCCGGCGACGACGCCGCCGGTGGCGACGGCCGCGACCGCGCCGACGAGCGGATCGACCCCCTCCATGAACGCCATCGCCACGAGCGTGCCCGCGGCGGGCTTGAAGAACACGTGCAGCACGTCCATCGCGTGGTCGAGCGCGGGGACCTTGTCAGCGGCGAGCTCGAAGACGATCGCGCTCCCGAACACGACCACGGCCGCGGGCGAGCCGAGCCACGCCATCGACCCAGCCGACGAACTGGAGCGTCGCGAGCGAAAACGGCGCGAGGAAGGCCCGGAGGCCGGTCGCGACGGAGAGGACGAGGCCGAGAGCGCAGGCGGTGGCGAAGGGGAGTGCGTCCATGACCCGTACAACGCCCCACCGGGGCCGCCTATTCACGTTGACGGCGACCCCTCCGGCGGGCAAGGTTCGCCCTCATGCGTGTCCTGGTCTGCTACCCGCCCATCGAGTCTCCGAAGGGCTCGCCGATGCTGACCCAGAACCGCCAGTTCCAGTGGTTCCACGAGCCGAGTTACCTCTACCCGTGTATCCCTGCGTCCGCGGCGACCCTGCTGCAGTCCAACGGGCACGAGGTCCGGTGGGTCGACTGCATCGCCGAGCGGAAGAGCTGGTCGACGTTCGAGCGCATCGTCACCGACTTCCGCCCCGAGCTCGTCGCGATGGAGACGAAGTCGCCGGTGGTGAAGCGCCACTGGGACATCGTCGCGAAGCTCAAGAAGCTCGTCCCCGGCACGCAGTGCGTGCTCTTCGGCGACCACATCGCCGGCAACCCCGCCGAGACGCTGGAAGAGAGCGAGACCGACTACTGCATCGCCGGCGGCGACTACGACTTCTCGCTGCAGTCCCTCGTCGACTGGATCTCGAAGGGCACGAAGCCCGGCGGCGGGATCTGGTGGAAGGAAGGCGGGACGGTCAAGAACAGCGGCCCGTACACGAAGGAGGGCAACCTCGAGGAGCTCCCCTTCTGGGACCGCGACCTCACGAACGCGCACCTCTACTTCGAGAAGTGGAAGTACCGCCTGCCGTTCCTCTGGACGATGGCCGGTCGCGACTGCCCCTACGGCCGGTGCACGTTCTGCAGCTGGACCGTCACCTACCCGACCTTCCGCACCGTCTCGCCCGAGCGCCTCGCGACCGAGATGGAGATGCTCATCTCGAAGCACGGCGCGAAGAACATCTTCGACGACACCGGCGCGCTCCCGACGGGCAACTGGCTCATCCGTCTCTGCAACGAGATGATCGACCGGAAGATCAACGAGAAGGTCGTCTTCGACTGCAACTTCCGCTTCGACTACTTCACCGAGAAGAACGTCCACCTCATGAAGAAGGCGGGCTTCCGCAAGCTCATCCTCGGCATCGAGAGCGCGAGCGAGCGCACGATCGACATCCTCGACAAGTCGCTCACGCGCGAGCAGATCGTCGAGGGCTGCAAGATGGCGAGCGCCGCGGGCCTGCAGCCGCACCTCACGATGATGGTGGGCTACCCCTGGGAGACGAAGGAGGACGCGTACGAGACGCTCCGCCTCGCGAAGTACCTGATGCACAACGGCTACGCGCACCACCTCCAGGCCACGGTGGTGATGCCCTACCCGGGCACGCCGCTCTTCAAGCTCTGCGAGGAGAACGGCTGGATCCGCTTCGACGCCCGCGACTACGAGCGGTTCGACATGACCGAGCCGGCGTGCGTGCTGACCGACATGGACCAGGAGGAGGTAGTGCGGATGGCGGGCGAGTTCTACAAGCTCTACCTCCACCCGAAGTTCCTCGCGCACCAGCTCCGCAACCTCAATTCGCTCGACGACCTCGACTACATGCGCCGCGGCGTCACCGCGATCTGGGGCCACATCAAGGACTTCGCGGGCATCCGCCGCGAGGAGCAGATCCACGCGAAGTGAATAGGGTGGGGCATGGTCACCCACATCCTCGTCGCGCTGGACGGCTCCGAGACGTCGACGCGCGCGGCCCGCTTCGCGAGCGACCTCGCGCGGCAGACCGGCGCGCGGCTCACGATGCTCATCGTGATCACGCCCCCCTCCGCCGTGGCCGTGCCGCCCTTCGACGTGTGGTCGATCACGCGCGCGCACCCGGACGGCGAGCACATCGCGCTCGCGCGGAAGACCATGGACGAGATCGAGGGCGAGCTCGGCGACAAGGCGGCCGCGCGCGTCGCGCTGGCGACGAACTACGCGCAGGCCATCTGCGAAGAGGCCCGCAAGGAAGGAGCGGACCTGATCGTCGTCGGCGCCCGCGGGCTCGGCGCGGTCGAGCGCGTGGTGATGGGCTCGGTGAGCGAGCGCGTGCTGCGCGACGCGGGGAGGCCGGTGCTCGTGGTTCGTTAGAGCGACGCGAACAACGCCGGCGGCACCTCCGTCAGGGTCGCCGCGGTGATCAGCAGGTAGCCCGCCTCCGAGCGCGATCGCAGCGACACGGACACGCCGGTCGCGTCGCGCGGTACAGGCTTCGCGAGCGGGACGGTCACGATGCCCTTGTCGAAGCCGGCGAGCGGCAGGGTCGCGACGGCCACCACCTCGCCGCCGGCGCGCACCTCGACGTCGACCGCGTCGCCGTCGGCGCCGTAGAAGGACGCCCCCGAGATCTGCAGGCTGTCGGCCGCGCGCCGAAGCGGCCCGAGCGAGCCGTCCTTCAGCGTCACGGCGAGCGCGTCCTTCGGGTAGAGCCAGCGCGTCGCCCCCACGCAGCGCCGCTGCGGGTCGAGGTAGAGGCTGAACGTCCGGCTCCCGTCGATGGGGCGGGCGTCGTCCGCCGACCGCACGATCAGGCGCTCCTTCGAGTGAACGGCCGTCGCGAGCGGGAGCTTGCGCGCCTCGTCCACGATCGTCTCCGCGGGCACGTCGTCGATCTTGAGGCGAAGCGGCGAGCAGCCCGCGCCCGCGCGCTCGTGCACCTCCTCGGTGAACGGCACGCCCCAGTCCTCGACCTCGAAGAACCACGAGCCCGGGCGCCACGCCGCCTCCTGCGGCTTCGGGATGGGCCCGAAGAGCCGGTGCGGCGCCTCCCCCCAGGTGAGCTCGCCGGCGAGCAGGTCGACGACGGCGTCTTCGCGGGGGCCCCCGACGACGTGCCAGGGGTCGTCGTCGCTGCCGACGGCGAGCCCGCGCACGAGCAGCCAGGGGCCGTCGGCCGGCGACGCGACGTCCACCGACCAGGCCTCGCCCGTGGCCGCCGCGTGGACGAGCGCCTCCAGCCCGACGCCCACGCGCTCGAGCCCCACCGGCGCGCCCCCGCCGACCGCGATCGTCGGCGAGCCCGCCCCGGCGACGACGTCGACCGCGCGCAGGAGCACGTTGCGGTCGCCGGCGACCGCCCCCGCGGGGAAGTCGAAGCGCACGGAGGTGCCCGGGTAGACCCACCACGCCTCCTCGTACTGCCGCCCGACCGTCGGCACCGCCGGATCGAGGCCGAGCGCGAACGGACCCGTCACGCCTTCGCTCGTGGGCGTGAACTTCACGACGTTGCGCCAGTGCGACGCCTTCCCGGCGCACGGGCCCGTGATCTCCTCGGGCGCCGCGTGCGACGGGAGCGGCGTGCCGCCCTCGAGCACGACGAACGGCGAGACCTCGCCGAACCCGCGCTCCTTCAGCGCGGTGTCGGACAGATCCGCGATCGTGGGCGCGAGCGCCTGCCAATCGCACGGGAGCCGCCCGCGGACCGGCTCGAACGGGGGCAGGACGGGGCCATCGCCCACGCGGGTCACCGCCGGGCGCGGGCGCGGCTCGACCCAGCGCGCGGGCTCGAACGGGCCGTCGCCGCCGAGCCCCACGCGCTTGAGCTCGGCGATCGCCGCGGGGACGAAGCGGGTGCGGCCCGACTTCGTCATGTGGACGCCGTCGCGGTAGGCGACGTCCGCCGGGCCGAGGGGCCGCAGGTCCACGTACGCCGCGCCGGCGGCCCCGAGGGCCTCGACCACCTTGCGCTCGAGCTCGGGCTCCACGGCGTCGTACTCCCTCCGGTGCGAGGCCAGCGGCGCGCGCAGGAACACGATCTCCGCGCCGTTCTCCTTCGCGAGCGCGACGAGGTCGGGCAGGAGCGTGTCCTCCGCGTCGAGCTTCGTGTCGGCGCGCGCGGGCTTCTCGATCTCCACGATGGGCAGCGCGCTCGCGCGGCGCGTGTCGGTGAGCGCGTCGGTGCCGAGCACCTTCCCGAGGGCGGGCTCGGAGACGGCGCGGCCGCGCGCGAGCAACGCCCCTCCCTCCGGCGGCGCGAACAGGGCGCCGACGACGGCGTCGCGGATCGTGTCGGTGATGCCGTGGCGGAGCGCCGTGCGGTGCGCGAGCACGCGCTCCCACTCCTCGTTGGCGTGCTCCACGCCGAAGACCTTGCGATCGATCACCGGGTCGCGCGTCCCGAGCTCCTTGTCGAGCATCGCGCGCTCGGCGCCCGCGGGGACGTCGACCTGCACCATCGACCGCAGGGTGGCGTACACGACCACCACCTTCGGCTGGGCGCCCCTGCCGTAGACGCGGTTCTTCAGGATCGCGTACCAGACGGGCGCGCCGGTGCCGTTCACGTTCATCTTCACGACGCGCGCGCCCGGGTCGCCGGTGGCGGCGGCGACGGCTTTCTCGTCGAGGTCGGTCCCGACCTTCGAGTTGCCGAGCAGCACGACGTCGGCGCCGTCGGCGATGCGCGCGTCCAGCTCGCTCGCGGCGAGCCCGCCCTCGCCCGGGCGCGCGACGGAGAGCGCGCCGAGCACGCCCGCGACGAGCAGGACGGGCGCGACCGCGGCGACGATGGCGGGCAGGAGCCTCACGCGACGCTCCTCTAGCCCGTGATCCGCTGACGGCGCACGGAACGAACGGATAGCAGGCCCTTCGTGACCTTCGTCCAGACCGAGTTTCTCGCGTTCTTCGCGATCCTGTTCGCGCTCTACTGGGGCGTCCCCAACCGGCGCTGGCAGAACGTGTTGCTCACGGTCGCCAGCGCGATCTTCTACGGCTGGGTGCACCCGTTCTGGCTCGTGCTCATGTACACGGCCGCGCTGCTCGACTTCGGCGCGGGCCTCGCCATCGAGAGGTGGCCGAAGCACCGGAAGCTCACGCTCGGGGTGAGCCTCGGCGCGAACCTCGCGTTGCTCGGCTACTACAAGTACTGCGACTTCTTCGTCGAGAACGTCGCCGCCGCGCTCGACCTCCTCGGCGTGCAGCACTCGATGGCGCCGCTGGGGATCCTGCTGCCGGCGGGCATCAGCTTCTACACGTTCCAGTCGATGGCGTACTCCATCGACGTCTACCGCGGCGAGCTGAAGCCGCGGAAGAACCTCGGCGAGTACCTGCTCGCCGTCAGCTTCTTCGCCCACCTCGTCGCCGGGCCGGTCCAGCGGGCGTCCAACCTCCTGCAGCAGGCGGAGAGCGAGCGCAAGTTCGACCTCCAGATGGTGCGGAGCGGCTTCGCGCTCGCGATGTGGGGCGCGTTCAAGAAGATCTGCGTGGCCGACACGGTCTCGCCGTACGTCGACAAGATCTTCTCCGTCGCCGAGCCGTCCACCCCGATGATCGTCGCGGGCACGCTCGGCTTCACGGTGCAGATCCTCGCCGACTTCAGCGGCTACACCGACATCGCGCGCGGCGTGGCGCGCATGCTCGGCTGGGAGCTGATGGAGAACTTCCGGAGCCCCTACGTCGCGACGAGCCCGTCCGACTTCTGGAGGCGCTGGCACATCAGCTTCTCGACCTGGATCCGCGACTACGTGTACTTCACGTTCGGCGGCTCGCGCGGGACGCGGCTGCGCACCACGCTGGCGACGCTCGGCGCCATGCTCATCTCCGGGCTGTGGCACGGCGCCGCGTGGAACTTCGTGCTCTGGGGCGCGTACCACGGCGTGATCACCGTGGCCTACCGCGAGGTCCAGCCCCGGCTGCCGAAGGCGCTCCGGGAATTGCCCGGGGGCCACTACGCGGCGGTCGCGCTCATGTTCGGCTTCACCGTCTTCGGCTGGTACCTCTTCCGCGAGACCTCGCTGGCGCGCATCGCCGCCACGCTGTCGCGCGACCCGTTCGCGTCCACGCAGGAGCAGTGGATCACCACCGCGGTCATGCTGGCGATCACCGCCTTCGCCGCCACGCCGCTGGTGCTCGCCCACGTCGCGTTGCGCTGGGTGCTGCCGCGCATCGAGAAGAGCGACTGGTACCTGCCGGTCCAGACCACGGCGTGGGCGGCGTTCGCGCTGGGGATGTTCGTGTTCGTGCGGATGTCAGCGACGGACTTCATCTATTTCCAGTTCTGACCCCCCGATCCTCCCCACCACGTCGATCGCCGCCGTCCCGTTCGACAGCTCCCCGAACACCGCGAACGGCGGCCCCACCCGCCCCGTCGCGAGCGCGCGCACGAACGAATCGCGGAGGCCGTCGGCGATCCGCCCCTGCCCCCACCGCTCGGCGATCCCCACGCGCGCGGGCTTGCCGCCGTGGCCGGGCCCGCGGCGCAGGTGGATGTACGCGGAGGCCGCGGCGTCCAGCAACACGCGGGCGACCCGACGGGCGTCGCGGTCGTACCAGCCGGCCTCCTCCAGCGGCGTCCAGAGCGCCATCCAGACCGACGCCTGGGGCGCGAGCTCGCTGCCCGCGCGGTCGGCGTAGCAGCCCCACGCGGCGAGCGCGTCGGGGTCGAGCCAGCCGCCGCGCGCGATCTGCCAGTCCGGCAACGCCCCGTCGTGGAGCACGACCACCGGCTCGCCCCCCGCCTTCCGCACGAGCCGCAGCGCGTCGCGCGCCTCCGCGAGCGCGGCGTCGTCGTACTCGCCGCGTGCCGGCTCCACGCGCGCCCATGACACCCGCACGATCGTCACGATAGGGCCGGCCCCATGTCGAAGAGCGTGGCGATCCTGACCGGCGGCGGCGACGCCCCGGGCCTCAACGCGGTCATCCGGGCGGTCGTGAAGTACGGCGCGGGCCGGCTCGGCTGGCGCATCGTGGGCGTCGAGGACTCCTTCAACGGGCTGCTCGAGCGGCCGTTCCGCGTCCGGGAGCTCACGCCGATCTCCTGCAAGGGCATCCTCGGGCGCGGCGGCACCATCCTCGGCACCACCAACCACGGCGATCCCTTCGCCTTCCCCGACGGCCGGGGGCACGACGCCGACCGCTCGCGCGAGCTCCGCGACGCCCTCGTCGAGGTGGGCGTCGAGGGCGTCATCGTCGTCGGCGGCGACGGCACGATGCGGATCTCCCGCAAGCTCATGGAGGTCCACGGTATCAAGGTGGTCGGCGTGCCGAAGACGATCGACAACGACCTCGGCGCCACCGACGTGACGTTCGGCTTCCAGTCCGCGGTCGACTGCGCCACGGACGCGCTCGACCGCCTGCACACCACCGCCGAGTCTCACGACCGCGTGCTCGTGCTCGAGGTCATGGGCCGCGACGCCGGCTGGATCGCGCTGCACGCGGGCGTCTCCGGCGGGGCCGACTGCATCGTGCTCCCGGAGATCCCGTGGCGCGCCGAGCGGCTCGCCGCCAAGCTGGAGGAGCGTCAGGCCAAGGGCAGCGCGTTCTCGCTCATCGTGGTCGCCGAGGGCGCCAAGCCCCTCGGCGAGCCCCCGGGCGGGAAGATCGTGCCGGGGCGCGCGGCGCAGGCCGTCGCCGACGCGATCGCGAAGGTCCTCCCGAAGGTGGAGACCCGCATCACCGTGCTCGGGCACCTCCAGCGCGGCGGCAGCCCCGTCGCCTACGATCGCATGCTCGCCACGCGCTTCGGCGTGGGCGCGGTCGACCTCGTCGCCCAGGGTCGCTGGGGCGAGCTCGTCCGCATCAAGGACGGCGTCGTCGACGGTGTCCCGCTGCTCGCCGCCGACGTCAACCGCACGGTCGACCCCGACGGCGACCTCGTGCGCGTCGCGCGGGCGGTCGGCGTGGAGTTCGGCGGGTAATCACGCCGGCAGCGCGAACGTCCACGTCGCCGAGGCCGTGCCCGTGTACTCGGGCGCGAAGCGCATCGCCCGCGCCTGGCTCTTCACGCAGTCGCCCAGCGCCTCGTTCGTGGTGTTCCGCGAGAGCTCGACGCGCGTGACCTTGCCCGCCTCGATGACCCAGGCGACCTCGACCTCGCCGGCGACCTCCTCGGCGTGGAGCACCCTCTCGTAGCAATACCGGAAGCGCGCGCGGGACTTCTTCACGACGGCGGCGACGGTGGCGTCGGTGCCCTCGGGCAGCGCCTCCGTCACGCGCGGGAGCTCGCGGGCCGGCGCGGCGGGACGGCCGACGCCCGAGATCCCCTCGAGCGGATCCCCGCAGTCGCCGGTCTCGCAGCCGGTCAGCGACCGCAGGAGGATCTCCTTCCCGGACGCCGCGGGCTTCGTGGGCACGGGCGCCGCGGGCTCGACGGGCGCCACGGGCTCGACGGGCGCCGCGGGCTCGACGGGAGCGGGCACGTCGACCGGCGCGGGCGCCGCGGGCTCCTCGGGAGGCGGCGCGACGGGGGGCGGCACGGCCTCGGGCTCGGGCGAGGCACACGCGAACAGGAGCGCGATCATGCGCCCCTCGGACCACACGCGGCCGTCACGGTTCCCGCGATTTCCTCACGGCGTCCCCGTCCCCATCGCGAGCAGCTTCCCGTAGCGCACGAGCTCGGCGCCGAGCTGCTCGAGCTCGCCGGCGAGCCCCTCGCGGACGACGCGCCCGTCCGGCGCGAAGGCCTCCTGCGCGCGCGGCACGCTGACCTGCGCGGGCAGCACCCACGCGCCGACCCACCGCGCGACCTGCCGGAGGTGGTTCAGCGTGTTCATCGCGCCGGCGTCGCCCCGGGCGGTGGCGACGAGGCCCACGAGCTTGCCGCGCAGCTCGTCGGGCTCCACGAGGTCGAGCGCGTTCTTGAGCACGCCCGAGAAGCTCCCGTGGTACTCCGGCGAGCCGACGAGCAGGGCGTCCGCGGCGAGGAGCTCCTTGCGGAACGTTGCGACGCGCCCGTCGTACTGATCGTAGGGGCGCCCGTCGACGAACGGGAGGCCGTCGAGCGACAGCCAGCCCGTCTCGGCGCCGGCGCGCGCGGCGGCGTCGAGCGAGACGGCGAGCGCGCGGCGGGTGTTGGAGGGTTCGCGGAGGGAGCCGGAGAGGGCGAGGACGCGCATGCGCGCGGGTATCCGCGCCCTACGGTTCCTTCAACGCGTACCCCACCGCCTCGGCGTGGGCCTTGAGCTCCTCGAGGTAGCGCAGGGACGTCATCGACGGGTCCGCCGCGTAGGCCTCGCGGGCGAGGGCGACGGCGCGGTCGAGGTCGCCGCCGCGCTCGGCCTCCACCGCCTCGTTGTGCAGCTGACGCGCGGTGCCCGGCTCGGGGTCGCGGTAGAGGCGCCGGCTGATGGTCTCCGGGAGGGGCGCCACCTGCTGCGCGAGGTCGCGCGCGAGGTCGCGCTGGAGGCCCTCGCGGAGCGCGAGCGCGCCGGGGAGATCGAGGTCGCCCTCCGTGACCCAGGGCCCGCGCAGGTTGCGGTCGGCGGCGCCGAGGAGCTTCGTGCGGTCGCCCACCCACAGCTCCGCGTGCGCGGTGCCGCGCATGGTGTAGCGGCGGCGCTCGGTGCGCACCCCCTGCGCGTACGCGAGGCCGTAGTCCATCGACAGGACCTCGATGTTCGTGTGCAAAAGCTCGTCGCACTTGCGGACCTCGAGCCGCTGCGCGGCGTCCGGCCGCACGGTGACCCCGCGCGCGGACAGCGCCTCCGCGAGCTCGTCGGCGACGCGCTTGCAGCTGCGGTCGCCCGCGACGACGGCCACCTCCATCGAGGCGAGCGTGTAGGCGGGCGCGGGCTGGACCTCCCAGGAGACCCGGTGGGCGCAGGCCAGCGCGAGCACGAGGGTGAGCATCCTCTCTCACCATGCGCGCGGGTTGGGGGACCCGCAAGGGGTCAGGGGCCGAAGACGCGCGTTTGGACCTCGCGGGCATGCCGGACGTACCAGGCGGGATCGCACAGCTCGGCGACCTTCGCCTCCCCGAGAACCCCGCCGACGTCTGGATCCTCGGCGAGCAGGCGCGGCAGCGGCAGCCGCTCGTCCCACGAGCGCATCGCGTTCCTCTGTACGCGGGCATACGCTTCCTCGCGAGACAGGCCCGCCTCCACGAGCGCGAGCAGCACGCGCTGGCTGTAGAACAGGCCCCCGGTCGACTCGAGGTTCCGCACCATGTTCTCGGGGTGGACCACGAGCCCATCGAGGAGCCCCTTCAGGCGGTGCAGCATGAAGTGGAGCGTGATCGTCGCGTCCGGCCCGATCACGCGCTCGACGCTGGAGTGCGAGATGTCGCGCTCGTGCCAGAGCGCCACGTCCTCCATCGCGGCCTGCGCCCACCCGCGCATCAGGCGGGCGAGCCCCGTGAGGTTCTCCGACAGGATCGGGTTCCGCTTGTGCGGCATGGCGCTCGAGCCCTTCTGGCCGGGCGTGAACGGCTCCTCCGCCTCGAGCACCTCGGTGCGCTGCAGGTGCCGGATCTCGACCGCGATCTTCTCGATGCTGGTCGCGAGCAGGGCGAGCACCGTGAAGTAGAAGGCGTGGCGGTCGCGCTGGACGATCTGGTTGCTCGCCGGCGCGGGCGAGAGCCCGAGCTTGCCGCAGGCGTAGGCCTCCACCTCGGGGTGGACGTGCGCGAACGTACCGACCGCGCCGCTGATCTTGCCGACGGCGACGTCGCGGATCGCGTGGTCGAGGCGCTCGCCGCCGCGCCGAAGCTCGTCCCAGAGGATGGCGAGCTTCCAGCCGAAGGTGGTCGGCTCGGCGTGTACGCCGTGGCTGCGCCCGATGCAGATCGTGTCGACGTGCTCGCGCGCGCGGCGCTGCAGCACGGCGAGCACCGCGTCGAGCTCGCGCCGGATGAGCCTGCCCGCGGCGACGAGCTGCACGGCGAGCGCGGTGTCGAGCACGTCGCTCGAGGTCATGCCCTTGTGCAGGTGGCGCGCCGGCTCGCCGACGTGCTCGCCGACGTTGGTGAGGAACGCGATCACGTCGTGCTTGAGCGTGCGCTCGAGCTCGTCCACGCGGGCCACGTCGAAGCGTGCCCTCGCGCGGCAGGCCGCCGCGGTGCCGGCCGGGACCTCGCCCCGGGCCTCCATCGCCTCGCACGCGAGCAGCTCGATCTCGAGCATGATCCCGAAGCGGTGCTCGGCCGTCCACAGGGCGGCCATCTCGGGGCGGGAGTAGCGAGGGATCATCGGGGCCTCCGGGACCCCGCGTCTATCTCACCAGCGGGACGCCGTGACCCTCACCGGCGGGATCGACCCGCGCTGCTTCGTCACGTGCACCGCGACGTGCTCGTGCGCGCCGGCGCCCTTCAGCGTGGCGTGCGCGGCGGCGAGCGCCTTCGCGGGCGTGTTGTTCTCCTCCGAGAGGTGCGCGAGCAGGAGGTGCCGCAGCCGGGGGGTCAGCGCGTCCGCGAGCAGCGCCTGCGCCTGCGTGTTGGAGAGGTGGCCGTGGCTGCCCTTGATGCGCTGCTTGAGGTGCCACGGGTAGGGGCCCTCCATCAGCATGCGCTCGTCGTGGTTGAACTCGAGCACGAGCGCGTCGCACTCGGCGAGCTGACGGACGAGGTACTGGGTGGGCTTGCCGAGGTCGGTCGCGACGGCGACCGTGGCGTCGCCCACCCGGATCCGGTACGCGACGGGGTCCTTCGTGTCGTGGGGGATGGGCATCGCGTCGACCGTGAAGTGGCGCACGCGGAAGCTCTTCCCGCTCTCGACGATCTCGACGGCGTCGGGCACGCAGGCGGGGGGCAGGCCCTCGCAGGTGCCGCGGGTCATGAAGAACGGCACGGGCCGGCCCCGCTTCGCCAGCGCGCGGGACAGCACCCCGGCGGCGCCGACGTGGTCGGTGTGCTCGTGGGTGATCAGGACGGCGTCGACGGGCGCGTCGGCGAGCCCGTGTTCCTCGAGCCGCGCCAGCGTCTGCTTCGTGGAGACGCCGCAGTCGATCAGCACGCCCGCGTGGCCGTCGCCCACGTACGTGCAATTCCCCGACGACCCCGACGAAAGCGCGCAGACGACGACATCGCGGGAGAAGAGGCTCATGGGCGGGCGCCGGGGAGGGAGGAGCGGGCGGGGGGTCCAGCTTACCGCGTGCCCCGTCCGGGGTCACCCCGGGAAAGAAACCTGTGGACGTTTGCTCGCCTGGATGGCATTTGTGCCCCCAGACATGGCGCACCTCCTCCCGGATCTGCTGGCTCAGGGCGCGATCGCCGTGATCATCGCCGTGGGGCTCTTCGGCCTCGGGCGCTAAGGCGTCGCCGGCTCCACGCGGAAGGGCGGGAGCTCCCCCTCGGGCAACGTGGCGTCCGCCGGGACGACCGCCGGCGCGTCGGCGCCGAGCGACTTCGCCGCCACCCAGCCGAAGTCCGTGCCCTTGCGCACCCGCGCGAGGTCGCCCCTGCGCGCGAGGACCTCGACCTCGTCGCCGGCGGCGAGGGTGACGGTGACGGCGGCGACCTCGGGCCAGCGCACGCCCTGCGCGGGCTCCACGGCCCACATGGTGTCGGCGAGCGCGGCGCGGACGAAGAGGAACCAGAACATGCCGCGCGCTATATCGCGCGCCCGACCATGCTGGAGACCCTCGCCCGCCTCGGCCGCTTCGGCCTGTACGTCGCCGCGCTCGCCGCGCGCGCGGTCCGGCCGCCGTGGAACGTCGCGGACTTCTTCCGGCACACCTGGCTCGTGACCCTCCGCTGCATGGCGCCGGTGTGCGCCGTGACCTTCCCCTTCGGCATGGTCATCGGCCTGCAGGGGCTCTCGATCTTCGAGATGTTCGGCGCCCAGCGCCTCCTCCCCTCGCTGATCTCGGTCGCCGTCCTGCGCGAGCTCTCCCCGGTGCTCGCCAGCACGCTGGTCGCCGCCCAGGGCGGGAGCGCCTTCGCCGCCGAGCTCGGCGCGATGCGCATCAAGGAGGAGCTCGACGCCACCGAGGTGATGGCGGTCGACAGCCTCTCCTGGCACGTGATCCCGCGCGTGGCGGCGCTCGTGCTCGCCTGCCCGATGCTCAACGTGTTCGGGACCGTCGCGGGGCTCGCCGGCGGCTTCGTCATGGCGGTGGCCATCCAGGGCGAGCCGGCGGGCGTGTTCCTCGCGAACCTGTGGGCGCTCACGACGCCCTTCGACCTTCTGGGCGGCACCATCAAGACGGTGGTGTTCGGCGGCCTGATCGGGCTCGTCGCGACCTACCACGGGTTCCACGCGTCGGGCGGCGCGGCGGGCGTGGGCCGCGGCGTGAACGACACCGTCGTCCACAGCGTGCTCGCGTTCTTCGCCGCGAACTACCTGCTCACCAGCGCGATGTTCGGCCTCGGATGAGCTTCCTCGCCGCCGTCGGCCGCTTCGCCCTGTTCTGCCGGGACTTCTGGCGGGCCTCCTCGCGGCGCCCGCCGCCGCCGGGCCGCACGATCGAGGAGGCCTACCGCATCGGGGTGCAGTCGCTCCCCGTGTTGCTCACCATCAGCGTGTTCGTCGGCACGAACCTCGCGCTGCAGGGCTACGACGCGTTCACGCCGCTCGGGGGGCAGCGCCTCGTCGGCATGTTCGTCGCGCTCGCCGGCGTCCGCGAGCTCGCCCCCATCATCGCCGCCGCGATGGTCGCCGCGAAGGCCGGCACCGAGATGGCCTCGCAGATCGCGGTCATGCGCACCCGCGAACAGATCGACGCGCTCGAGGTGATGGCGGTGAACCCGCTCTGGTGGCTGGTCACGCCGCGGCTCGTCGCCATCGTCACCGTGATGCCCGCGCTCACCATGATCTCGATCTTCACGACGCTGTGCGCCAGCTACGCGGTCGCCACGCTGCAGCTCGGGCTCAACGGCTACGAGTTCCTCGAGTTCGTGCGCGCGTCCATCGACGGCGTGGACTTCCTCTACTGCGAGCTCAAGGGGGTCGTGTTCGGCGCGGTGATCTGCATGATCTCGTGCTTCTGCGGCTTCACCAGCACGCGCGGGCCCGAGGGGGTCGGCCAGGCCACGAACGCCGCGGTGGTCGCCTCCAGCGTGACGTGCGTGACCCTGAATTACCTCGTGTCGCAGGTGGCCTATGGATGACTTCCCCATCCGGCTCGAGGGCGTGTCGAAGCGCTTCGGCGACCTCGTCGTGCTCGACCGGGTGTCGCTCGACTTCCCGCGCGGGCAGACCACCGCGGTGATCGGGCCCTCCGGCACCGGCAAGAGCGTGCTGCTGAAGCACGTCGTCGGGTTGTTGCGCCCCGACGAGGGCCACGTGCGCGTGTTCGGCGTGGACATGGCGACCGCGCCGGAGCGCGAGATCTACGCGGTCCGCAAGCGCCTCGGCATGCTCTTCCAGGACGGCGCGCTCTTCGACTCGCTCTCCACGGGCGAGAACGTCGAGTTCCCGCTCCAGCGCCACCACCCGGAGATGACGGCCAAGCAGCGTCGCGCGCGGGTGGACGAGGTGCTCGAGATGGTCGAGCTCCCGGGGCTGTACGAGCGACCCACGAGCGCGCTCTCGGGCGGCCAGCGCAAGCGCGTGGGGCTCGCCCGCGCCATCGTCACCCAGCCCGAGATCGTGCTCTTCGACGAGCCGAACTCGGGCCTCGACCCGATGACGAGCGACGCGATCGACCAGCTCATCGTGCACCTCAAGGAGACGCTGCACGTCACGTTCGTGGTCATCTCCCACGACATCGTCGGGACGGTGAACGTCGCCGACCACATCGCGATGTTGTTCCAGGGAAAGCTCGTCGCCCACGGGACCACCGAGGAGGTCACGCGCAGCGAGCACCCGATGGTGCGCCGCTTCCTCGGGCGGAACCTCGTGCTGCCCGAGCCCGGGGGGCCCCAAATGGCCACCCTCCCCCGCATCGGTTAGCGCCGCGCCCGAATGTCGCGACGGTACGAGATCGGCGTCGGGTGCCTCGTCGTCGTGGCGGTCGGCTTGCTCGCCTTCATGGCGCTCCAGGTGGGCGCCATCGCGGGGCCGCGCGACACGGTGGACGTGACGGTCAGGCTCGCCGACGCGGCGGGCCTCTCCGAGGGCGCCGTCGTCAGCATCGCCGGCGTGCAGGTGGGCCGCGTGGACGGCCTGCGCATCGACTTCGACCGCGCCGTGGCGGACGTGAGCCTCGACGCCGCCGCGCAGGTGCGGAAGGACGCGCAGCTGCGGGTGCGCGCCCGGTCCGTGCTCGGCGAGAAGTACCTCGAGGTCGTCCCGCGCACGAAGGAGGCGCCCCTGCTCGAAGACGGCGACGAGATCGCCGACGTCGCGCCCCAGCTCGAGATCGACGAGGTGGTCACGCGGATGGGGCCCCTGCTCGACGCGGTCGACCCCGCCGCGCTGCGCGCGCTCGGCGAGACCCTCACCGCCGACCCCGAGCGCGCGGGCCGCATGCTCGCCGACGCCGAGACCGCGCTTCACAACGCCGCGCTCGCCAGCGAGCAGCTCCCCGCGCTCTTGGCCGAGAGCCGGGCCGCCGTCGCGAGCGTGCGCCGCACGAGCGACGAGGCCCGCCCGGTGCTCGCCCGCCTCGACCAGACCGCCGCGCGCCTCGACGAGATCGTGGCGGCCGTGCCCCCGGAGCAGGTGCCCGCCGTGCTCGCGGAGCTCGAGGCCGCCGTGAAGGAGGGCCGCGCCGTCGTGCAGCGCATGGACGGCACGTCGGTGGACCTCGCCGAGCTGCTCGACAAGGCCAACGGCATCACGGGCGAGGACATCGAGACGTTCGCGCTCGAGAAGGGCGTGCTGATCCGGCTTCGGCCCCGGAAGCCCCGGTGAGGCAAGTCGGGTGTGCCGTAGCCTGTAGCCTGTAGCCTTCCTTTCAGGCCCCCTCCTCCTCCCCCGTCGCCTCCGCCCCCTTCGGCCGCTTCTGCTCCTCCGACAACCGGCGCAGGTTCACGCTGGCGTGGACCTCGAACGAGTAGTTCGTCAGGAGGTTGTGGAGGTCCTCCTTCAGCCCGGACTCCTCGAGGTAGTGGCGCACCTCGCGCGCGACGGCCCGGACCACCTCGGTCTTGGCCTTGTCGCTGCCCTCCAGCACCGCGCCGATCACGTCCTTCGCGTCGCCGAGGATGGAACGGCCCTCCTCGGTCTCGCCGAGGATGCGGCGGATGCGCCCGCGCAGGCGGCCGCGACGGGGTTCGGCGCCTTCTTCGTCCGACGGTTCGCGATCGGCCATGTGCCGCGCCTAACACGCTGCGACCCGGCGAAGGCCGACGTAGACTGGGACATGCTCATCGCCCTCCTCGCGTGCGCCCCCGCGAAGCCCTCGCTCGGCGACCCGGCGCCCGGCGCCGAGACCACCCCGGACATCGAGATCTCCGACCCGGTCGTCGAGTTCGAGGCGGTGGGCGATCAGGTCGCGGTCGCGACCGTGACCGTGACCGACGTCGGCGACGGCGAGCTCACGCTCGAGCCGCCCGTGATCGACGACGTCACCGGCGTGTTCACCGTCGGCGAGCTCGGCGCCACCGCGCTGGCCCCCGGCGAGTCCACCACGTTCGACGTCATCTTCGATCCCGCCGCGGGCGACGCCGCCACCGCGACCGTGGTCATCGCCTCCAACGACCCCGACGATCCGACGACGACCGTGACCGTGCTGGGCCGCCGCGCGTCGCCGGCGATCGCGCTCGACCCCGCCGCGTGGGACTACGGCCGCCTCTCCCGCGACTGCGTCGCCGACGTGCTCTTCACGGTGACGAACGACGGCGACTCGCCGCTCACCATCACGGAGATCGCCGTGGACGGCGGCGACGGCGCCTTCACGGTCACGGTCGACGAGGCCACGTGGGGCCCGCTGCCCTGGACGCTCCAGCCCGGCGACGGCCACTTCGTCACGGCGACCTTCCAGGCTCCGTACCTCGGGGCCTTCTCCGGCAGCCTCGTCGTCACCTCGGACGACCCCCAGAACCCGCGCGCCGCCGCGCTCCTCGACGGCGAGGGCATCGCCGAGACGGAGGTGGTGGACGACTTCAACGTCGCGGGCGGCGTCGTGGACGTGGTGATGGCGGTCTACGCCGGCGACTCGATGGAGGACGAGACCGACGCGCTGCTCGACGCGGGCGCGGCGTTCGCCGGCGCGATGGACGACGCGCTGCTCGACTGGCGCCTCGCCGTGCTCAACGACGACGACGGCTGTGTGCCCGGCGACGACAACTGGATCGACGGCACGATGTCCTCCGGGACGCAGCTCGACGTGCTCGAGACCATGTTGTCCACCGAGAACCCCGTGGCGCACGGCTTCACCGTGCTCGAGGCGGCGCTGGACGACGACGCGCTCGACGCCGGGGGCTGCAACGAGGGCCTCCTCCGCGACAACGCCCGCCTCGCCCTCGTGGGGATCACCGACCAGGGCGGCGCGCCGTCCGCCGGCTACGCCCACTACGTCACGCTCTTCCAGGGGCTGAAGGCCGAGGCCGACGACGTCCGCGTGCACGGCATCGCCCCGGACCGCGCCGCGGGGTGCGGGTGGTCGACCACCTCCGGCTGGCCCGAGGCGGCGGCGGCGACGGGCGGGACGAGCCTCCTCGTCTGCGACGACATGGAGGACAACCTCCTCGCCCTCGCCGAGGCGTTCGCGGAGCCGGTCGCGACGTTCGGGCTCTCCGCGACGCCCGATGCCGAGACCCTCGCCGTGTACGTCGACGGCGAGGAGGCCACGGGCTGGACCTACGACGCGGCGTCCAACAGCGTGACGCTCGCCGAGGACGACGTGGTGCTCGGGGTGCTGGTGACCGTGGCCTACGAGGAGCGGTCGGCCTGCGAGTAGCGCCGCAGGTAGACCTCCATCTCGCGGCCGCTCTGCAGGTCCCCCGTGCGCGCCGCCACCTCGAGGCCCTTCGTCAGCACCTCGACGGCCTCCTCGACGCGCCCCTGCGCGCCGAGCGCCTTCCCGAGCCCGCGCCAGCCGGCCGTGTAGTCGGGGTCACGCGCGATCACCTCGCGGAACTGGACCTCGGCGCGCGCGTGCTCGTCGATCTTCGCGAGCTCGGTGCCGAGCATGAAGCGGGCGGCGACGTCGTCGGGGTCGTCGGCCACGATCTCCTCGAGCCCCTCGACGCGCTCGAGGATCGCGTCGCGCTCCATCAGTTCACCGCGAAGGGCTCGGCGAGCGTGAAGGGCGCGATGACCGCGTCGAAGCGGTCGCCCTTCTGCGTCACCATCTGGTAGGTGCCGTGCATCGTGCCCATCGGCGTCGGGAGGGGGCAGCCGCTGGTGTAGTCGAAGTGCTCGCCGGGGCGGAGCACGGGTTGCTCGCCGACGACGCCGGGCCCCCGGACCTCCTCCACGCGTCCGGTCGCGTCCGTGATGATCCAGTGGCGGCTCACGAGCTGCACCGTCTCCGTGCCGAGGTTGGAGATGCGGACGTGGTAGGCGAACATCCAGGTGCCGTTCCGCGGGTCGGACTGCTGGTCCAGGTACTCGGGTCGGACCTCGACGCGTACGCCGCGGGTGATGGTGTCGGACACGGAGCGATCCTCGGCAAGGGGCCGATCTAACGCGCCCGTGACCGGTGGTCGGGCCGCTACCGGTCGCCGGGGACCCGCGATAGAGGCCGAGGCCCCCCGCCACCCGGGAGCCCGCTTGGATCGACCCGCCCCCTCGACGCCGCCGCCCTTGCCGGCGACGAGCCCGCTGCCGCCGCTCGACGCCGCCGGCCTGCTCGACCTCTACCATCGGATGCTGCTCATCCGTCGCGTCGAGGAGCTCGCCGCGAAGGCCTACACCCAGCGGAAGATCCTCGGGTTCTGCCACCTCTACATCGGACAGGAGTCCGTGGCCGTGGGCGTCGCCGCGGCGGGGAGGCCGGAGGACCGCTGGATCGCCGCGTACCGCGAGCACGGTCAGGCGATGGCGAAGGGCACGTCCGCCCGCGCGGTCATGGCCGAGCTCTTCGGGAAGGCGACGGGCTGCACGAAGGGCCTCGGCGGCTCGATGCACCTCTTCGACGCCGAGCACCACTTCATGGGCGGCTACGGGATCGTCGGCGGGCACATCCCGCTGGCGACGGGCGTGGGCTGGGCCCTCAAGCAGCAGAAGTCGAGCGCGGTCTGCGTGTGTTTCTTCGGCGACGGCGCCGCCAACCAGGGCGCGTTCTTCGAGGCGCTCTGCCTCGCGCAGCTCTACAAGCTGCCCGTGGTCTTCATCTGCGAGAACAACTACTACGCGATGGGCACCTCGGTGGACCGCCAGTCGGCGCTCATCGACATGAGCCTCCGCGGGCTCGGCGTCGGCATGGTCCGCGAGCAGATCGAGGGCTTCGACGTCGAGCACGTGCGCGACCGCGTGGGCGCCGCCTGCGAGTTCGCCCGCGCCGGCAACGGCCCCGTGATCCTCGAGATCATCACGTACCGCTACCGCGGGCACTCCATGAGCGACCCGGCCAAGTACCGCAAGCCGGGCGAGCTCGAGGAGAAGAAGAAGAGCGACCCCCTGTCCATCACCGAGCACCGCCTGCTCAACCACTTCGGCGTGCCGATGGAGAAGCTGGACGAGGTGCGCGCGAAGGTGGAGGCCGAGGCCGAGGACGCCGTGAAGTTCGCGGAGGAGTCCCCCTGGCCCGACCCGAAGGACCTCTACGAGTACACCTACGCCCCCGCGAGGGAGAGCTGATGCCGGTCCTGCAGATGCGCGAGGCCCTGCGGCGCGCGATGGTCGAGGAGATGCGGCGCGACCCCACCGTCTTCCTCATGGGCGAGGAGGTCGCGTACTACGACGGCGCCTACAAGGTGAGCCAGGGCATGCTCGAGGAGTTCGGCCCCGAGCGCGTGGTCGACACGCCGATCAGCGAGAACGGGTTCGCCGGGCTCGGCATCGGCGCCGCGATGGCGGGGATGCGCCCCATCATCGAGTTCATGACCTGGAACTTCAGCCTCGTGGCCTACGACCAGGTGGTGAACAACGCCGCGCGCATCTACCAGATGAGCGCCGGCCAGTACCGCGTGCCCATCGTCTTCCGCGGCGCCAACGGCGCGGCCGAGAACCTCGGCTCGCAGCACTCCACCTCGGTGGAGAGCCTCTACGCCCACTTCCCGGGGCTCAAGGTCGTCGCGCCGTCCACCCCCCACGACGCCTGCGGGCTCCTCAAGAGCGCGATCCGCGACGACAACCCCGTCGTGTTCCTCGAGAGCGAGCTCATGTACGGGTTCAAGGGCGAGGTCCCCGCCGAGGAGTACCTGATCCCGCTCGGCAAAGCGGACCTGAAGCGCGACGGTACCCACGTCACGCTCGTCACGTGGAGCAAGCAGGTGCAGAACTGCCTCGCCGCAGCGGCGCTCCTCGAGAAGGAGGGCGTCGACGCGCAGGTGCTCGACCTCCGCACGCTCCGCCCGCTCGACCACGACGCGATCTTCGGCGCGGTCGCGAAGACGCACCGCGTCGTGGTCGTGCAGGAGGGCTTCACGTTCGCCGGCCTCGGCGCGGAGATCGCCGCGCGCATCCAGGAGACGTGCTTCGATCTGCTCGACGCGCCCGTGCTCCGCGTCACCAACCGCGACGTGCCGATGCCGTACTCGCCGGGGCTCGAGAAGCAGGTGGTGATCACGCCCGAGCGCATCGCCGACGCCGTTCGCCGCGTGGTGGGGAGGTAACGATGGCCGAGTTCTTCCTCATGCCTCAGGCGTCGCCGACGATGACCGTCGGCGTGGTCTCGAAGTGGGTCGCCGCCGAGGGCGCCGAGCTGCAGCCCCAGTCGGTCATCGCCCAGGTCGAGACCGACAAGGCGACGATGGACATCGAGGTGTTCGACAAGGGCGTGATGCTCAAGCACCTCGCGAAGGAGGGCGAGGAGATCCCGCCCGGCCAGCCGATCGCCATCATCGGGAAGGCGAAGGGCGAGGACGTGTCCGCGCTCGTCGCCGAGTTCGAGAAGCTGAAGGCCGCGCCGAAGGCGGCGCCGGCCGCGCGGGAGACCGAGGCGCCGCCCACGGCCGCGGCCA
>JBMOQZ010000036.1:0-3824 GCA_049322475.1 Myxococcota bacterium | reverse complement strand
CCGGCGCCAGCGCGAGCCACTCCCACCCGCGGAAGTCGCGCGACGCGAAGACGGCGGCCGCGACGGCGCCCGCGATCCACGCCCACTCGGCGCCGGCCTCGCGCGCCGCCGGGTTCGGCACCAGCAGCCCGCTGCGCAGCGCCGACGCCGCGAGGAGCGGCAGCAACGAGAGCGCGAGGGCGAAGGTGGCGAGGTCCCAGGCGGGGGTGCGCGCGAGGTAGAGCCGCTCGACCGCCGCGAGCCACGTCGTGGAGGGCACGAGGCCCACGGCCAGCGGCGGCACGAGGAGGAGCAGCGCCGCGAGCCCGCCCTCGACGGGGTTGACGCCCTTCTGCGCCACGATGAGGAGCAGCACGCCCACGATGGCCCCGACGAGCGCGCCCACGCCCATGGGCACGGGTCCGGGCCGCGCGTGCGAGTAGTCGTCGGCCACGATCACGCTGCCGTCGGCCGCGATCGCGCGGACCGAGGCGAACCGGGCCTCCTCGCCCTCGGCCGAGAGCTCGAAGGTGCCGAGCCCCACGTTGCCGACGTTCACGTCCTCGCCGTCCTGCCGCAGCCACGCGGTCCCGTCCTCCACCTCGATCACGAAGGGGCCGGACGCCTCGTGGGCCTGCCAGCCCGTCCGCGCGTAGGAGCTGAAGAAGTAGCCGGGCGCGAGGCTCACGAACTGGGGGGCGATGCGGCCGTCGCCGCGGAGCTGCACGCGAGCGACCTGGGAGTCGTCCGCGAGCGCCACCTCGATCCGCTGCACCCCGGCGTTGTTCTTCGGGGAGAGGATGTCCGCGCGGAAGAAGGCGTGCTGGCGGATGGTGAGCGCGCCGTCCACCACGTGCGAGCCCCGACCGAGGCCGGGCGTGGTGACGGACTCCTGCAGGCCGGGCGACGTGACGTTCCAGACGTTCATGTCGATGGGCGTCGGCTGGGCGAACCGCGCCCCGAACTGCAGCACGAAGGCGAGGCCGAGCGCGGCGCCGACGAGGACGGCGACGAGGAGCTGAAGGCCCCCGTCGCCCGACTCCACGGGACGCCGGCGGCTCACGGCGACCCGTCGTTCCGGAAGTCGTAGCCGGACTTCCGCAGCTGCTCGACGAACGCGTCGTCGAGCGCGAGCTGCTTCGCGTCGGCGCCGCGGGTGTCGCGGAAGGACTTCCAGCGGGCGAGCAGGTCCTCCACCACGGCGGGGTTCTTCAACGCGAGGTTCTTCGTCTGCCCGGGGTCGCTCGCCATGTCGTAGAGGCAGGTGGCGGCCTCGCCCGGCTTGCGGGGCGGGTCGTCGGAGACGGGCCCGCCGCACCCGCGCGCCTGGCGCACCAGCGCCCACGGCAGGGCGATGACGGCGCCGCGCATGTCGTTCGTGACCGCCTTCGCGACGCCGCCCTCCACGAGCGCGACCCCGCGGACCGCGTCGGCCTCGCCGCGCAACAGCGGCAGCAGCGACTTGCCGTCGATCCCGGCCGGCGCCACGCCCCCCACGAGCTCGAGCAGCGTGGGCAACACGTCGACCTGGCTGGTGAGGGCGCCGATGGCCTCGGGGCGCGCCTTCATCCCGGGCACCTTCATCACGAGGGGCACGTTCACCACGCTGTCGTAGTAGGCGTCGCCGTGGAGCGCCTCGTCGTGGTCGTAGAGCGACTCGCCGTGATCGGCGACGACCACGAAGATGGTCCGGTCGAGCCGCCCGCGCGCCTTCACCGCCTCGACGACGGCCTTCACGTCCAGATCCATGCGCGCCACCGAGTCGGCGTAGGCCTTGCGCCACACCTCGATCCCCGGCTCGCCGACCTTCGCGACCAGCTCCTGGAGCGGGTCGCCGCCCATGTCGACCACGCCCTGCTGGGCGGTGCCGCCGGCCATGCCGGGCATCGCGCCGGCGGGCTTGTTCTGGTTGCGCTTGCCCTCGTCCCAGAGCGCCTGGAGCACCCCCGTCGGGTCCTCGTCGTCGCTCGGGTCCTCGATCACGAAGGGGAAGTGCGCGCTGCGGGTGTGCAGCATCGCGAACATGGGCTTGTCGGTGGGCTGCGCGGAGATCCACTTCACGGCGGGCGCGGCGGAGGCGCCGCCGGGGCCGATGCTGCCGCCGCGATGGCGGCCGTCCGGCGTGTCCCGCGGCGGCGGGATGATCTCCATGCGCTGGAAGCCGCGGTGGAGCCCGTAGTCGGGTCGGAAACCCGACGGCGCGTCGATCGTGAAGCCGGCCGTCGCGAAGCCGTAGTAGCCGAGCACCTCGGGCAGGGTGGGCACGTCCTCGACGAGGCCCTTGTCCCAGCCGGTGACGCCGGTGCTGCTGCCGAAGCGGCCGGTCAGCACGGCGGTGAGGCTCGCGAGCGTGAAGTTCGAGGCCGCGTAGGTCCGGTCGAAGTGGAAGCCCTCGGCCGCGAGCGCGTCGATCGTCGGCGTGAGGCCGGGGTTCACGCCGTACGCGCTCACGTAGTCCTTCCGCAGCGAGCAGACGGTGATCAACACGACGTCGCAGCCCGCGCACGGCGCGTCTTTCGGGACCAGGGTGTCGGTGGGCGCGTCGGCGGTGACCGTGACCGCGCCCGGCGAGACCATGCCGGTGGGGCCCGTGGCCGGCCCGCCGGCGGGGGAAGGGGGGGAGGGGGTCGCGGTCGCGTCCGCGGTCGCGTCGTCGCTCGGAGCGCCGCGGAGCACGCCGTAGCCGATCAGGCCGAGGCCGAGGACCACGCTCACACCCCAAAGCCAGCCAGGGACGTCGCGACCCCGGGAGGGGCGGTTTCTGCGCATCGCCGCGACACTACCACGCCGCGACGGCCCGACGGCGGATGCGTGCTACCCTCGGCCGGTGACGATTCCAGGGCTCCTCGCCGCCACCTCCGTCGCGATGGGCGCGTCGCAGACCGTTCGCATCGAGGTCGTCGTCGGCGATGCTCGTCCCGACGCGCGCGTGCTCGTCGAGACCACCTGGATGGGCGAGGACCGATCGTTGGAGCTCCGTGACGACGGCGCGCTCGCCGGCGATCAGCCCGCCGACGGGGTGCTCGTGGGCGAGCTGAGCGGCGAGGCGGTCCGCGTCCTGCCGGTGCGCGTGATCGTGGACGGCGACGAGCGCGTGGAGGCGGGCGCGTGGTTCGAGCCCCTCGCCGCGGACCACGATCGGCTCGTCTACGCGATCGAGTGGACCACGCCGCCGCGCGCGCGGCGGGTCGCCGCGGCGGTGCCGCCCCGGGCGATGACCGCGGCGGACACGGCGGGCACGGCGGCCGCGATCGGGTGGGCCGGGCTCGTCCTCGCCTACGTCGGGTGGCTGGTGGGGAAGCTCCGGTGAGGGCCGCCGTCCCGGTGTCGCTCGCCGCGCTCGCGATCGCGTGGACCTGGCCCGCCGTCGTGACCGACGGGCTCGTCGGCCGCCAGCCCGACGCCGCGGGGACCGCGTGGTTCCTCTCGGCGGCGCCGCGGCTCGCCGAGAGCCTCCGCGATCCCCTCACGGGGTGGCCGGCCGGCGTGGAGTACGGCCGACCCGACAGCTGGACGATGATCGTGCTCGGCGCGCTGCTGGACGGGGCGTCGCCGGCGCGGGTGCACGCGTGGGTCGGGGTCCTCGGCGTGTTCGCGTCGGCGTGGGCCGCGGAGGGCTTCGCGCGCGCGCTCGGGGCGAAGGCGCCCTGGTCGCTCGTGGCGGGCGCGGCGTTCGCGTTCGGCGGGCTCGCCGGGACCGCGTGGCTCGAGGGGTACACCTACCACCTCGCCGACCCGTGGCTGCCGCTCTTCGCGTGGGCGTGGTGGCGCGCGACCTCGCCCGACGGGCGCGTCGTCCACGGCCTCGCCGCAGCGGGCGCGTTCCTGCTCACGTTGTGGACGAC
>JBMOQZ010000035.1:0-3844 GCA_049322475.1 Myxococcota bacterium | reverse complement strand
GGACGGCGGGGGAGCCGACACCGGGCCGTAGGAGGCCGTAGGGCGGGCGCCGACGAGGGCGACCGCACTGCCGGGGCGGAGCCTCGCCTCGGGAGAACGGCACAACCGAACTGCCGGGGCGGAGCCCCGCCTCGGGAGAACGGTTTCTCCCAGCAACCGAACTCCCGGGGCGGAGCCCCGCCTCGGGAGAACGGTTTCTCCCAGCAACCGAACTGCCGGGGCGGAGCCTCGCCTCGGGAGAACGGTTTCCCCCAGCAACCGAACTGCCGGGGCGGAGCCTCGCCTCGGGAGAACGGTTTCCCCCGAGCGACCGGCCCGACGGTAGGCGCGGCCTACCCGGCCAGCCGCCTCAGCATGGCGCCGACGCGCCGCAGCTCGGCCTGCTTCTCGGGGCCGTCCGCGAAGTCCACGAGGTCCAGGATGCTGCACAGCTCGCCCGCGGAGCCCAGCGCGATCCTGTAGGAGTTGCGCCCCGCGGGCCCGCCGCGGCTGGCGCCCTCGGCCGTGTTCTGCACGACCGACGACGACCGCACGTACCCCGTGAACTCGATGCCGATGCCGATGCCGCCTTCGGTGCCGACCCGACGCCCCCCCTGGGGGCTGAACTACCGGAACACCCTCCCCACCCGCGCCGCGAGCCGCGCGCTCGACGGGCGCCACGTCCACGTCAGGTCCTGCGCGGCGGAGTCGAGCTCGCCGCCGACCTCGTAGAGGCTGAAGCAGGTCTCGCCGCGGGCCTCGACCGTCCAGCCGGAGCGCAGCGCGTAGCCGACGCCGAGGTGCTCGCCGACGCCGGTGGCGACGTGGTCGGTCCACCAGGGCTGGGCGAGGCGGACGAGACGCAGGCCGGCGCCGAGGTCGGAGTAGAAGCCCTCCGCGCGGCCCGAGCCGGCGTACCAGTGGCGCCACCCCGCGTCGGCCACGACCGTCCAGGTGGTGGGCGCCCACGCGACGGCGGTGTCCCACGCGCCCGCGGTGACGTGGAAGCCGAGCGTGAAGGAGAGCGCGTTCGGCAGGCGATCGTCCGTCGTGACGTCCACGCCCGCGCCCACGGGCGGCAACGCGAGGTGCCGCGCGAGGGGCTCGCCGGCGTCGTCCTGCACGACGAACGCGGGCGTGCGGATCGAGAGATCGGCGTGGACGGCGACGCTCACCGGGCGCGCCGCCTGCGCAGGAGCACCATCGCGGCCATCAGCGCCGCCGCCGACCCGCGCACGCCCGGCGTGCCGCATGCGAGCACGGGCCCGTCGGGGCACTGGCCGGGGTCGTCCGCCCACCCGGCGTCGCAGTCGGGGAAGAAGTACTCGAGCTCCTTCTGGTAGGTCACGTACTTGAGCTGGTGCTCGACGCCGACCACGCCCGACTCGTAGAGCACGAGGTCCTCCAGCGCCGTCTCGGGCGTGTAGCGCACGCGCAGCCGGGTGAGGTGCGCGGCCGGCGAGGCGAGGCCGAAGGGGGCGAAGGTGCCGCCCGGCGCCACGGGCTCGGCCGTGCAGGGGTCGCAGTGGTAGCCCCCCGAGACCTCGGGCTTCAGCGTCCACGAGTACTCGCGGATCCAGCCCGCGCCGCCCTGCGCGTCGAGCGCGGCGTCCACCTTGCGGGCGTACCAGTCCTCGAGCGCCTCGCCCTCGGGCCAGGAGCACTCGGTGGGCAGCTCGATCTCGTCGTAGTTGGAGACGCCGACCTCGCCGCCGGTCCGCGCGTCCGTGAGCGTGTAGATCACGACCTCCTGGGGGCCGTCGGCGGAGATCGTGCCGATGCGGATCGGCAGCGAGAAGACCTCGGAGGTGTAGGTGAGCCGGATGGGCGGCAGCCACACCGGCGCGCCCGCGGTGGGCGTCTGCTCGAGCGACACCTTCGCGGCGAGGAAGTACGAGCCGGCGTCGATGTACTCCTGGAGGATGGCCTCGCCGCCCTCGGGGATGGCGTAGCCGTTCTCGGCGAGCCACGCCTCGAGCCCCGCGGACTCCTCCGCCGAGAGCACCACGAAGTCGTAGCCGTAGGCCGAGAACGAGGACTGGACGTCGACGCCGCCGGACTTCCCGCCGTCCGCCATCGCACACCCGATCGCGTTCCCACACCCCGAGCCCGTGAGCGTGGTCGCGAAGACGTCCTCGCACGTGTAGGCGACGGCCCGCGGCTGCGAGTACGCGGCGATCCACTCGAGCAGGACGTCGTCGACGGAGCCGACGTCGTCGGCGTCGAGCACCTCGGGGACCGGGAGGACGAGCGCGAACTCGGCGGCGTCGCCCTCGTAGTCCATGATGAGCGTGAGCGTGGTGGTGTCGCCGTCGCGCGCCATCACGACCTCGCTCGAGTTGTTCACGAGCGAGGTCCCCGCGGCGCCAACGAAGGTCCCGCAGAAGGCGCCGGCGTCCGGGGTGGCGAGCAGGAACGCGAGCATGCCCCACGGTACCTCGGGACCGTTTCAGCTCCAAGCGCGCGATCAGCGCCCCACGAGCCGCGCCTGCTCCGCGCGCGCGATCTCCACGCAGCTCGAGAACCCGCTCTTGAGCCCGGCGCGCAGGACCGGCGGCAGCTCCGAGCCGAGCTGGCCGATCCAGCCGGCGTCCTCGCCGAGCACGAACTTCGTCACGAAGGTGACGCGCGCGGACCGGGACGTACCCGGCTCGACCACGTACATCCCGTAGATGTCGTCGACGGGCACCACCGACGAGAACAGCAGGCGCCGATCCACGCCGGCCTCGGCGCGGGCGATCTTCTCGGCGTAGGCGGCGCGCGTGGCGGCGTCGAGCACCTCGGGCGCGAGCGCCTCGTACCAGAGGACCGTGCGCCCGTCGCCCGCCTCGGCCCGGTACATGCGCTGGGTGTAGGTGACGTAGAGCGCGTCGAGGTCGAGGTAGTAGAAGGTGTCGACGTAGGGCGCGCCGATCTCCGGGTCCACGCCGGAGCCGAGCTGCAGCACCACCTTCGCGCCCGGCGAGTAGCGCGGCACGCGATCCATGTGCCGAAACACGACGTCGGCCACGATCGAGGGGGTGAAGTCGGCGTCGCCCTCGCCCGAGATGTAGGTGACGTAGCCGCGCGGCTGCGGCTTGAGCCGGATCTCGTCGTAGACCTTGCCGTCGTAGGTGGTCCGCGCGGCGTCGGCCCAGAAGGCGGGATCCTGCAGGGCGGCGCCCAGCACCCGCTCGGCCTCGGGGTTGCGCGCGCGCAGCGAGACGGCGTCCGCGGCGTGCGCGACGAGGACGAGGAGGAGGGCGACCATCGGCCGGAGAGGTAGCCGGAGCGGGGGGGCGATGTCCAGCGCCCGGCGAGGTCAGCCCCCGCGGCGCCGGCGGGTCGCCGCGGCCGCGACGAGCCCCAGCCACGCGACGCGGGCGCCCGCGTGGTCGCAGCCGCCGTCGTCCTGCGGCTCGCTGTGAATTCGGGACTCCTCGGGGCAACGGATCCGGGTGGCGTCGAGGTCGTCGCAGTCGTCGCCGGCGGGGTAGCCGTCGCGGTCCTGGTCGTCGTCGTTGCCGTCGCAGTCCTGATCGACGCCGTCGTACCAGACCTCCTCGGCGCCCGGGTGGACGGAGGCGTCGCCGTCGTCGCAGTCGTCGGGGTCGGGGTTGGTGCCCTCGGGCGGGTCGCAGGCGAGCACGGGCGTGGCGGGGTCGCCGTACTCGTCGCCGTCGGCGTCCGCGTACCAGGTGCGCGCGTCGACGGCGTCGGCCTCGTCGGTCTCGCCGTCGCAGTCGTTGTCGGCGCCGTCGCAGCTCTCGACGAGGCCGGGGGCCGCGTTGCGGTCGCCGTCGTCGCAGTCGAGTCCCACGGGCGAGCCGTCGCCGTCGCGGTCGTCGTCGGGGGCGCCGCCGTCGCCGGTGTCGGCCCCGGTGTC
>JBMOQZ010000034.1:0-35570 GCA_049322475.1 Myxococcota bacterium | reverse complement strand
CGAGGAGCCCGTCGTCGTCGGTGTCGTCGTCGAGCGGGTCGCTCCCGGTCTCGTCGCCGTCGTCGAGGCCGTCGCCGTCGGTGTCGGCGACGTCGGGGTCGGTGCCGGCGACGATCTCCTCGCGGTCGGTCAGGCCGTCGCCGTCGGTGTCGCCGTCGGGGACGTCGTCGGCGGGGTCGAGCGGGTCGGTGCCGTCGACGAGGACCTCCACGCCGTCGCTCGTGCCGCCGTCGTCGGAGTCGGCGTCGAGCGGGTCGGTGCCGTGGGCGTCGACCTCGTCGCCGTCGGCGAGCCCGTCGTCGTCGGTGTCCTCGTCGAGGGGATCGGTGCCGGCGTCGTCCACCTCGTCGCCGTCGGCGAGGCCGTCGTCATCGGTGTCGTCGTCGTACGGGTCGGTGCCGAGGCCGGCCTCCACGTCGTCGTCGAGGCCGTCGGCGTCGGTGTCGAGGCCGTCGTCGGCCACGCCGTCGCAGTCGTCGTCGTCGCCGTCGGGGGCCTCGGGCGCGCCCGGGAAGGTCGCGGCGTCGGCGTCGTCGCAGTCGGAGGCGTCGTCGTCGTAGCCGGCGGGCACGTCGCAGGACGAGGTGGTGGAGGTGGTCGAGCCGTAGCCGTCGCCGTCGGCGTCGACGTACCAGGTGGGGGCGTCCGTCGCGGCGTCGTCGACCACGCCGTCGCAGTCGTCGTCGACGTCGTTGCACACCTCGGTGCCCGCGGGGGAGGTGGTGGCGGTGGTGTCGTCGCAGTCGTCGTCGTTGGCGGCGTGGCCGCCGGGGAGCGAGCAGGCCTCCGTGGTGGAGGCGGCGTCGCCGTAGCCGTCGCCGTCGTCGTCGGCGTACCAGGGGGTCGTGACGCCTTCGTCGACGGTGCCGTCGCAGTCGTCGTCGGCGCCGTCGCAGGTCTCGGTGCCGGCGGGGGAGGCGCTGCCGTCGGCGTCGTCGCAGTCGGTGGCGACGGCGGACTCGAAGGGATCGGCGCAGTCGACGTCGGCGCTGGCGGTGACGGTGGCGGCGCCGTAGCCGTCGCGGTCGGCGTCGGTCCAGCAAGCCTCGGCGCCGTCGCAGTCGTCGTCGTCGCCGTTGGCGGTGACCTCGGTCGCGCCCGGGTGGTCGGCGGCGCTGGCGTCGTCGCAGTCGTCGTCGTTGGCGACGTGGCCGGAGGGGAGCGAGCAGGCCGCGGTGGGCGACGCGGCGTCGCCGTAGCCGTCGCCGTCGCCGTCGGACCAATAGATCGTGGTGACCCCGTCGTCGACCGTGCCGTCGCAGTCCTCGTCGACGCCGTCGCAGGTCTCGACGGCGCCGGGGTGGATGGCGTCGTCGCCGTCGTCGCAGTCGTCGACGCCGCTCTCGTAGCCGTCGCCGTCGGCGTCGGCGTCGTTGCCGTCGCAGTCCTGGTCGGTGCCGTCGTACCAGGTCTCGCTCGCCGAAGGGTTCACCGTGGCGTCGCCGTCATCGCAGTCGAGCGCGTTGTCGGCGTAGCCGGAGGGGGTGTCGCTGGTGACGATCGTGGCGCCGCCGGGGTCGCCGTAGCCGTCGCCGTCGGCGTCCTCGTAGACGGTGCGGACCTCGCCGGACTCGCAGACGTAGCGGAAGGTGCCGGTGCAGGGCTCGTCGTTCCAGCTGTCGTCGGTGAAGCGGTTCAGCTGCCCGCAGTCTTCGTTGCCGCCGGCGTCGTTGGGCTCGCCCGAGTGCCAGTTGGTGTAGAGCGTCGCGGAGCCGTCGGCCCAGGCGAAGGTGGCCTCGGTCGTGCGGTCGTTGAAGCCCATCCACCACTTGCTGGTGGAGCGGCTGTCGGCCTCGCTGTCGACCCAGGCGTTCTCGGCGCTCGAGGAGATCGTCGTGAGGTGGTACCCGTAGGTCTCGCAGGTGGACTCGGCGGACGTCCAGCTCGCCGTCGAGGTGCAGAACATGTAGGCGTGGTCGCCGTACTGCTCCACCGCGCAGGGGCAGCTGCCGTCGTCGTCGACGTTGCCGTCGCAGTCGTCGTCGAAGCCGTCGCACGTCTCGGTCTCGCCCGGGTTGGCGGCCGAGTTGGCGTCGTCGCAGTCGCTGTCGTCGGCGACGTAGCCGGAGGGGGCGGTGGACGACACGACGTGGACGTCGGCGTCGCCGTAGCCGTCGCCGTCGGAGTCGGCGTACCAGGTGCCGGCGAACGCGGGGAGGGCGAGGGCGAGGAGCATGCGCGCATCATGTCACGGGCGCGGACCTCCTCGCCCAGGCGATCGCGCGGTCGAGCCACACGCGACGCTCGGGGGCCGGCATGTCCGCGGGGAGCACGGCGAACTCGGGCAGGACGCGGCCGCGGGGCGCGAACGGGAAGGCGCCCGGGAGCGACAGCAGGGTCTGGAGCTCGGCGGGCTCGAGGCGGACGTAGACCTGGCCGTCGTGCTCGCCGGCGATCACGCGGTCGCCGACGAAGAGCGCGGGCGAGCCGAGGTAGGTGCCGGGGCGGGCGTCGGGGTGGTCGAGGATCATCCGAGAGAGGTAGGCACGGAAGGGGGGGCGCGGGTCCCTCCTGCCCTCGGGCGGCGGTGCCTCCTCCCCTTCGACCTCGACCTCGAGCTGGCGCCAGGCAAAGGGGGGGGGCCCGATGGCTCCGTCGACCAGAGCCGGTCCGAGTAGGACGCTCGCGCCCGAAAGATGGGCCGAGTGCAACGCAGGGGCCCGATCGCGCGGGGTGGCCGACAGGAAATCGGCGTTCGACCGTGGCGTGGAGGCCCGTTTGTTTCATTCGCGCGAACTGTCGGCGGGACTCGTTGCACTCGAAGCCTCTGTCGTCCGCGTCCACCCCTCCCCACCGGCCGTCCGCGCCGAGCGAGATGATCTCGTAGGCGCGAACGCCGTGGGCGCCGGGCGCGCGGTACTCGAAGGGGTTCCCCCAACGTGTCGGTCGGGACCTCGCCCCCCGGGAAGTACGCGCGCGCGGCGGCGAGCCCGCCTACACCCCCGCCAGCCAGCTCCGGATGACGTTGGCGGCGACGCGCCGGCGGTACGCCGCCGTGGAGCGGATGTCGTCGATGGGCGCGATGTCGTCGCCGACGAGGTCCGCGGCGGAGGGATCGACGGGTTTGCCGACGAGCGCGGCCTCCACGCGCGCGCACCGCACGGGCACGGGCGCGACGGAGCCCAGCGCGACGCGCGCCTCGGTCACGACGCCGCCCTCGACCACGATCCGCGCGCCCAGCACCACCTTCGAGATGGCCTGGGCGAGCCGGGTGCCCACCTTGCGGTAGGCGACCTCGCCGCGTACGGGCGGGATGTGGACCGCGACGAGCAGCTCGTCGGGCGCGAGCGCGGTCTTCCGGTACGCCGTCCAGAAGCGGTCGGCGGGGATCCGGCGGGCGCCGCGGGTGCTGGCGACCTCGAGCTCGGCGTCGAGCGCGAGCCACAGCGGGAGCGAGTCGCCGGCGGGCGAGGCGTTCACGATGTTCCCGCCGACCGTGCCGCGGTTCTGGATCTGCGCGGCGCCGACGGTGAGCGCGCAGTCGCGGAGCGCGCGCGGGAGGCCCTCGCAGCGGGCCACCTGCGTCCAGGTGGCGCCGGCGCCGATGCGCTCGGGCGTGACACCGCCCAGCTCCGGCAGGCCCCAGAGGTCGAGGAACCCGGGCGGATCGATCTGGCCGGCCTCGAGGAAGACCATCACGTCGGTGCCACCCGCGATCGGCATCGCGGTGGGGTTCGAGGCCCGCATCGCGAGCGCCTCGGGGAGGGATTTGGGTGTCAGGACGGGCGCGGCGCTAGTCTTCACGGGCCACCGCCTCGGTCACGGCGTCGACGATCTTCTGGTAGCCCGTGCAACGACACAGGTTCCCGGCGAGGGCCTGGCGGGCCTCCGCGCGCGTGGGGTGGGGGTGCTCGTCGAGGAGCTGCTTCGCGGCGACGAGGAAGCCCGGCGTGCAGATGCCGCACTGCGCCGCGCCGTGTTTCACGAACGCTTCCTGCACCGGGTGGAGGCGGGCGTCGGCGGCGAGCCCCTCGACGGTGGTGATCGCCGCGCCGCGCGCCTGGATCACGGGGACGAGGCAGCTGTTGACGGCGACGCCGTCGACGAGCACGGTGCAGGCGCCGCACTCGCCCTCGCCGCAGCCCTCCTTCGCGCCGGTGAGGCGCAGATCCTCGCGCAGGACGTCGAGCAGGCGGGCCATCGGGGTGGTGTCGACGGCCACCTCGCGCCCGTTGACGGTGAATTGGATCAGCACGGGATTTTCTCCAGCACACGCTCGGGCGTCATCGGGAGGGCGTCGAGCACGGCGCCGCACGCCGCCTCGACGGCCTGGGCGACGGCCGCGGCGGGGCCGTCCATGGGGATCTCGCCGATGCCCTTCGCGCCGAAGGGGCCCTTCGCGAAGGGGATCTCGACGAGCTTCGTGATCATCTCGGGCGCGTCGGCCGCGGTGGGGATGATGTAGTTGGTGAGGCGGTCGTTGCGCATGCAGCCGCGCGCGTCGAGCACCACCTCCTCCTGCGTGGCCCAGCCGAGCGCCTGGAGCGCGCCGCCCTCGATCTGCCCGGCGGCGAGCACCGGGTTGATGGCGCGGCCCACGTCGGTGGAGGTGACCATCCGGCGGTACAGGACCTCGCCGGTGTCGACGTCGACGTCGACGTCGACGATCGTGCAGGCCCAGCCGTAGGTCGGGTAGGCGTCGCCCGTGTAGGTGTTCGGGTCCCACTGGAGCGACCCGTCGTCCTGGTACTGGTGCTCGACGCGCAGCGTGACGTCCTCGGGGAGGCCGGGCCCGCCGATCGCGGCGCGCAGCTTCTTCGCGGCGGCCTGGACGCAGCCGCCGACGACCATGCAGGTGCGGCTCGCGACCGTGGGGCCGGAGTCGGGGACGAGGCCCGTGTCGTGCGGCGCCATCGTGACGCGCTCGAGCGGGACGCCGAGCTCCTCGGCGACGATCTGCGGGAAGATGGTCTCCGTGCCCTGGCCGATGTCGGTGGAGCCGGTCAGGACGGTCACCGTCCCGCGGTCGAGCTCGAGCGCGACCTTGCCCTTGATGGCGGCCTCGCCGTTGCCGGTGAAGCCGCAGCCGTGGAAGACGAGCGAGAGCCCGCGGCCGGCCTTGTAGCGGCTGCCCTGGCCCGGCAGCGCGGGGCGCGGCGGGAGGGGGGCCTCGGCGGCGGCGAGGGCGCTCTCCAGCACGGCGAGCCCGCCGGTGTCGGCGAGCACGCCGCCGGACGCGGTGGTGTCGCCGTCGCGGAGCAGGTTCTTGCGCCGCAGCACGAGCGGGTCGATGCGCAGCTCGCGGGCGATCCGGTCCACGTGCCGCTCGGCGGCGAACTGGGCCTGGGGCGCGCCGAAGCCGCGGAAGGCGCCGTTGGGCGGCGTGTGCGTCGCGACCACCACGCCGCTCAAATGCACGTTGTCGCAGCGGTAGGGCCCGGTGGCGTGGAGCATCGCGCGGGAGAGCACGACCGGCGAGAGCGTGTTGTACGCGCCGCCGTCGAACACCGAACGGGCGTCCCACTCGAGCAGGGTGCCGTCCGGGGCGACGACGCTGCGGATCCAGAAGGTGGCGGGGTGGCGCTTCGTGGTGGCGCGCAGGTCCTCGTCGCGGCGGTAGACGAGCTTGACCGGGCGGCCGGTCTTCAGCGCGAGGAGCGTGGCGTGGCACGCCACCATCGAGGGGTACTCCTCCTTGCCGCCGAAGCCGCCGCCGGTCGTGGCCTGCGCGGCGTTGACGCGGTCGTGGCCGAGCAGCCGCTTGAGCGCCTTGTGCACGTAGTAGGGGCACTGCATCGAGCCGACGACGGTGATGCCGCCGTCGTCGCGCGGGACGGCGATCATCCCCTGCGGCTCGATGTAGAGCTGCTCCTGGAGCCCCACCCGGTACACGCCCTCGTGGACGATGCCGTCCTTGCGGCCGCCCTTGTGGATCTCGATGCGCTTGAACACGTTGTCCTCGCCGTAGATCCGCGTGGCGTGGCCCTCGGCGGCGAGCGGGTCGAGCAGCGGCGCGAGCGGCTCGTACTCGACGTGCACGTGTTTCGCGGCGGCGAGGGCGCGGTCGCGCGTGGGGGCGGCGACGAGCGCGACGGGCTCGGTGACGTGCCGGACCACGTCGCGGGCGAGCGCGGGCTGGTCGTCGGTGATGAGCGCGACGACGTTCTCGCCGGGGATGTCGTCGGCGGTGACGACGGTGACGCCGTCCCAGTCGAACGCCGGGTCGAGCGTGATGCGGCGGATGCGCGCGTGGGCGTGGGGCGCGCGCACGGTGGCGCCGTACAGGCAGCCCTCGGGCCGCATGTCGTCGACGTAGAGCGCCTGCCCCGTGACCTTCGCGCGCCCGTCGGCGCGGGGGATGGAGGTGCCGATGGTCATGATCGGGGGAGGATAGCGCAGCGGGGGGCGGGCGGGACGCCCGCCCCCACGGACGGGGGCCCCTCCCACACGCCTCCCGGCGCGTCAGGCCGGCGCGAGCTGCTTCTTGATCTTCGTCTGCATCGCCGGCCGGCGCTCCTCGATGCGCTTGCCGAGGTCGTCGAGGCGGTCGTCGGAGAGGTGCTTCTTCACGAGCGGGAAGAGCTCGCTCTCCTCCTCCTCGACGTGGTGCTCGACGTTGTCGCGGAGCGCGGAGACGCGGTCCTTGTAGTCGGCGTCGCCGGCGTCCATGCGCGCGATCTCGGCGAGGAGCTGCTTGACCATCTTGTGCTCCTGCAGCGCCTCCTTCACGAGGTCCGCGCACTCGGGGATCTTCTTGACCTCCGGGTAGAAGATCTCCTCCTCGAGCGCGGCGTGTACTTCCAGCTCCTGCCGGATCTTCTCGAAGATCTCCTCGCGCTCGCTCACCTTCGCCTTCTCGAAGTCCTTGAAGAGCGCGCTGACGGTCGAGTGGTCCCGCTTCAGGAGCATCGTCGCTTTCATTTCCTTCCCCCCAGTGGGACAAGGTAGGCGCCACGCACCCCGCGACCAGGCGCCCTACTTCGCCGCCTCCTGCTGCAGCTCCTGGTCCGGCCGGAACCACCGCCAGATCCGGAGGAGCCGCCCCTTCTGGCGCTCCATCCACAGGAAGGCGACCGGCACGACGAGCAGCGTCAGGAACGTCGACGACAACACGCCGCCGATGACCGCCACCGCCATCGGCGAGCGGAACTCGGCGCCGACGCCGCGGCCGAGCGCGGTCGGGAGCATGGAGAGCGCCATCGCCGCCGACGTCATCAGGATGGGACGCAGCCGCCGCGGGCCCGCGTGGCGCAGCGCGTCCTCGGGCGTCATGCCGTCGCGCATCGCCTGGAGCGCGCCGTCCACCAGCAGGATCGCGTTCTTCGTGACGAGCCCCATGAGCAGGATGATGCCGATCTGGCTGCCCATCGAGATCGAGCTGCCGGTGAGCGCGAGCCCCATCACCGCGCCCACCATCGCCAGCGGCACCGAGATCATCAGCGTGAACGGGTGGAGCAGGCTCTCGAACTGGCTCGCGAGCACCATGAACACGAACAGCGACGCGACGAGCACCGCCATGCCCATCGCCGCGCCCGTCTCCTCCATGTCGCGGGCCTGGCCGTCCATCGTCATCGCCATGCCCTCGGCGAGCGGGGCCTTCGCGAGCGCCTCCTCGAACCCGGAGAGCACCGCGCCGAGCGCGTGGCCGTGCGCCACCTCGGACATGACCGTGACGGAGCGCCGCCGGTTGTAGTGGTTGATCTCCGCGGGGCTCGCCCGCGTGTGGATCTCCGCGACCTCGCCGAGCGTGACGAGCCCGCGCGGGCTGGGAAGCGGCAGGGCGGCGACGGCCTCGGCGTCCCGCGAGAAACGCGGGTCGGCGCGCACGCGGATCTCGGCCTCGTCGGTGCCGTCGCGCAGAGTGCCGACGAGCTCGCCCTCCACCAGCATGCGCGCGGTCGCGGCGACCGCGCCCGCGGGCAGGAAGCGGTCGGCGGCGACGGCGTGGTCGACGACGACCTCGAGCTCGGGCCGGCCGGGCGTGACGTTGAGGCGCACGTCGGAGGCGCCCGGCACCGCCGCGAGCAGCTCGCGGAGGCGCTCGCCCTCGGCCACGAGCGCGTCGAGGTCCTCGCCCTGGAGGATGAACATGAGCGGGGGCCAGTCGCCGAGGCCCTCGATGATCGCCGGCTGCGAGAGCGTGACCTTGCCCTGCGGCACCGCCTCGAGGATCTCCCGGACCTTCTCCTCGTACCAGGAGAGCGGCAGGAACCGCTCGGTCTTGTCGACCGCCCGGACGCGCAGGCGCACCTTGTGGTCGGCGCCCTCGTGGCCGACGACGGCGTAGACGCGCTCGATCCCGTCGATGGCGCGCAGCTTCGGCTCGACCTCGCGCGCCACCGCGTCGGTGGTCTCGAGCGAAGTACCCATCGGCAGCTCGAGGGTGGCCATGATCTCGCCGCGGTCCTCGCGGGGGACGAACTCGACGGGGAGCAGCGCGCCGACGCACCCGGCGAAGGCGATCGACGCGACGGCGAGCGCCACGGTCGTCCACTGGTGGCGCAGCACCCACTCGAGCGTGCCGCGGTAGCGCGCGTCGATCCCGTCGAGCACGCGCTCGATCGCGCCGGCGAGCCCGCGCCGGCGGCCGTGCTGGTGCCGGACGGACAGCCGCGCGGACAACATCGGGTCGACCGTGAACGCGACGAACAGCGAGAGCAGGACGGCGACCGCGATGGTGAGGCCGAACTGTTTGAAGAACTGGCCCACCATGCCGGTCATGAACGCGACGGGCACGAACACGGCGACGAGCGAGAGCGTGGTGGCGAGCACGGCGAGCGCGATCTCGCGGGTGCCGCGAGAGGCGGCCTCCATCGGCGAGTCGCCCGCCTCGAGCCGGCGCGTGATGCTCTCGCGGACGACGACGGCGTCGTCGATGAGCAGCCCGATCGCCAGCGAGAGGCCGAGCAGCGTCATCGTGTTGATCGAGAAGCCCAGCGCGTGCATCGCCGCGAAGGTGCCGACGACCGAGACCGGCAGCGCCAGCGCGCTGATGAGCGTCCCGCGCCAGTCGAGCAGGAAGAACAGGATGACGAACACCGCCATCGCCCCGCCGAACCAGATGGCGATCCACACCTCGTGGGCGTTCGCCTCGATGTCGCGGGACTGGTCGCTGATGATCTCGAAGGTGGCGCCCTCGCCGAGGGTGGGCACGACCTCCGCCAGCGCGGCGAGCGCGCCGTGGCAGACCTCGACCGTGTTGGCGCCGGACTTCTTGACGATCTCGATGGCGACCGCGGCCTGGCCGTTGTTGCGGACGTAGCGCGTCGCGCGCTCGAAGCCGTCGGTGACCGTGGCGACCTCGGAGAGGCGCACCTGGCGCCCGTCGGGCTTCGCGTCGACGACGACGTCGCGGAGCTCCCGCACGGAGTGGAGCCGGCCGTCGGCGCGGATGCCGAGCTCGTAGCGGCCGGCGGTGAGCTGCCCGACGGGGAGCGCGAGGTTCTCCCAGCCGATGCGCTCGGCCACCTGCGCCGCGGGGACGTTCAGCGCCCGCAGGGCGTCCAGGTCGAGGTCGACCTGGACCTCGCGGTCCTGGCCGCCCACGACGTTGACCGCGCCGACCCCGGGCACCTGCTCGAGGAAGGGCCGCAGCCGGTCGTCGGCGAGGCGACGCGTGTCGTTGACGTCGCCGTCGCTGGCGAGGGCGACGACCATGACGGGGAGCGCGCCGATGTCGATCTGGCGGATGATCGGGTCTTCCGCGGCGGCGGGGAGCTGCCCCTGCACGGCGCCGATTCGGTCGCGCACGGCGTTCGTCGCCGCGTCGATGTTCGTCCCCATCTCGAACTTCAGCAGGATCAGCGTGTAGCTGTCGCGCGAGAAGCTCTGGATGTCGTCGATGCCCTCGATGCCGGCGACGGCGTCCTCGATGGGGTCGGTGATGTCGCGCTCGATGTCCTGCGGGCCCGCGCCCGGGTACACGACGGTCACCGTCATGAACGGGAAGTCGACGGGGGGGTAGAGGTCCGTCGGCAGGCGCCCGAGCGAGAGGAACCCGAACACGAGGACGGCGAGCGACACCATCATCGTGAAGACGGGGCGCCGGATGGCGACGTCGGAGAGGTTCACGAGCCCTCCCTCGGCGGATCGACGAGGACCTGCGCCCCGGCGGCGAGGTCGCCGCGGACGACGGCGCGGTCGCCCGACATCTCGAGGAGCTCGACGGGGACACGCGTGCCGTCGGCGAGGAACACGCAGAAGTCGGGGCGGGCGACCAGCGCGGTGGCCGGGACCGCCGCCGCCGGGACCGGCGTGGTCGCCGTGACCGTGGCGCGGGCGAACGCGTGGGCGCGCAGCGTGGGCGGGGGCGCGTCGACGCGCAGCTCGACGGGGATGCGGCGCGTGGCGGGGTCGAGCGAGGGGATGACCCGGACGACGGTGCCGGACGCGTCGCCGACCTTCGCCGGCTGGCCGGCGGCGAGCCACGCGGCGGACTCCGGCGCGGTGGCCTTGATCTGCAGCGCGGAGAGGTCCTCGATCACGAAGAGCGGCGTGCCGCCGCCCACCACCATGCCGGGGTTGTCCGGCCCGTTGGTGACGACGCCGTCGATCGGCGCGCGCAGGACGTGGTTGCCGACGTGGGTGCGGGCGAGGCGCACGGCGGCCTCGGCCTGTTGGACCCCGGCGCGGCCGGCGAGCACGGCGCCTTCGGTGTCGCCGAACTGCTGCTCGCTGACGCCGCCGGCGTCCCTGAGCGCCTTCAGCCGCGCGAACGCCGCCTCGCCCGCGGCGAGCTGGGCCTGCGCGCCGGCGAGCGCGGCCTCCGCCTGGGCGAGCTGGGCCTCGGCGAGCCGGCCGTCGAGGCGGGCGAGGGCGTCGCCCTTCCGCACGGCGTCGCCGCGCGAGACCAGCAGCGCCTCGATGCGCCCGGGCACGTCGAAGCCGAGCTGGACGCTGGCGGCGGGATCGAGCGAGCCGGTGAGCTCGACGCGCGGGAGCCACTCCACGCCTTCGACGGCGGCGGTCTTCGGCGCGGCCGTGGCGGCGACGGCTTCGGTGGACGCGAGGTCGCCCCGGCAGGCCAGGGAGAGGAGGAGGATCATGCGCAGCCTTTGCTGACCGTCCGGTCAGCGGTACGAGCGGCGAGGCCCTCGACCATCAACGTGTCGACGGCGCGGGCCCAGAGGTCGAAGTCGGGGCGGGTGCTGGCCCGGGTCATGCGGCGCGCGAGCTGCAGCCACATGCCGATGATCAGCTCGGACACGAGCTCCGCGGGCAGGTCGTCGCGGAGCGCGCCGGCGTCGATGGACTGCTGGAGCTGGGCGGCGAGCATCTCGCGCGAGAGGTCCACGAAGGGGTCGACGAGGCCGAGGCGGGCGCCCTCGCCGTGCTCGAGCACCGCGCGGAGGACGTCGCGGTGGCGCCATAGCGCCTGCAGCGCGCGCACGGTGTGCGCGTGGTCACACGCGCGCCACTTCCGCAACAGCTCCGAGTCCGTGCGCCAGTCCTCCGCGCTCGGCGAGCCGACGGTGGCGCGCAGGTCGCGGCAGGCCTCGTGGCGCTGCTCCACGAGGTCGCGCATGACCGCGAAGAAGTCGGACACGATCTCGCGGAAGGCCTCCTCCTTGCTGTAGAAGTGCAGGTAGAAGGCGCCCTTCGAGAGGCCGGCCGCGCGCGCGACGTCCTCGACGCGGGCCTTGCCGACGCCGACCTCGGCGAAGGCCGCGCGCGCGGCGGCGAGGAGGTTCCGGCGGGCGTCGGGGTCGGGCTTGCGGGGCACGGGGGCGTAGCTAACCCGCCGGTCAGGAAAAGCAGCGAGGCCGGCACCTGAGCGGCGCGCCGATGTCCTGCCCGGGACGGGTCGGCGGCTCGAGGACGCGTGGGACCACCGGGCAGAGCGGATGGCCGGGCGAAGGGTCAGGCCATCCACCCGTCAGGTGGGTCAGGGCGCCGGCGGCTCCGTCGGCAGCCACGAGATGGACGGGTCCCACTTCAGGTCGGCCTCGTCGATGCAGGAGGAGAGGAAGGCGAGGGCCAGGGCGGGGTCGAACGCGCGGCCGACCTCCGCTCGCATGACCGAGCGGGCGGCGGCGTCGTCGAAAGCGGGGCGCCACGGCTGTCGGGTGCGTAGCGCGGCCCAGACGTCCGCGACCGAGACGATGCGGGCCTCCAGCGGGATCTCCGTGGCGCGCAGACCGTCGGGGTAGCCGCCGCCGTCCCAACGTTCGTGGTGATGACGCGCCACGCGCCAGACCACCTCGGGGAGGCCGGCACGCTCGAGGAGGTCCCCACCCATTGGCGCGTGAGATCTCAGTTCCGCGATCGCGGCTGCCGAGAGGACGCTCGAATCGCAGAGGGTCTGGAGGTCGACGCCCCGCAACCCCGCGTCGTGGAGCGCGGCGCACCGGCCGATCTCGTCGACGCGGTCCTCGGGGAGTCCGATCGCTCGCGCGAGGAGCCGGGCGCCGGCCTCCACGCGGGAGGCGTGCAGGCTCTCGTACGGCACCGGCGACGAGGGGGAGGTGACCAGCCGCTGCAGGGCCGACTGGAGAGCGGTCGCCGTGACGGGCTTCGTGAAGAAGCCGCTGGCCCCGGCCGCCAGCAGTTGCGCCCGCGCGACCGGGTTCCGGTCCCCCGTCACGACGAGGACCGGGGTCCGGGCCAGGCGCGGCTCTCCTCGAAGCGCCCGGATTAGTTCGATCCCGTCCATTCGGGACATGTAGATGTCCGTGAGGATGGCCTGGGGGCGGAGGCTCCGCGCCGCGTCGAGCCCGACGTCCCCGTCGTCCGCGGCGAGGCACTCGAACCCGGCGCGGCGTGCGGCGTCCATGAGGTAGTGGCGCTGCAACGCGCAGTCGTCGACCACGAGCAGGATGGGCTTGTTCACCTGGGTGAGCTCCATGTCGGAGACCTCCGCGAAAGGGGGGGGGAGTGGATGGCGGTCTGAAGTCAGGCGGGCCGAGGCGCGCCGCCGCGGACGACCTCGTAGGTCGAACGTTCGGAGGGGAAGGCCTGGCCGATTCGCAGGAGCGCCTCGCGGCTGTCACGAAAGCAGCGGACGACACGCGGGTCGTACAGGGTTCCCGAGCCTTGGAGGACATGCTGCCTGGCTTCCTCGAAGGGGAGTGCCATCCGGAACGGGCGGGTACACTGGAGGGCGTCGAACGCGTCGACGACCGCGAGGATGCGACCCTCGAGCGGGATGAGGTCCCGCGCGCGCCCCGTGGGGTAGCCGCCCCCGTCCCAGCGCTCGTGGTGGTACTGCGCCATGTTCTGCGCGATCAGGGGAAGCCCCGCGCGGTAGAGCAGAGAGGCTCCCAGCCCCGTGTGGGCGCGGATCACGGCCCTCTCCGCACCGTCGAGCGGATCGCACTTGCGCAGGACCTCGCGCGGGACGAGGGCCATCCCGACGTCGCAGAGCCCGGCGTAGCACCGAACCTGCCGGACGTAGTCGGCCTCGCAGCCGAGCTCGACGGCGAGGAGCTCGGCCCACCGCCCCACCCGGCGGCATTGGTTTCCGCTCCAGCCTTCGTCCGCGACACGCGCGCCCTCGACGGCCCCCACCAGGACGTCGAGGACACGCTCCAGCTCGGCCACGTGGAGCTCGGACTCCGCGAGGGCGACACCTTCCGCCGCCGGCGGGGTCGAAGGCGACGACGTCTGCTTCTGGAGCGCGCGAAGCACCAGCTCCAGCTCCTCCGTGTCGAGGGGCTTCGGCAGGACCAGGTCGGCGCCGGCCCGCAGGAGGTCCAGGCGCGTCGCGCGCGAGGAATCGGCGGTCGTCGCGAGGATGGGGACGCGCGCGCAGTTGGGCATCCGGCGAAGGCGCGTGACGAGCTCGTGGCCCTCCATGACCGGCATGTAGAGGTCGGTGAGGATGACGTTCGGGGTCGCCCCGGCCACGCTCCTGAGCGCCTCGGCGCCGTTGGAAGCCTGCTCGACCTGGTAGCCCGCCTGCAGCGCCACGTCGCTGACGATGTGACGTTCGAGCGAGCAATCCTCGACGACGAGGAGAAGGGGGGCGCTCATGCGTGAGCCCTGTAGGACCCGCGGGGAGTGGGTCAAGCCGGCTCTCGGCGAGGGTGGCAAGTTTTTTCCAGGGATCGAGACGCCATCCGATCCGTCAGATGGATCGGGCCTCTGGGCGCCCCTGGCTCGGCGAAGAAAGCCGGCCTCCCAGATAAGGGGGGCCGTGTCCTCGCCCTTCGCCCTGATCGCGCTGCTGGCCGGCTGCCCGAAGCCCGCGGGCGACGTGCTGCGGCGCGTCCAGTTCGAGGGCAACGAGGAGAAGGGCGAGCTCACCCTAAAGGAGTGGCTCCTGCGCGCGCAGTCCGACAAGGGGCTCCGCAACGCGATCTCCCAGCCGGTGCCGGCCAACTTCCTGTCGTCGGCGCCCCCGCTCTCGCGCGACACGCTCGACGAGGACGCCTGGCGCGTGGAGGTCTGGTACGCGAACCACGGCTACTTCGACGCGCGTTTCCTCGGCTGGACGCTCACGCCCCGGGCGAGGTCGAAGGTGGGCCCCGGACTGTTGCGCCGCGTCTTCCGGCCGGCGAAGGCGGCGCGGTTCCCCGTGGGCTGGCGCACGCGCTGGATCGCGACGGGCCACGTCGAGCAGGGGCGGCCCTCACGCGTCCGCGCCGTGGACGTGCGGGGCCTCGAGACCCTGATGGCGCCCACCCGCGCGCGGGTCCTCGAGTCGCTCGGCGTCGCGGAGGGCGACGTGTGGTCGACCTCGGCGTGGGAGGACACCCTCGACGGCGTCCGCGCCGCGCTGCTCGACCGCAGCTACGCGCACGTGCGGGTGGACGGTCGGGTCGACGTCCACGCCGACGAGCACGCCGTCGACGCCACGATCGACGTGGTGCCGGGGCCGCGCTGCCGGTTCGGGTCGGTGACGATCATCAACACGAGCGCGGACCCGCGGGTCAAGGAGGTGCTGCTCCGCAACGCGATCTCCATCGAGGAGGGAAAACCCTTCAACACGCGCGACCTCGCGGAGACGCGCGCGCGCCTGTTCGCCCTGCAGGTGTTCGGCGTCGTCGACGTGGTGCCCGACCTCTCCGAGCCCGACTCCGCCGTCGTCCCCGTGCGGATCGAGCTCCGCGAGACGCTGAAGAACGGGCTGACCATCGGCCCCGGCCTCGAGGCCGACTCGACGAGCGGGTTCGCCGCCTTCCTGCGCGCCGAGGTGGACGCCCACAACACCTTCGGCGCCCTCGTGGACATGCACCACGAGACCCGCATGGGCTACGCCGCGGTGCTCAACCCCGCGACGGAGATCGTCGGCGAGCAGGACCTCGCGCAGGAGATCGGGCCGATCGTCGCCGGCTGGGGGGAGGTCCACGTGCCCTGGGTGTTCGGCCGCGACGTGTCGCTGAGCACCGCGGGCGGCTTCGAGGTGGGGATCGAGCCCGGGTACCGGTTCTGGACGTGGGAGGCCCTGATCGCGCCGACGTGGACCCCGCTGCAGCGGTTCTCCGTGACGGTCGGTCCGCGCATCCGGTACTACCGCTTCTACGACGTGAGCATCGATCTCGCCGCGCTGGAGGACTCGCCGCTCGGCCTCGACACCCGCGAGTCCTACCTGCTGGCGCTGCTCGAGCAGCGGCTCACCTACGACGGCCGCAACGACGCGCTCTCGCCGACGCGCGGCTGGTACTGGAGCGTCGCGCTCGCCGAGGCCGGGCTCTTCAGCGCCTACCACTACGTCGGCGCGCAGGGCGAGGTCCGGGCCTACCGCTCGATCGTGCGCCTGTTGTGGTGGGACGACCCGGGCACCGTCGTGGCGGGGCGGCTCGGCGGCGGCGTGATGGTGCCGTACGGCGACACCGACGTCGCCGACGTGCCCATCGCCGAGCGCCTGTACCTCGGGGGCGGCACGAGCGTGCGCGGGTGGGGGGCGAAGCGGTTGGGGCCGTACGTGCAGGTGGAGGAGCGTGGGGGCTGCGGGGACGAGTGCGAGGTGGAGCGGGTGCCGGTGGGCGGCGAGCTGTCCCTCCACGGGACGGCCGAGGTGCGCCAGGCCCTGCTCGGGTCGTGGGGGGTCGTCGGGTTCGTCGACGCGGGCAGGGTGTGGAACAAGCCGCGGCGCTTCGATCCCACGCAGATCCAGGTCGCCGTGGGCGCGGGGCTCCGGTACACGAGCCCGGTCGGTCCCGTGCGCCTCGACGTCGCCACGCGGCTCGGCGAGCCCGACTACTTCGACGACAAGGAGCTGACGGACGGCGAGCCGAAGGTGACGGTCCACTTCGGCCTGTCGGAGGCATTTTGAGCGGCGGACCTCCTTCCCGGCCTTCGGCCACCCGGGGCGCCGTGAAGTGGGCCGGGCGCCTCGCGGGAGCCCTCGGCCTGCTCGTGCTCGTCGCCGCGGGCGCGCTCGTGGCTTTCGGGTTCTGGCTGCGGACGGAGGGGGGGCGGGAGTGGCTGCTCGGGCAGCTCCTCGCCGCGGCGGACCCTCCGAACGGGGACCTCGTCGTCGGGAGCATCGAGACGGACCTCTTCTCCGAGGCGCGGCTGCACGACGTGGAGCTGCGCGACGCCGCCGGCCGCACGCTCGTCCGCGCGGTGGAGATCCGCGCGCGGTACCGGCTCGGCGGCCTCCCGGGGAAGGTGCTGCGCGTCACGGACGTGGAGGTGGTCGGGCTCACGGGCGACCTCGTCGTGACGGACGACGGGCTCGACCTCGCGAGCTTGTGGCCGGCGACGGGCGGGCCGCCTTCGGGGCCCTACGAGGGGCTGCCGATCGACGTGATCGTGGACCGGGTGGTCGTCGACGCGCCCCGGCTGCGCGTCACCGCGGGCGAGGTGCCCTACGGGGTCGACGGCGCCACGCTCACCGCGGGCGTGCGGCTGGTCGGCGACGCGGTGGAGGTGACGGGGCTCTCGCTCGACGCGCAGTCCACCGAGCCCGCGCTCGGCGCGCTCGCGCTGCGCGGGGACGTGACGTGGCGGAGCGAGCGCACCACCGCGAGCGCGGACCTCTCCGTCGGCCCCCAGCGCGTCGCCGCCCGCGGGGAGATCGCCGGCGACGCGCTCGCCGTCGAGGTCACCGCGCTGCACCTCGAGCCCGACGCCCTCCCGTGGGAGGTGCCGGTGAAGGGCCCGCTCGACGGGACCGGGCGGATCGAGGGCACGACCGGGGCGCCGTCGGTGGCGCTGGCGGTGACGACGCCGGGCGGGCCGGCGACCCTGACGGCGTCGGCCGACCTGACGAAGGAGCCGGTCGCGTGGGCCTTCGCCGCGACCACCCCGGGGCTCGCCGTGGACGCCGTCGTCGAGGGGCTCGCCGACACGAGGGTCGCGGGGACGGTGCGCGCCGAGGGGACCGGGACCTCCTGGCCCGAGGGCGTCGACGCCTCCGTGGAGGTCGACGCCCGCGCGGAGTCGGTCGCCGGGCAGGGGCCGGCGCGCGTGGCCGCGAAGGGGCGGCTCGCCGGGGGCGTGCTGGAGCTGCCGGGCGTGGTGGCCGAGGTGGAGGCGGGCACCGTGCGGATCGACGCGCGGGTGTCGCTCGTGGAGGGGACCGCGCAGGCGAAGCAGGTCGTCGCCGACGTCGACCTCGCGAAGCTCGCGCGGTTCGGGGTCGTGGGCCTGCGGGGGCACGTGCGCTTCGTGGGCCACGTGGACGGCGGGTGGACGGCGGGCACGCGCGCCCACGCGGCGGGGTCGATCGCCGGCGACGGGCTCGGCTGGCAGGAGACGGTCTGGGTCGCGCGGGCGACCGGGCCGGTCGACGTCGCCTGGACGGGCGGCGAGGTCCAGCTCGAGGCCGCGCTCGCCGCGGAGGGGGTGACGGCGCCTTCGACGACCGCGCCCGTCGCGACGCTGCAGGTGAAGGCCCGCGCGGCGCCCGGCGGCGCCGTGTCGCTCGACGGGCTCGCCCGGGTCGAGGCGCTCGGGGCGGGTCCTGTCTCCGTCGAGGCGGTCGACGCCACGTTCGCCGTGACGGTGGAGGGCGGCGTGCCGGACGTCCGCGTGACCGCCGCGACGGGGGCCGTGCGCGGGCCGGGCCTCGCCGGCGATCGCGCCGCCGCGAGCGTGCGCCTCGCGGGCGACGCGGCCACGATCTCGGCGGACGTCCGCGCGGGCGAGCGCCTCGTCGTCGGCACCGACGCGGTGTTCGACCTGACCGCACGCGCCGTCCGCGCGGAGCGCCTCGTGCTCGCCCCGGGGCCGACGGCCTGGCGCGGGGAGGGCACGCAGCGCGCGCGCTTCGACGAGGACGGCGTCTCCGACGTGCACCTGCGCCTCGTCTCGGGCAATTCCGCGATCGTCGTGGAGGGCGACGCGCACCTGATGGGGCGGATGGGCCTGACCGCGACGGTCTCGCGCTTCCCCGTCGCGTGGCTCGCCGAGCTCGATCCGGAGGCGTTCGCGGGGTTCGCCGGCACGGTGGACGCCCGCGCGGCGATCCAGGGGCCCGCCACGCGGCCCGACGTGCTCGCCGAGGTGCGGCTCGCGGGCCTCGTGGTGCCGGGCACCTTCCGGGACCTCGACGCGCACGTCGTCGCCGAGGGGCGCGGCGAGCGGATGACGATCGACGCGACGCTGGGCCCGGACGACGACCCGCTGGCGCTCGTGGACGGGACCCTGCCGGTGCGCCTCGACGTCGCCGAGCCCGGCCTCCTGCCGCGCGGCGAGGTGGACCTGCACGTCGTGCTGCCGCCCGGGGAGCTCACGCGCTGGAACACGGTGTGGGCCGGCGAGGACCTGCCGCGGGCGAGGCTCTCGGCCGAGGTCGCGCTGACCGGCCCGATGATCGACCCCGAGCTGCGGGTGGTCGTGAGCGCCGAAGCCCCCGCGGGCGAGCGCGGCGACTGGGTGCGCGTGGACGTGGACGTGACGCCGGCGGGCGACCAGCTGGCCGTGCGCGGGGTGGTGTGGCAGGAGCGGGTGCGGCGCGCGCGGCTCGACGGCGTGGTCACGACGGGGCTCGACCGGGTGATGGCGACGCTCCTGCGCTACGGCCGGCCCGCGGACCTCGCCGACCCGAACACCTGGGTGTCCGACCTGACGGTGTCGGTCGTGCCGCTGAGGCTGCCGGTGCAGGCCCTCGCCGCCCTCGCGCCGGTCCCGCCCGCGATCACCGGCGACCTCGTCGGCGCCTTGCTCGTCACCGGCTCGCCGACGCGGCCGGTCGTGCAGGGCGGGCTCCAGCTCGTCGGCGCGAAGCTCGACCGGATGCCGGTGGCTCCCGCGTCGCTCGACCTCCAGACGGCCGAGGGAGGCTACAAGGTGGCCGTCGACCTCGGCTTCGGGACGGGCGCCGCCCTGCACGCGGGCGGCTTCGTGCCCTTCGGCGAGGGGCTCGCCAGCGACCTCGCGACGGAGCTCGCGCGCGAGGGCCTCGACCTCGGCGTCGACGGCGAGGTCCCGCTGCGGGCGATCGCCGCGGTGTGGCCCGAGCTGTACGACGCGAGGGGCTCGCTCGCGCTGAACGGCGGCGTGACCGGCAGCGTGCTCGCCCCTCGCCCGGACCTGCGCGCGCGGATGGAGGGCCCGCGCGAGGGGGAGGGCGCCACCTTCAGCCTCGCGCCCACCGGGGTGCGCTACGAGGACGTGCGGCTCGACGTCGAGGTCGACGACACGGAGATCCGCATCCGCGACCTCTCGATGCGGACCCGGCCCGCGGGTGTGGTGGAGGTGATCGCGGGGAGCGACGAGCCGAACGTCACCGGCGAGCTGACGGTCACGCGCGAGGGCTGGATGCCGGGCCGGAAGGAGGGCCGCATCGCGCTGCGCAACGCGTACCTGACCGCGCTCCCGGAGCGCACCCTGCTCGTCCGCGAGGGGAGCGTGACGGTCTCGGGCGACCGTCGCCGCGTGGTGCTCGAGGGAGACGTCGCGCTCGCCAACGCCCGGGTGGTCGCCGACGAGCGGTTCTTCGCCGGCACGACGGATCTCGCGTTGCCGAGCGAGATCGTCGTCCACCGGCCGGGGATGGTCGCGGGCGAGACGCGGGCGCGCGAGGACACGGTGCTGCCGAAGTGGCTCGGGCTCGACGTCGCCGCGGACCTCGAGCGCAACGCGTTCGTCCGCGCGACCATGCCGCTCGTGCAGGACGCCTCCGACCTCGTGGTGGGCGCCTCGACGCTCGACGTGGAGGCGCAGCTCGACGGGCGGGTCCGCGTGTTCGCCGACCGCGGAGAGCTCTCGCTGGAGGGGCAGGTGTTGCCCATCCGCGGGACCGCGATCCTGCTCGGCAAGACCTTCGACGTGGAGGAGGGCAGCACGGTCGCGTTCACGGGTGGCGCCGACTACACCAACCCGGTCCTCGACCTGCGCGCCACCTACGACGCCGGCGAGTACGGCGACATCGGCGTCCGCATCTCGGGCACGCCCTCGGCGCCGCTCATCGAGTTCCAGTCCGACGAGTACCCGTCCACCGACGACATCTTCGCGATCCTCCTCGTGGGGTCGCCGGCGTCGGAGGCGGGCGCGGGCGGCGAGGCGCAGGACTTCAACGCGATCGCCGAGGCGTTCCTGACGTCGCAGCTGCGGGGCCTCGGCGAGCAGACGGGCTCTTCGCTGCGGCTCCTCGACCTCGTCCAGATCGGCGCGGAGTCGGCGCGGGTGGGCAAGCGCCTCGGGCCCAGCGTCTTCCTCGTCGTGGAGATCGACTACCTCGCGGACGACGAGGAGGACAGCGTCACGACGGCCATCGTCGAGATGCGGCTGCCGCTGGCGGCGCAGCTGGAGGCCTCGGCCGGGACGGCGGGTGACGCCGAGCTCGCGGTGACGTGGACGTTGCGCTGGTGAGCGTCAGCGGATCTCGAAGCTCGACGTGAAGCTGCGCTCGCCGTCCACCCCGCCCTCGCCGACGAAGCAGGGCGCCGGGACCACCTCGCGCCCGACGCGGACCCATCCGGCGGGCGACGGACGGTCCCGGCCTTCGACGAGGCTCCACGCGAGCCCGGGGTCGAGCTGGATCGCCAGCACGAGGTCGCCCCGGCGGGCGACGAAGGCCGCGCCGTCCGGCTCCACGACCCAGCCCGCACCGAGCTGCCAGCACAGGTGGAGCGCGTGGCGGCCGGGACGGCGGGCGGTCGGGACGAGGCGATCGGTCACGACGAGGCGCTGCTGGTGGAGGAGCACGGCGCGGTGGTGGACGAGCGGGGCGATCCGCGACCAGGCGAGGTGGTGGCCGGCGATGCGGGCCTTGCGGCCGTCGACGCGGGCGACCTCGAGCCGGCCCTCCCAGGGCGCGCGCGCGGCGGCGCCGTCGAGGGTGAGCGTGTTGTGGGCCGCGGTGCCGGCGAGGTGGCGCGCGAGCTCGCCCGCGCCGAGCGAGGGCCCGGGATCGGCGAGGACGGCGACGTCGCCGATCTCCCACACGAGGTTGGCCGGCGCGGCGTGGGCCATCGGCGAGGGCCTGCGCGCCGAGCCCATCTGGGCGAGCACCCGCGACGGGCGGTTCTTGATGCGCAGGTGCGCGACGACGTCGCCGCCCTCGCGGAAGGCCCACATCGCCCACGTCTTGCCCGGCGGCTCGCTCGGCGGGGCCGGGGGCCGCACGCCGAGCCAGGCGCACCGGGGATCGCCGTCGGGGCCGGCGCGCTCGCCCTCCGCGAGGCCCCACCCGCAGGCGAGGTTCCAGAGGCTGCAGGCGAGGGGGTACGGGTGGGCGAGCACGTCGGTGGAGGCGTCCTCGCCGACGGCGGGCAACGTCCCGATCTCGCCGGCCACGCGCTCGAGCCAGCGGGCGCCGCGCGCGAACGCGGCGTCGGCCGCCGAGGGGAACGCGGCGTGGTTGGCGCGCGAGACGGCGCGGGCGATCGCCACGAGCCAGAGCGCCTCCGCGAGCGCGCGGGGCGCGGGGTCGACGGGGCAGCCGTCGCCGCGGATCTCGACGGGCAGGTGCCACCGCAGGCCGGCGAGCCCCTCGCTCCAGGCGGCGCGCGCGCCGTCGAGGTCGGGGAACGTCAGGCCGCCGACGACCATGCCGGCGAAGTGCACGACGCGGCGGAGGCCGTCGGCCTCGCCGAGGGGGAGGCGGGCGCGCAGGTGATCGAGGTGCCAGGCGGCGCTGCCGGCGAGCGCGTCGCGGAGCTCGGTGGACACGGCGCCGTCGGCCCAGGCGAGCCCGACGTGCCAGTGGACGAGGCGCGCGGCGAGGTCGGACGGGTGGGCCCACGCCACGCCCTGCCCCGGGAGGTCCTGGCGCGCCCACGCCGCGAGCGCCGCGGCGGCCTCGCGCGCACGGCCGGCGGCGACCTCGGCCGGGAACCACCCGTGGCGGTGCGCCTGCCGCGCGCCGACGAGCTCGCCGGGGAGCGCGACGACGCCGGGCCCGAAGGGGAGGGGCGCGCCGCTCTCGGGGTCCCGCGACCAGTCCTCGGGGGGCGGCGCCGCGACCGGCGCCTCGGCGCGCGCGAACGGCGACGCCCCGAGGCGCGAGGCGCGGGGCGCCGCGGTGTGCGGCGAGACCGGGAGCGTCTTCGGCGTGAAGAGGCGCGCGGCGAGGTAGTCGCGGAAGGACATCGGGGGGAGGCTACAGGCTACAGGCTACAGGCTACAGCAAGGCTGCGCCTCGTTCCGGCTGCCGGCGAGGCGGGGGAGGCTCCCGCGCCCGCGAAGCTGCTCGTGGGGGCGGGCGTCTCGCGCGCCCCGGGCCGCGGCGCGACTCCCTACGCCGAGTCGGGGACGTCGAACTCGAAGTCGATCTCCTCGCCGAGCTCCGTCTGGAGGTAGCTCTTCAGGCGGCGCTTGATGCGGACCTCGATCTGGCGGATGCGCTCCTTGCTGACGTCGTAGCGCTCGCCGAGGTCGGAGAGGCTGGCGGGCTCGTTCGCGACGAGGCGCTCGATCCAGATGGCGCGCTCGCGCTCGTCCTCGAGCGTGCCCTCGAAGGCCTTGAGCTTCTCCTGCACCAGCGCGCCGAGCTGGCTGCCGGCGACGCGCTCCTCGGGGCCGCTCGAGTCGTTGTCGGGCACGATCTCCGCGAGGGAGCGGCCGTCCTCGCCGCCCACCGGCGCGTGCAGCGACATGGCCGGGGCGCGCATGTGCTGGTCGACGGCGATGACCTCGCTCTCGGGCACGTCGAGGCGCTGAGCGAGCTGCTGCGCGCTGGCCTGGACGCCCTCGCGGAGGAGGCGCTCGCGCTCCTTCTGGAGCTGGAAGAACAGCTTGCGGCCGTTGCGCGTCGAGCCGAGGCGCACGAGCCGGAAGTTGTCCATCAGGAAGCGCAGGATCATCGCGCGGATCCAGTACTGCGCGTAGGAGCTGAAGCGGATGCCGCGGTACGGGTCGTAGCGGGACAGCGCCTCGACGAGGCCGACGTTGCCCTCCTGGATGAGGTCGAGCACGTTCGCCCACTGGCGGTGGTACTGGAACGCGATCTTCACGACGAGGCGGAGGTTGGCGGTGACCAGCCGCTCGGCCGCCTGCGCGTTGCCGGACTCGTAGTACTGGAGCGCGACCTTCCGCTCCTCCTCCGGGTCGAGCAGCGCGTAGCGCCGCACCTCCGAGAGGTAGTGCGCGAGCAGATCGCCGCTCGTGCGGGCGGTGTCGGCGCGCGGCGCGAGCGCGGGGAGGCGCGGCACGGGGTTCCGCCGGGGGTTGCCCAGCGGGTCGGCCGGCTCGCCGGACTCGTCGAGGAGCGAATCGGGGTCGCCGAGCCCTCCGCCGAGCTCCTCCGGCTCCTGCACGTCGTCACGATCCATGTGCCTGCTCCTCTGAGTGAAGGGGGACCACCCGATCGCCGCGGGATAGCTCGTCGACGACCCGGGCCTCGCCCGCCACGAAGGCCGGACCGGTCGGGTCGAACGGATCGAGCGGCGCGCCGTCGGAGAGGCGGACCGCCTTCCCTCCCACGGCACCTATCAGGGCGAGGCCCGCCGTGGCATCCCACGGCGACCACCCGGGGCCGACGATCGCGGCGAGCGCGGCGCCGCGGGCCACGAGCGCGAGGTGGGCCGCCGTCCCGCCGAGGCAGCGGGCCTTGCAGGGGTAGCGCAGCGCGGCGTGCCTGTGGAAGTCCGACGGGAGGTAGACGACCCGCCGGGGCGGGCGGTCGGCGAGCGTCGGCAGGGGCGCGCCGTCGAACCAGCCCACGCCGCCCTCGACGTGGTAGTGCTCGCCGAGGCGGGGGAGCCAGGTGGCGCCGCACTCGACGTGCCGCCGCCCCTCCGCGTCCCGCACGCAGCGGGCGACGGTGGGGCCCCAGTACGCGAGCCCCTCGACGAAGCCGCTCGTGCCGTCGATGGGGTCGATCGTCCACGCGGGCTCGGGTCCGGTGGGCTCGGAGCCGCTCTCCTCGCTCCACGTCGCGTCGCCCGGCCAGCGAGCGCGCAGGCCGTCGAGCAACACGCGCTCGGCGTCGAGGTCCGCGTCCGTCACCACCGATCCGTCCTCCTTGCGCCGCACTCCCCGCGGCGCTCCGAAGTGACGGAGGGCGGCCCTGCCGGCCGCCTCGAGCAGCTCGCGCAGGACCACCCCCCGCTCCGGGAGCGGGCTGGGGGGCTCGGGCATGAGGGAACCTGTAGTCACGGATCAGGCCCGGGAAGTGGCAGTGTGCGAGGGACGAACCCCTAACCCCCGGCGAAGGCCTCCCGATCGCCCGGTGTGCTATCTTTCGGCCCGCTGGAGATGGTCCGTTGGGGAAGTCGACGCTGAAGCTCACCGGTGTGTACGAGGCCTGGTCTCGGAGCGTCCGGCAGGGTCGACTGACGCGGGCGAACGGGACCGAGGCCGACGTGTTCGTGCGGGTGCACGACGACGTGCCCGGCGCGCCCGAGGTGCTCGCGCGCCTCCGCGAGGACATCCGGCTGCTCGGCCGGCTGCAGCACGAGAACGTGCTCCGGGTGGAGCACGCGAGCGCCGTAGGCGGAAAGCTCGGGATGGTCTACGAGGCCTTCGACGGCGCCAGCGCCGCGCGCATCCTCCAGGTGCTCCGCGCGCGGAACCAGGTGCTGCCGGCCCGCGCGGCCGTCGAGGCCGCCGCGGCGGTCGGGCTCGCCGTCGAGGAGGCGCTGAAGATCACCGACGGCACGCGCCGGGTGCTGCACCCCGGGTGCGGGCCGGACGAGGTGCTGGTCGACACCGCCGGGCGCGTGAAGGTCGCGGGGTTCGCCGTGGGGGCCCCCGGGGCCGCCCGCCCGCCCGCGCCGAAGGGCTACCTCCCGCCCGAGGGCGGCGACGGCCCCGCGGCCGCCACCTACATGGTCGGCGCGCTGCTGGTGGAGCTGCTGTCGGGCGAGAGCCCGCCGGAGGGCTCGTCCGAGCCGGACAAGCACGAAGCGGCGATCCGGCGCGCGCTCATCCGCGTGCTCGCGCGCCCGGGCGACACCCCGGGCGAGCCGATCGTCCAGGCGCTGAGGCAGGCGCTGGCGCACGATCCGCAGGCGCGAGGCACGGCGGGCGCGTTCGGGCGCCGGCTCCGCGAGCTCGCGGTCGCGTTGCAGAGCCCGGGGCTCCGCTCCTGGGCGCCCGGATCGATCGCCGCCGTGCAGAAGTTCGCCCCCGCCTCGACGTCCGCGAGCGCGGTCCGCCCGCCCACGAGCGCCGTCCTGCCGGCGCCGCCCACCGAGGAGGCGTCGGTCGCGCGCGCGTCCGCGGGTACGCTGGCGCCCGCCGAGGGCGGCGGCACGATCGCGCCGGCCGAGGGGGGCACGCTTGCGCCGGACCCCACGCCGCTCCCGAAGAGCGGGCGCACGATGGTGCCCCCGGAGCCGCAGTCGCGCGGGCGCACGATGGTGCCGGACGAGCCCACGATCCTGCCGGTCCAGGCCGGAAGGGCGGTCCCCCCGCCCGAGCCCACCACGAAGGTGACGTCGCCGGACCACCTGCGGGCCGACCTGCCCTCCCGCGCGACGACGCTCCCGGGGACGCCCCTGCCGGACACGGTGTCGAAGGTGTTCGCGAAGCCCGGGCCCAACCACACCATCGTCCCCGAGGACCTCCAGTCCGACGAGCAGCCGCTCGTCCCGCGGGGGAAGACGCTGCCGCCGGTCGCGCCCCCGAAGGGAGCCTCCCTGCCTCCTCCCGGCAAGGTGACGTCGCCGATGCCTCCCGTGAAGGGCCCCGGCTCCGCCGCGTCGCTGCCGCCTCCGTCCGCGGTCCTGCCCCCGCGCAACGGCCCCGCCGTGCAGGCGCCGCCGGTGCAGGGGCCGCCGGTGCAGGCGCCGCCCGTGCAGGCGCGGCCGCCCGCTCAGGGGCCCTCGGTGGCGCCGAAGCCGCCGGAGCCGCCGAAGCCGCGCCCCGCCGCCTCCGAGCCGCTGCGGCCGGTCCCGCCGGTGCGCATGCAGTCGGTCCCGGGGATCCCCGTCTCCACCGGACCGGTCTCCTCGCCGCCCATCCCGGAGTCCCAGGACGACTCCGAGGCCACGGTGGTCGCGATGGTGCGGCCCGACCTCTCCGCGCCCGAGGTCCCGGTCGATCCGCTCGGGCCCGGCCCGGTGATCAGCCCGGCCGCCAACGCGATGGACCCGATGCCCTCGCGGCCGGTCGTCGCGCTGCAGCACGGCGACGGCTCGGTGTTCGAGGAGATGGAGGAGGAGAAGCCCTCGCGCGGGTGGGTCCTCCCGGTGATCATCGGCGTCGCGCTCCTCGGCATGCTCGCCATCGGCGCGGTGGTCGTCGGCGTGCTCGTCAGCCAGTCCGGCCCCGAGGAGGAGGTCGTCGAGGCCGCGCCGCCGGCGCCCGCCGAGCTCGCCCCCGCCGAGCCCGCGCCCGCCCCTGCCGAGCCCGCTCCCGTCGCCGTCGAGCCCGCGCCGGTCGAGCCCGCGCCGGTCGAACCCGCGCCCGCGGAGCCCGTGCCGGCGGCCGCGCCCGCGCCCACCGCCGCTCCCGCGCCCACCGCCGCTCCCGCGCCTACGCCGGCCGCGTCGACGAAGGTCTCGTCGAAGGCCTCGCGCCCGGCCGAGCCCGCGCCGGCCCCGGTCGACGACGGTCCGGTGCGCATCGCCATCACGCCGGTCGCGCCGGCGCCCGCGCCGGCGCCCACGCCCGAGCCCGCGCCGGAGCCCGCCGGCCCCGCGTTCTTCCGCGTGGAGTTCCGCGCGGGCGATCCCACGATCACGGCGCTCGAGGTCAAGTGCGCGCAAGGAAGCGCGAGCGGCTCGGGCGCGCTGGTGCTGGAGCAGGTGCCGCGCGGCAACTGCCGCGTCACGGGGCGGGGCGGCGAGTCGCCTGTCATCACGATGGTCACCGTCACCGCGGACCGCTCCTACACGTGCTTCACGGGGGGCTCCCGCTCCTGCGAGTAGAGGTTCCGATGCTCCTCTTCCTGTCCCTTGTCGCATGCTCCGGGGGCCAGTCGGACGCGCCCGCGGCGCAGCCCCAGGCCGCCCCCGCGCCCACCGACGCGAAGTCGCAGCTCGAGGCGGCGCGCAAGCTCCTGCGCGCCGGTAAGACCGCCGAGGCCTTCGAGGCCGCCGAGGTCGCGCTCGGCGCCCACCCCGAGGAGGACGCGGCCTGGGACCTCGTCGAGCTCGCGGCGATCCGCGCGGGCACCGCCGGCGAGATGGTCGACCGGCTCTCCGCCGACCAGGCCCTCGGCGGACGCGCCGACCGCCACCACGCGCTCCGCGGCGTGCTCGCCGTGGAGGCCAACCGCCTCGGCGACGCGCTGACGGCCGCGAAGGCGCTGCAGGGCACGAGCCCGGGCGACGCCGCCGCGATCACGGCGCTGGCCGTGCAGAAGGGCGCTCCGCCGCCCGAGGGGATGCCGCCCGGCACCGCCGCCCTCGTGGACGCGCGCGACCCGGCGAGGCCGCTCGGCCCCGAGGCGGAGGCGCTGCCGGGCTGGCGCGCCGCGTTGGTGCGCGCCGAGTACCGCCTCGCCCGCGGCGACGTCGCCGGCGCCGGCGTCGAGATGGCCCGCATCGAGGCGAAGGCGCCGCGCGCGGCCCAGCTCGCCGCGGTGGTCCGGATCCGCGCGGCGGCGACGCCCGACGAGGCCTGGGGCGTCGCGGGCCCCGCGGTCAAGGCCGCCCAGGAGGCCGGCGACGCCGTGGGCGCCGCCGAGGTGCTCGACGCCGCGCTCCCCGCCGCGATGGCGTCCTGGCGGGCGGGCGAGCTGGCGGCCTCGTCGGCCGAGCTCCGCAAGGCGCTCGCCGACGCGGGCAACAAGGCCGGCGCCGCGCGGGTCGCGCTGGTGCAGGCCGACGCCGCCCTGCGCGCGGGCCGCCCCGTCGAGGCGAAGGAGGCCGCCACCGCCGCCGCCGAGGAGGCCACCGCGAAGCCCCGCGCCAGCTGGACCCTCGCGCTCGCCGCCGCTTCTCTCGGCGACGCCGCGGGCGTGACCGCCGCCGCCACCGGCCTCGCCGAGCCCCGCGCCTCCGCGGCGCGCGCGCTCGCCGCCGCGATGAACGGCCAGCCGGCCACCTTCCCGGGCACGGGGATGGCGGGCGACGACGCGGCGCAGGTCTGCCTGCTCGCCGCCGGCTACGGGCGCGCGGACGCGTGGAAGTGCGCCGCCGCCGAGGCGAAGTCCACCGACCTCGCGCTCTGGGCCCGGCTCGGCCAGAGCCGCGCGGCGTTCGCGGCGCCGGAAGGCGCGAGCGACGGCCTGAAGGCCGAGCTCGAGGCGCGAAAGATGCTCGCGGGCGGGAAGCCCGCGTCGATCGCGGGCGATCACCCCGCCGGCCCCGCGTGGAGCGCGCTCGCCGGCGGCGCCGCCGTGGACGGCCCGGGGGTCGCGGCCTGGGGCCGGGCACGCGCCGCGGTCGCCGCCAACGACGGCGTGGCCGCCGCGAAGGAGATCGGCGCGCTCGCGGTCACCGTGCCCGCGTGGCGGTCGGGGCCCTGGGCCCCGCTCCTCGCGCTCGACGGGCCGCTCCCCGGCGAGCTCGCCGGCGACGCCGAGAAGGTCGCGGCGATGGCCGATCCGTTGCCCGCCGCCGTGGTCGTCCACGGGTGGTCGCACCGGCACGACGCGATGGCGTCGCTGTGGTCGCGCGGGGTGTCGCCGCTGCCGCCGGGCGCGGCGGCGGACAAGCGCGAGGCCGTGTGGAACGCGGTCGCCGGCTATCGGGCCGGGGTGCTCGCATGGGTCGCGGGGAAGGGCGCCTGGCCCGCCGCGGCGCGCACCGCGCTGGAGGAGGCCGAGAAGGCCGCGGGCCTCGTGGCCGTCGAGCCGCCCTCGCTGGCCACGGTCCGCAGCGCCCTCGACGGCGTCGCGATGTTGTCGTACCGCCCCCTTGCCGGCGGCGGCGCGGAGTCGCTGCTCGTGACGGAGTCGGCCGGCCGCGTCGCGGCGATCAGGCCCGCCGTCGTGAAGGAGGTCGTCGCGTTCGGCGAGGCGCTGCGCAACGGCGACACCTCGGTGGCCGTCGGGGACCGCCTGCGGGCCGCGCTGATCGACCCGAACATGGACCTGCTGACCGGCGTCGGGAAGTACCTCGTGGTCGGGCCGCCTCCGATGGGGCTCGTCCCGATCGCGGCCATGCCGGAGCAGCAGGACGGCCTCCGCTTCCTCGCCGCGATCCGCCACGTCGGGTTCCTCCCCGACGTCGACGCGCTCGCCGCCCCGCCGCCCCGGGTCGAGCCCGACTTCTCGCTCACGATGCTCGCGCTCACGACGACCGAGACCGACGCCGACCTCCTGCGCCGCGTCTACCCGGACGCCACCGTGTTCGCCGGCGCGAAGGCCAACCTCGCGGCCTGGCGCGAGAACGCGCCGAAGGCCCGGTTCCTCCACATCGGCGGGTTCCCCGGGACGCCCGACGGCGGGTTCCAGCTGGCCGACGGCGCGCTCACGTTGAGCGAGATCGGCTCGACCCCGATCGTCGCCCGCGGCGCCTCGCTCGCCGGGGGCGACGCGCCCGACGTCATCTGGGCGCGGATCGGCGCGCTCCGCCACGGCGGCGCCAAGGACGTGCTGGTCGAGGGCTGGGGCGCGCCGGGCGAGTTCCGCCAGAAGGTGCTCCTCCACTACTGGGAGGGGCTGAACCGTCGCTACAGCGCGAGCCGGTCGCTCTCGGAGGCGCGCGCGCAGGCCATCCAGGAGGTCGGCGACGAGACGGGGCCGGTCGCCTGGTCCGGCTGGTTCGTGTCCGGCAAGCCGTAGGGGCCCGTGCGGGCCCTGCTGCTGCTCGTCGTCGCCAGCGAGCCCGTGCTCGGGCCCCGGGGGTGGACCTGGCTCGGGCCGCTTCCGCCCGGGCGGGACGAGGCCCGCGACACCGTCGTGCTGGACCCGCGGACGTGCGCGCCCGCCGTCGCCCGCGTCTGGCTCGACGGGGGCGCGGAGCACCGGGACGTGCGCCTCGCCCGTGTCTGGGACGGCGGCTGGCGCTGGGCCGACGACTGGGAGGTGCGGGCCGGGGTGCTCGCCCGACCGGGCCGCGCGGACGTGCCGCTCGGCCCGGACCGGCGCGTCGAGGGCGAGGTCGTCGAGGTCGACGCGGCCGGGCGCGTGGTCGCCCGCGTCCGGGGCACGCGGCGGGTCGAGATCCTCCGCGACGGCGAGGGCGCCTTCGCCGGCATGCGGTCGGAGCGCGTCTCGGTGAAGGTGGAGGCCACCGCCACGGGGGGGCGAGGCGTCGCCAGCGACGGGCGTTCGGTCGGCTGGCGCGTGGAGGACGGCGCGCTGCGCTCGTTCACGGACGAGGCGGGCGTCACGACGGTCTACGACGCGGGGGGCGGCACGTTGTCGGCGATCCGCTGGGCGGACGGGAGCGGCGTCGTGTTCGAGGCGGACGCGCGGGGGACCCGGGTGCGCGGCGCCGGGTCGACGTGGTCGTGCGTGCGCGCGGGCGACCGGGCGACGCTGACGGGGCCGAGCGGGGCGTGGGTGGTGGAGCAGCGGCCGGACGGCGAGGTGGTGAGCGACCCCGCGACGGGCGTGGTGCAGCTCTGGCGCGAGGGCGGGCGGGTGGCCGGCTGGGCGGATCCCCGGAGCGGCCGCACCCGGGTGGAGCGGGACGGCGCGGGGCGCGTCGCCGGCGTGACCGACCCGTCCGGCGCGCGCTGGGCGATGGCGTGGGGCACGGAGGGGCTCGTGTCGCTGACGGAGCCGCCCGCGTCGACCTGGACGCTCGGCTGGGCGAAGGGGCTCCTCGCGAGCGTGACGGACGCGGCCGGGCGCGTGACGGCGTTCGAGCGCGACGCGGCCGGGCGCGTCCGCGGGGTGCGGAGGGGCGCCGCGACGCGGGCCTACACGCGGGACGCGGCCGGGCGCGTGGTCGAGGTGCGCGACCCCACCGGCTCGACCGTGATGCTCAGGCGCGACGAGCGTGGCCGCGTGGTGCGCGTGCTGGACGGCGCGGGGGGCGCGTGGGTGCTGGAGCGCGACGCCGGCGGGCGCGTGGCCGCCGTGGCGGACCCGGGTGGTGCCCGCTGGGTGCTCGCCCGCGATCGGCTCGGGCGGGTCGCCGGCGTGACCGACCCGACCGGGCGCGTGGCCGCCTGGACCCGGCGCGACGACGGGCGGGTGGGGCTCGTACGGCTCGACGGGCGGCGGTGGGAGCTCCTGTGGAGCAGCACCGGGGCGCTCTCCGCGGTGCGCGACCCGCTCGGGCGGCCGACGGGGTTCTTGCGCGACGCGCTCGGGCGCGTGACCGAGGTGCTGCGCGCCGACGCCAGCTCGGTGGCCGTGCGTCGCGACGCGGCGGGCGACGTGGTCGAGGTCGGGGGCGCCGGGATCGCCCGCGACGGCGCCGGGCGCGCGTTGTCCGTCGGGCTCGCGGGCGGCGGGGCGGTCGCGTGGGATCGCGACGGGGGCGGGCGCGTGGTCGGGATCGCGGCGCCGGGGATCGACGCGACGCTGCTCCGCGACGCGGCGGGCCAGATCCGCGAGGTGCGCGTGGACGACGCCGCCACCGTACGGATCACGCGCGACGCGGCGGGGCGGGTGATCGAGGCCGGCGACACCCGGCTGACGCGCGACGGCGCGGGGCGGGTGACGGGCGTCGGGACCGCGGGGCGGCCGCCGATGCGGGTGGATAGGGACGTGCGCGGGCTCGAGGCGCGTGTGGCGGTGGGCGAGCGCGCGTGGACGATCGGGCGCGACGCGGCCGGGCGGGCGCTCTCCGTGGCGGGGCCCGACGGCGTCGCGCTCGGCGTGGACCGGGACGCCGCCGGGCGCGTGCGCCTCGTGCGGTTCCCGGGCGGCGCGCTGGCGAGGATCGGCGGGGCCGGCGGCGTCGTGGAGGTCGAGCTCTTCGACCCGGACGGCGGCGTGGAGGCGCGGACGGGCTGGTCGCTCGACGACGCGGGCCGCCTCGATCGGGTGCGCGGCGACCTCGCCCGCGCGCTCCGCCGCGACCCGCTCGGCGCGCTCGTGGCGGTGGAGGCCGAGGCGTTCGCGTGGTCGCTGGCGCCGGACGGGATCGAGGGCCCCGGCGGCGCGCGGCTCGCGTGGGACCTGCGCGGGCGTCCGCGCGAGGGCGTCGTGCCCGCGGGGCACGCCCCCGCGTGGAGCGTCGCGACGGGCGCGATCACGTACGTGACCTCGCCCGACGGGGCGCTCCGCGAGGTGATCGGCGAGCGCGGGCGCTCGCGGCTCGTGCACGACGGGGTGGGGCGGCTCGTGTCGGTCTCCGGCCCCGACGGCGTCACGGCGATCGTCCGCGACGGCCTCGGGCGGCTCGCGCGGGTGGGCGAGGCGTGGCTGGAGGGGTGGAACGCGCTCCTCACGGTCGCCGGGCAGGCTCGCGCCCCCGTGTCCGGCGTGGGGCTCGCCCGTCCCGGCGGCGGGCTGCTCCTCGATCCCCGGGGGACGCCCGCGCTCGCCGTCCACGCGGGAGCGCTGGAGAGCGCGCCGGGCGGGCTCCCGGGGAGCGCCGCCTTCGGCGAGTCCGGCGCGGGCGAGCGTTTTCAGCCCTGGCCGGGCGGGCCGCTCCTCGGCCTCGTCGACGCGCTCGACCCGGTGAGCGGCCAGCCGACGGGGCCGGCGTTGCGGTGGCCGTGGGAGGCGGCGCCGTGGGAGGCCGGGACGGGCGGGTCGCCCTGGGCCGAGCCGGACGCCGCGGCGACGGGCCTCCCGTGGGACCCCGCGCCCTGGTCGCCGGAGAGCCCGTGGTCGCGCCCGCTCGACCTGCTCGTCGAGATCGGGGAGCTGCCGGACGGAGGACCGCGGAGCGCCCCGCCGCCGGGCCTGCCGTGGCTCCCGGCGTCGCTCGCGCCCGCGGTGCCGTCCCCGCTTCCCGACCCCGACGCCGTCGACGTCGGCGACGAGCCGGTGGTCGCCTGGGTGGTCGCCCGCGCCCTCCCGCCCGTCCGCGCCGCCGAGCCCGGCGAGCTCGCCGCGCTGCTGCTCGCCGGGGAGATCGCCCGCGAGCTGCGCCTGCCGCCGGGCCTCGCGCCCGCGCTCCCCGCCGAGCTTCGCTGAGCTACTCGAACAGGAAGCGGAACTCGCGGTCGCCCACGCCCTCCACCACGAGCGCGAGGCGGAGCTCCATCGCGACGGTGTGGATCTGGCGCGTGGGCGCGGGGAAGACCACGACGCCGTCGCGCGGGCCGGGGCTCGCGCGCGTGCTGAGGTAGGCGCGGCGGAAGTCGTCGGCGGCGCGGGCGCGGAGCGCGAGGTCGCCCCGCGCGCCGAGGGCCGACTCGAGCATCGCCCCCTGGAGCACGGGCTGCAGCAGCTCGTCGGGGCCGACGGCGGGGGTGAAGACCTGGTCGGAGTCGTTGACGGCGAGGGCGGTCGCCGCGGGGTCCCAGCGGACGTCGCGCTCCGTCTCGAGGTGGACGCGCCAGAGGTACCCGAGCCCGTCGTTGAAGAGCCGAGCGGTGCCGTCGGGCCACGCGTTCCAGGCCTGCCGCTCGGCCGAGACGGGGGAGACCGTGACGCGGACGCCGTCGAGCTCGACCGTCTGCGGGGCCTCCGACGCGAGGGTGGGGGCGGGGACCGTGTCGCGGGCGAGGTAGGCGCGGCGCATCTCGTCGGCGACGGCCTCGAACTCGGCGACGCTCTCGGCGAGGCGCTCGACGGGGGGCGGTGGCGCGGGGCGCGGGGCGCAGGACGCCGCCAGGAAGACGACGAGGCGAGTCAAAACGCTCCCGGGAGGGGTTGCGGGTTCCGCGGATCGAAATATATTCCGCGGCCGCACGGTGGGTGTAGCTCAGTTGGTAGAGCATCGGTTTGTGGCACCGAGTGTCGAGGGTTCAAATCCCTTCATCCACCCCACCTCATCTTCGGGCTCCTAGCTCAACTGGCAGAGCATCGGACTCTTAATCCGCAGGTTCCGGGTTCGACCCCCGGGGGGCCCACCACCTCCTCACGAACGGCTGGGCGGACCACCACCGCCCAGCCGTACGTGCGTTAAGACCGCGCCGCATCGCGAGAATGGCGGAATCGGCAGACGCGCTGGACTTAGGATCCAGTGGGGAAACCCGTGGGGGTTCGACTCCCCCTTCTCGCACCCCCCTTCGCCCGAGCGAGTGACCCCATGTCCGTCCAGGTGGACCAGATCTCGTCCTTCCAGAAGCGCCTGCAGTTCAGCGTCCCGGCGCCCGTCGTCTCCCGCAAGCTCGACGACGCCTACCGGACGCTCGCGCACCGCGTGAACATCCCGGGCTTCCGCCGCGGCCACGTGCCTCGCCGGCTGCTGGAGCAGCGCTTCGGCCGCCAGATCATGGGCGAGGTCGCCGCCGACATCATCAACACCGAGTTCCGGCAGGCCGCGGTGGACATCGAGTTCATCGGCCAGCCCGAGGTCGAGCGCGACGACCTGAAGCAGGGCAACGAGTTCCGCTTCTCGATCACCGTGCAGGTGCGCCCGAGCGTGGAGATCGGCGAGTACACCGGCCTGAAGGTGGACTACCCCGTCCCGCAGGTCACCGAGGAGCAGGTGGACGCGCTCGTTCAGCGTCGCCTCTCCGGCCACGCCCGCCTCGTGGAGGTCGAGGAGGATCGCGCCGTCGCCCGCGGCGATCTCGCGCTCACCGAGGTCTCGTTCGTCGAGGACGGCCAGGAGAAGACGGTCGAGAGCGGCACGATGATCAACACGGCCGGCGATCGCTACTACCCCGGCCTCGAAGACCTGATCGTCGGCCTGAAGAAGGGCGAGTCGCGGTCGGGCACCGTCACGATCGGCGAGGGCAGCCTCCTCCCCGGCGTGAAGGGCCGCACCGTCGAGGCGAAGGTGAAGGTGCTCGGCATCCAGGTGTCGAAGACGCCGGAGCTCACCGACGAGGTCGCGGCCGAGCTCGGCTACGAGGGCGGCGTGGCGGCCATGCGCGCCGCGCTGCGGATGGAGGAGGAGAACCGCGCGAACGAGTCCGCCCGGAACGTCGCGCGCGTGAACCTGCTCCAGAAGCTCACGGGCGCGCACAGCTTCGACGTGCCCCCCGCGATGGTGGACAGCCACCTGCAGCTGCTCCTCGAGGAGCTCCGCATCCAGGCGGCCTACCGTGGCCGCGATCCGCGCAGCATCCGCTACAGCGACGCCCAGATGGCCGATCTGCGTCAGCGCGCCGAGTTCGCCGCGCGGGCCTCGCTGATCCTCGACGCCGTCGCCCGCAAGGAGGGCATCGAGGTCACCGACACGGACCTCGAGGCGAAGTACCAGGAGATCGCCGACATGCGCGGCCAGCGCGTCGAGGCCATCCGCGGCTACTTCAAGAAGGACAACGCCGTCGAGGAGCTGCGCAAGCGCCTGCTCGAGGAGCGCACCCTCGAGTGGCTGCTCGAGCGCAGCGAGCTCGTCGACGTGGCCCCCGACGCCGACAAGGGCGCCGAGGCCGCGCCCGCCGAGGAGCCGAAGAAGAAGGCGGCGAAGAAGGCGAAGGCCGAGGAGCCCGCG
>JBMOQZ010000033.1:0-3909 GCA_049322475.1 Myxococcota bacterium | reverse complement strand
GGGACCTCCGGGGGCGTCCCCCGCGCGGGCCCCCGCCTCGCCGAGGACGACGTCGAGGTCCTCGCGAGCCCGCCGGTGCGCGTGGAGGTCCGCACGGCCCCGGGCGCCCCCTGGGTGGAGGCCGGCGACACCGTGGAGGTCCCGGTGCTCGCCGGCGGGCGAGCCGAGGTGCTCGTCGGGGTGACCGGCGGCCCGGGGATGCCCGCGTCGGTCCGCGTCGGCGACGCCGACGTCCCGCTCGTCGCCGAGGGCCGCCGCGAGGTCCGCGCCGTCGGGCTCGCCGGTGAGGTGGTCCCGCTGCCGGTCGGCGACCGTGTCGTCCACCTCGTGCCGCGCGTCACGACACCCGAGGCGCTCCGTGCCGTGCTCGCGGCGGGCCCCACCGTGTTCCCGGCCGACGCGCTGGGCGTCCCCGACCTCGGGCGGCCCCCGGGCCGCGTCACCCTCCCCGGCGCTGCGTGGGAGCGCCTCTTCGGGCGCTGGGGCGTGGGCGGGCGCCGTCGCGACGCGCACGCGCCGTGGGCCCACACGGCGCTGACGCTCACCAACACGGGTGAGGCCCCGCTCGACGTCGTCGTCACGCTGGAGGTGCTGCAGGGCGGGGCGCGCGCGGCCGCGTTCCGCCCCCGCCAGCGCGAGGGCGACGGCGACACCGGCACGGTCGCGGGCCTCGTGCGCGTGCCTGCCGGCGGCGACGCCCGCGTCGCGCTCCCCGTCTACGTCGACGCCGAGGTCGTGGCGCCGGGCGCCTACGAGGCGCGCCTGCGCGTGACCCCCCTCGGCAGCGACGTCGTGTTGCACGAGCGGACCGAGCCTCTCTACGTCACCCGGGGCGACCCCGTCGCCAGCGTCGGATTCGGCGCCTCGGTCCTCGCGTCGCTGGGAGGGTGGGCGTGGGCCGGGCCGCGGATCCGGCGGTGGCTCGACGCCGCCGCGACGAGCGAGCTCATGACCGTCGCGCTCTTCGGCAGCGCGCTCTTCATCGTCGGCGCCGCCTCGGATCTGCTGTCGATGGGGCTCGGGGTGCTGCTGGGGCCCTTCGCCACGCTGGTGACGAGCCTCGTCTCCGACGTCGGCCGCACGGTCCTGCTGGCGACCCTGCTGACGCTCCTCCCGCGCCCCGGCACGCTCACGCTCGCGCTCCTCGTCGGCTCGATCCTGCGCGCGTTCACGTCGGGGGCGCTCTCGCCCGCGGACGGGCTCTTCCTCGGGGTGTCCGTCGCCGCCCACGAGGGCTTCGCCTGGGCGGCCGGGCTCACGCGCGGGGGCGCCTGGCGCGAAGGGGCGGCCCACGCGCGGTTCGCCCGCTTCGCCGTCGCCTTCGGGGGCGCGGCGCTGGCCACGTCGCTCTCGGGGATCTGGATGAGCGTCGTGCTCTACCGGCTCTTCTACGCGCCCTGGTTCGTGGCGCTGCTCGTGCTCGTGCCGGGGCTCGGGTACGCGGTGCTCGCCAGCCGGATCGCGACCGGCTTCGCCGCCTCGCTCCGCGCGGTGCAGCCGTGATCGAGCTCGCGGGCGTCTCGTGGCGCTACCCCGCGGGCACCACCGTGGGGCCCGTCGACCTGCGCGTCGGCGCCGGCGAGATCGTGTTGCTGATCGGGCCGACGGGGTGCGGGAAGTCGACGCTGCTGCGGCTCGCCGCCGGGCTCTTGCAGCGGCACGGGCACGGCGCGCTCGCCGGCGAGGTCCGGATCGGTGGCGCCGATCCGGCGGGGCTCGTGGCGGCGGAGCGCGTGCGCGCGCTCGGGTTCGTGGGGCAGGACCCCGACGACAACCTCGTCTGCGCCACGGCCGCCGACGAGGTGGCCTTCGCGCTGGAGAGCGCGGGGCTCGCGCCGGAGGCCATCGAGGCCCGGATCCCCGACGCGCTCGGGCGCGTGGGCCTCGCGGGCCACGCGGATCGCGCGCCCACCGAGCTCTCGGGGGGTCAGCGCCAGCGCCTCGCGATCGGCGCCGCCCTCGCCGCCGGCGCGCGCGTGCTCCTGCTCGACGAGCCCCTCTCGCAGCTCGACCCGGCGGGGGCGGCGGAGGTGCTGGCGCTCGTCCGGGAGGTCGCCGCCGGCGGGGTCGCCGTGCTCGTCGTGGAGCACCGCCTCGAGCTCGCCGCGCCCGCGGCCGACCGCGTGGTGCTCATGGACGCCGGCCGCGTCGCCGAGGACCCGCTCTCGGGACCGGCCGCGTTGCACGCGCGGGGGCTCCGCGGCCCCGCGCTCGACGAGCTACGCGCCCACGTCGGCGAGCCCTGGCGCGTGTGTCACGCGCCCGCGCCGAGCCCCGATCCGATCGTCAGGGAACCGATCGTGGAGATGTATCACTCGTGTTTCGCCTGGCCCGGGTTCCCGCCCTGTATCACAGATGTGTCACTGCACGTGTCGCGCGGGGAGCGGGTGGCGATCGTGGGCGCGAACGGAGCCGGGAAGAGCACGCTCCTGTCGTTGCTCGCGGGGCGGCTCCGGCCGACACGTGGGCACGTGTCGACCCGCGACACCTGCGTCGACGTCCCCCAGAACCCCGACCTCGCGCTCTTCTGCGAGACCGTCGAGGCGGAGCTCGCCTACGGGCCCGTCGAGCTCGGGGCCGCCGACGTGCGGACGCGCGTCGCCGAGGCGGCCGCCGCGCTGTCGATCGCGGACCTGTTCGCCCGCGCGCCGCAGGCGCTTTCGCGGGGGCAGCGGCTGCGGACGGCCGTGGGCGCCGCGCTGGCGTGCCGACCCGGGATCCTGCTGCTGGACGAGCCCACCAGCGGCCAGGACCGCGACCAGGTCGACCGTATGCTCACCGCGGCCGGCGAGGCGCTGCGCGGCGGCGCGCTCGTGTTCGCGTCGCACGACCTCGACGTCGTCCTGCGGCACGCGACGCGGGTGGTCGTGCTGGAGCACGGGCGCGTCGTCGGCGACGGCCATCCGCTGGCGACGCTGGCGGCGGGCCCGCTGCCCCTGCCGCCGCTCGCCCGGGTGTGCGTGGAGCTGGGGTTGCCGTACCTGGACGTGGAGGCGCTGGCCGTGTGTCTCGGCGCCCCTCACCCGGCCTTCGGCCACCCTCTCCCCGCGGGGCGGGGAGAGGGGCGTCCCTCCGAGGACGACGTGCGATGACGGACCCTCGCGCCCGGCTCGTCGCGCTCTTCTGCCTCGGGGTGGTGGTGCTCTGCCTCGAGGGCGCGCCGGCCTTGCTCGGGGTCGCCACCGTGTCGGTGGGCGCGGCGCTCGCCCAGCCCAGGGCCCGGGGGTGGCGCCTCCGTCTGCTCGGCGCGGTCGCGCTCCTCCTGTGGACCACCGCCGTGTCGCAGGGCCTCTTCTACGCGACCTGGCCGCGGACGCCGCTGTTCCACCTCGGCCCGCTGGTGTTCGTGCGGGAGGGGCTCGTCCACGGGCTCGTGCAGGCGCTCCGGTTCGTGACCTTGCTGTCGGCGGGGCTCGCCGTCGCGCTCTCGACCTCGCCAGACCGGCTCCTCGCCGCGATGCTCGCGCTAGGGGTCCCCTACGGCCTCGCGATGATGGGCGCGACGGCGCTGCGGTTCGTCCCGCTCGTGGGGGAGGAGGCGCTCGCGGTGCGCGCCGCGCGCGCGCGCCGGGGGAGGCCCGTTTGGCGGCGCACGCCGTGGGCCTGGCTGGCGCTCGAGGCGGATCTCCTCCGGCCCGTGGCGGCGCGGGCGATCCGCCGGGCGCGGGCGCTGGCGGAGTCGCTCGAGACCCGGGGGTTCCATCCCACCGCGCCGCGGGCGGTCCGTCGCCCCCTCCGAATGGGGGCGGTCGATCGCGTGGCGTTGGCCGGTGTCGTGGGCGTCACCACGATCGTCGCGGTCGCGCGCGCGCTGTACGTGGCGTACGGGCTGGAGATCTGGTACCGGCCGGAGCTGAGGCCGGTGTACGCGTTCGTGCGGGCATGGCTCTGACGTGAGCGGGGTGCGGC
>JBMOQZ010000032.1:0-35860 GCA_049322475.1 Myxococcota bacterium | reverse complement strand
GGCTCGGGGGGGGTGGGCGCGGCCGCGGGCTCGGGCGGAGGGGCGGCCATCACGTCGGCGGCCGACGCCGCGGCGGGCGCCGCCGGCTCCGCGGGTGGCGCCGCGGCCACCTGCGGGGCGGGCTCGGAGCCCGAGGTCAGGGCGTGGAAGAGGCCCACGCCGGCGCCACCGAACACCACACCGGCGAGCGCGGCGGCCCCGACCATGATCCAGGAGGTGCCGCCGCCCTCGGCGCCCTCCTCGCGCACCGGCGCGAACTCGGCCTGCTGCCTCGCGAGGTCCCGCTCGCCCTCGGCCGCGGCCGCGCGCTGGCGCTCCTTCTCGACCGCGACCTGCAGCGTCTTCTTCTGTGACTCCGCCGCGGCGCGCACCTGCTCGATCTCCCGCGCGGTCGCCTGCTCGCGGACGGCCAGCTCGCGGTACTGCTCCTCGATCGCGGACATGGCGAGCCGGTGCTCCTCCACGGCCTTCGCGAGGTTGCGCTGCTCCTGGAGGGCGAAGTCGCGCTGCTGGACGGCGACGGCCACCTGCTCGCGCGCGGCCGAGAGCTCGGCGGCGAGCGCGCTCTCGTCCTGCACGACGGGGTCGTCGCCGGCGTCGGCGTCCTGCAGCGCGTCGAGGGCGGCCTTCTCGCGCTGGAGAGCCGCGTCGCGCTGGGCGAGGAGCGCGCGGTTGCGCGCCTTCTCGTCGGCGAGCTCCGCGGCGAGATCGGGCTGGGCGCCGGCGAACGCGGCGAGGCGGCCGTCGAGGCGATCGAGCTCGCCGACGAGGCGCGCGCACGCCCCGTCGAACTCCTCGGGCGTCATCGCGGCGGCGCCCCGCTCCAGCTCGCCCGCCGAACGCCCGAGCGACTCCAGCGCGCCTTCGAGGCCCGCGATGGGGGTGATGCGCTCCCGGATGGATCGACCGCGCTCGCGCAACACGTCGAGACGTTCGGCACGGCGCCGCGCGTGCCGGAAGCCCTCGAGCGCCGCCACCATCTCCGCGGCGGTCGGGCGCTGCGTCGCCACCGGCCCCAGCGCCGGCGCGAGCGCGGCGTCGAAGCCGCCCGCCCCGTCGCCGCCGCCGGCGAGCCTCAGGAGGGTGGCGACGGCGCACACGTCTTCGCCGAGGAGCGCGCGATCGTCGGTCTTCCGGGACTCGCCGAGCCCGCCGATCACGACGTGCCAGTCGGCCTCGCGGACGAAGATGGCGTCGGGACGCAGCGCCCCGTGCGCCATGCCCTGCGCGTGCAGGACGCCCAGCGCGCCGAACACGCCCACCCCGAGCGCCGCGGCCTCGAGGGCGTCGAGCCCCCTCCCCGCGAGGACCTGGCCGAGCGTCGGCAGCTGGATGCGCTCGAGCGCGAGGTACGGCGGGTCGGTGCGCTCCATTCCGAGGAGCTGGGGGAAGCGGCGGTCGCCCGCCTGCCCGTCCTCGGCCTCGTTGAGCACGAGGAGCCCGGCCTGCTCGGCCCGCAGCGCGTCGAGCCGACGGCGGAGCTCGTCACGGTCGGCGTCGCGGCGCTGGACCTTCAGGACGCCCGCGCGGTCGTCCCGGGTGTCGACCGCGTGGAACACGGCGGCGCCGGGCCCGCGCGCGACGCGCTCGCGGACCTGGTAGATGCCGCGGAACGTCCACGGGAGCGCGATCCACCCCTCGGCCGGGCGGGCGGCGCCGCAGCCTCCCGTATCGGCGGCGCACGCCGACGCGTCGGCGGAGGGGAGGTCGGCCCAGCAGCGGGAGCACAGCACGGAGAACGACGGGTTCATCGGCGGATTCTCACCCAACGTCGCGTCCGGGGCGCCGCGGCTGGGTCAAAAGGCACGTTCGAGGCTGCCCTCGCTCGCTGACGCCACCGAACGCGCGTGGGGCGGGTCGGTCGTTCGTCGCGTCACGGGGTCGGGGGGAGGTGGCTCCTCGGGGCAGGAGGCTCCATGCTCATCCACGTCACCTTCCCCGGCGGCCGGCGCGTCGACGCCCACTTCGACGGCTACGTCGTCCACACCGACCAGGTCCCCACAGCCGGCGGCGCGGGGACGGCGCCGGCGCCGTTCGACCTCTACCTCGCCTCGCTCGCGGCCTGCGCGGGCTTCTACGCGCTCGCGTTCTGCCAGGCGCGTGGCATCGCGACCGACGGGTTGTCCGTCGTGCAGGAGGTCGACATCGATCCCGTCACCCACCTCCCCGCGCGCGTCGCGGTGCGCGTGACGCCTCCCGTCGGGTTCCCCGAGAAATACCGCCCCGCGTTGCAGCGCGCCGTCGAAGGCTGCAAGGTCAAGAAGTCCATCGCGGCCGCGCCGGCGTTCGAGGTCCGGCTCGAGGAGCCCGTCCTCGCCTGATCAGAAAGCGTCGCGGTCCCAGGCGGCATCGACGAGGTCGCCGCAGAAGTCCAGCACCGCGGGGTGTCGGGCGCCGATCCACACGCGGTGGACGTCCTGATGCGGGCACACGATCGCGAGCGCGCCGGAGCGAGCGTAGGCCCTGGCGGGCCAACCCGGCCACCGGGAGGGCGGGATGGGCAGCGGCGCCATCCGCGCGCACAGGCGCTCCACCACGTCGGCCCCGACGCCGGCGGCAGCCGCACCGAAGGTCGCGCCGCGAGCGGCCTCGCGGACGAGCACGTGCAGGAGCTGGCCGGTGAGGCCGCCCTCCTCGCGCACCCACGGGCGTCCGTCCCCCTGCCACCAGACCGCCGGGTCCTCGCCCTCCTCTTCCGCGGCCCAGACACAGGTGCCCTGGCTCTCGACGAGGAAGACGACGCGACCGTCGACCGCGAGGCGATGCTCCGGCGGCACCGGCGGATCGTGCGCGAACGCGGAGGGCGCCGCGGCGGCGATCCGGTCGATCGTCGCGAGGATGCGAGCAGCCCCGGGACCGGGCGGGAGTGCACTCGCCACGCGGACCCCGTGCCACGCGTTCACGAACTCGAGGGCGGCGTCGAGGCGCTGGTCCGGGGTGGCGTCGGGGCCGAGGCGCGCGATCGCGGCCTCCGCCGCGGGCTCCGGGGCGAGCGACCCGATCCCCGCCATCGACCGCCAGAGCAGCCGGGCCAGCGGGTGGCGGAGGCGGAGGTCGGCCACGGACTGCGGGACGCCGGGGACGATCCCGTGGCGCGCCAGGCTGGCGCGCCCGACGTAGAGGTACTCGTACGCGCCGGCCTCGCTGAAGACCTCCACCGGCATCCCTTGCGCGACCTCGACCGGCAGCTCGCCCGCCCAGCGGACCGTCCGCCGGTCCGGGAACGTGTCCCGCGAGCCCGGCTTCACGAAGCAGACCGCGCCGCGTCTCCCCACCACGAGGGGACCCACCTCGCGGAGGGTGCCCAGCGGGCGGAGGATCTCCGCGCGCGTGTAGCGCGCGAGCGGCTGGAAGTCCGGCATGCGCGCACGGACCTAAAGCCCGGAGGGCACACCGTCCACGCGGCGATCGACCGTGGGTGCGCGGGCCAACGGGGTCGGAGCGAGAGCGGGTGCCCCTCGATCAGCGGTGTGTTAGCAGCGCTAACATGTGCCCTTGAGGGACCCCCTCCCCCCTGACGCCCCGGCGCGGCCGCTCCCCACCGAACGCCTCCTCTCCGAACGCTCTCCTGGGCCGCTCCCCCGCAGCCGCTCCCACACCCGGAGGAACGCTCCCGTGCCACCTACCCAACCCCGCGGCTGGTACCGCAAGGCGGGCTACCACCACCGCCAACTCGTTGCCTCGGCCCTTCATCGCGGCCGCGAGATCGTCGCGGCCCACGGGCCGCTCGCCCTGACGCTCCGAGGGCTCGCTCGCGACCTCGGCGTGTCCGCGGCCGCCCTCGTCCGCTTCTTCCGGAACATCGCGGGCTTGCGCGCGGCCGTCGCGGAATTCGTGCTCGAGCGGATGGAGGCCGCGAGCGCCCTGCGCCACGACGCGCCCACCCGCACCACGCGGCAGATGGTGGGCGCGTGGGTCGCCTTCGCGGCTGAGAACCCCGGGCTCTATCGGCTCGCCTCGGGCGAGCCCTGGCACGAGCGACGCGCGGGGAGCGGCTTTCACGGCGTGCGGCGTGTTCCGTCTCCGCGCCTGCTCCTCGAGAACGCGTTCGCTCGGGGCAGGCGGCCCACCCACCTCGGGCGCGCCCGGCGCCTCGCGGTCGCCGTCCACGGCCTCGCGCTCGCGCAGATGGACGGCGTCCCCCCGCCGGACGTCTCCGACGCGCTCGACCGCGCCGCCGCCGAGTTCGACGCCCGCCGGTGAAGCCTCGCCCCGGCGATGCCGGGCCTCCCCGTGACGGCGGGCGTCCCGCCCGTCCCTCGCCCTACGACCCCTCCAGCCACCGATCCACGAGCTCCCCCGCCCGCCGCGCGATCTCCGGCCCCGCGGCCACGAGCGCGTCGTCCGCGTCGTCGTGCGGGTTCGCGAGGAACACCGGCACGGACAGCGCATCCGCGAGGCCCGCCGGCGCGAGCGTCAGCTTCACCTCGACCACCCACTTCCAGTGCCCGCGCACGAGCCCGAACAGCCGGGGCTGGGCCTCCACGAGGAGGAGCGGGTCGGTGCCGCCGAGCCACGCCACGCGCTGCGACGTCTCGCGCTTCTGCGCGAAGGCCGACAGGTATCGGTCGGGCGGCACGAGCCGCGGATCGAGGTTCCGCGCGCGCATCGCGTCGAGCAAGGCCGCGTCGACGCGCTCGGGAGAGTCGAGCACGGCGGCGTCGGGGGCGACGAGCACCGGCGCGACCTCGACCGCGCGCAGGCGAGGCGACTGGAACGGCTCGTGGCGCTGCACGCACCCGAGCAAGGCGAGGACTAGAACCATGTCTCGGCCTCCACGGCGACGAGGTGATGCCACTTGCTCTGTTCGCGCGGCGCGGCCCCGGGCCACGCCGCGGGCGCGGTCGAGTACTGCGCGCCGTACAGGAACCTGAGGGCGGGTCGGGCGCCCATGCCACCGCCGGCGGGCGAGAGCACGAGGCCCCCCTTGCCCTGCCACGTGTCGCGGGTGGCGACGGCGTCGAGCTCGCGGCCGACCGCGGTCTCGGCGAGCACCGCGACGGTGGGCGCGACCTCCACCTGCCCGCGGACCACGGTCGAGACCGCCGTCCGGTCGGTCTTCGGCGCGTCCGCGTCGGTGGTGCGGGCGAGCTGGGTCGCCCAGGCGACGTCGAGGTCGCCGAGGTCGAGCTCCAGCTCGTTGCCGACGAAGAGCTCGGCGCGCTGGTCCGACCTCCGGGGCGACGCGGGATCGGCGAGCGGTCGCTTGTACACGACCTGCACGCGGTCCCACGTCAGCGCCCCCAGCTTCCCGAAGCCGACGTAGCCGGCGATCTTGTAGCCGAGGTCGTCGCCGAGGACCCAGGTCTGCGCGCCGATCCCGACGTCGAGGTGCTCGCCGAGACCCTGCCGGACGGCGCCTCCGCCGCTGGGGAGCGAGCGGTAGTCGAGCCCGTAGGTGGACCACCCGGCGTCGCCGACGGCGAGGTCCACCTGGGTCTTCCCCTTCTTCCACGTCGCCTGCGCGCCGAGCACGTCGACGAACATCTGCGTGGGGCGGGTGTCGTAGAGCCAGAGGTCGCCGAAGGTGGTCTCCAGCGTGCCGACGCGCCACGTCACGCCCTCGAGCGCGACGTTGCCCGCCTGCAGGTAGAACTGCGACATGCGGAAGCTGGCGAGGTTCCCGCTCGACGCGTCGGCGTTGCCGATGGCCCCGCCTTCGACGCGCAAGTGGAGGTCGCCCCACGGATCGTCGCCGCCGGGCGTCCGCTTCACGAGGTCCTGGCGCAAATCCACGAGCGCCCACGGGCCCTCGTTCATGAGGCGCCCGTACAGCGAGCTCGTGCCGAGCCGGCCGTCGCCCTCCATCCAGTCCGGCCGCGCCTGCACGCGGAAATACCCTCCCAGCTCGGCCGCCTGCGCGACCGAGAGGAGCACACCCAAGAGCATCTACGTCTCCGAGACGGCGTTGGCCGCGACGACGTCGCGGTAGAACCAGGCGCTGTCCTTCGGGACCCGCGCCTGCGTGGCGTAGTCGACCCACACGATGCCGAAGCGCTGCGCGTAGCCGTGGGCCCACTCGAAGTTGTCGAGGAGCGACCACACGTAGTAGCCGGCGACCGGCACGCCGGCGGCGATGGCCCGCGCGACGGCCGCGAGGTGGTCGCGAAGGTAGGCGACCCGTCGCGCGTCGTGTACGCGCCCGTCCGGCCCGGGGCCGTCGTGTACGGCGGCCCCGTTCTCCGTGACGAAGACGCGGCGCGGCCCGTACTCCCGGTGAACCCGCACGAGCAGCCGCTCGAAGGCGCCGGGGTCGATCTCCCAGCCGATGTCGGTGCGCTCGCGCGCGGGCACGTCGCCGAAGGTGGCGCGCGTGTAGTAGTTCAGGCCGAGAAAGTCGATCGGCGCGGCGATCGTCTCGAGGTCGCCCTCGCGGACGAAGTCGCTCCAGTGGCCGTCGGCGACGCGGTCGGCGACGACGTCGGCCGGGTAGCCGCGCCCGAACACGGGGTCGAGGAACCAGCGGTTGAACCACCCGTCGAAGCGCCGCGCCTCCTCCTCGTGGCCGGGCGTCGCCTCGGCGGGGGTGAGGTTCAGCGTGATGCCGACGTCGGCGTCGCGCACGTTCGCGCGGACCACGGGCACGGCGAGGCCGTGGGAGAGCAGCAGGTGGTGGGCGGCGGCGAGCGCCTTCCTCCCGTCTCGCAGGCCGGGGGCGTGCTCTCCGGTGAGGTGCCCGAGCATGCTCGCGCACCAGGGCTCGTTGTGGGTGATCCAGCGCTTGACCCGGTCGCCGAGCCGCCGGGTGACGACGTCGACAAAGGGCACGAACGCCTCCGCGGTCGCGCGCAGCGGCCACCCGCCGGCGTCCTGGAGCGCCTGGGGGAGGTCCCAGTGGTAGAGCGTCGCGCACGGCTCGATCCCCGCGGCGAGCAAGGCGTCGACGAGGCGATCGTAGAAGTCGAGCCCGCGCGGCTCGACCCGGCCGCGCCCCAGCGGGAGGATGCGCGGCCACGCGATCGAGAAGCGGTAGCTCCGGATCCCGAGCGCGCGCAGGAGCGCGACGTCCTCCGGGTAGCGGTGGTAGTGGTCGCAGGCGAAGGCGCCCGTGGACCCGTCCTTCACGGCGCCCGGTCGCGACGAGAAGATGTCCCAGATCGACGGGCCCCGCCCGTCGAGGAGGGCGGCGCCCTCGACCTGGTAGGACGAGGTCGCGGCGCCCCAGACGAACTGCGCGGGGAAGTTCACGCGTCGCTCCAGCGCGCCGCCGCGAGGAGCCGGCGCGTGTAGGGGTGACCGGGGTTCGCGATGACCCGCTCCGCGGGCCCCTCCTCGACCACGCGCCCTCCGTAGAGCACGACGATGCGGTCGGCGACGGCGCGCGCGCTGGCGAGGTCGTGCGTGACCAGCAGGATCCCGAGGCCCCGATCGACCGCGAGCGTCGCCAGAAGGTCCAGCACGCCGGCGCGGATCGACACGTCCAGCATCGAGGTCGGCTCGTCGGCGACGAGCAGCTCGGGCTCCGCGGCGAGCGCGCGGGCGAGCACGACGCGCTGACGCTGGCCGCCGGAGAGCTCGTGCGGGCGGCGGCGGGCGAATTCGCTCCCGAGGCCCACGGACGCGAGCAGGTCGAGCGCCTCGCCGCGCGCGTCGGCCACGCCGCGGATCACCAGCGGGCGCTCCACGTGGTGAAGCACCGTGTGGACGGGGTTGAGCGCGGAGAACGGGTCCTGGAAGACCATCTGCACGGGGCGCTTCCGCCTTGCCGGGGCGCCGGTGAACCGGATCTCGCCGGCGTCGGGCGCCTCCATGCCGACGAGGCAGCGAGCGAGCGTGCTCTTGCCCGACCCGGACTCGCCGACGAGCGCGACGACCTCGCCGCGCTCGACGGTGATCGACACGTCGTCGAGCGCGCGCACGTCGCCGTACCGGCGGCAGAGGCCACGCGTCTGGAGGAGCGGCGGGGCGAGGACGGGTGCGCTCACGAGGACTTCTCCATCGGCCGGGGCCGGTCGAGCGACGGGATCGAGTCGAGGAGCTGGCGGGTGTAGGGGTGGGCCGGCGCGCTGCGGATCCGCGCGGCGGCGCCGATCTCGACGATCCGGCCCTGGCGCATCACGGCGACGCGGTCGGCGAGGTGCAGGAGCAGCGGCAGGTCGTGGGTCACGAAGACGACGGCGAAGCCGAAGCGGGCCCGCAGCTGCATGAGGCGCTGGAGCACCTCGCGCTGCACGATCACGTCGAGCGCGGTGGTGGGCTCGTCGAGCGCGACCAGCTTCGGGTTCAGCGCGAGCGCCAGCGCCATGCCGACGCGCTGGCGCTGCCCGCCCGAGAGCTGGTGCGGGTAGCGATCGAGCAGGCCGTAGGGGAGGCCGGCGAGCTCCATGAGCTCCATGGCCCGCCCGCGCGCGGCGACGCGCGAGGGGTGCGGCGGGTGCGCCAGCAGCGTGTCGACGAGCTGGTCGCCGACGGTGAGCACCGGGTTGAGCGCGTCGAGCGCGCTCTGCATCACCAGCGAGGCCTCGCGCCAGCGGATCGCCCGCAGCTCCGCGGGGGACATCGCCAGCACGTCCTTCCCGTCGAGGTGGACGCTCCCGCCGCGGATGACCGCCGGCGCCCGGAGCAGACGCAGCGCGGCCATCACGAGCGTGGACTTGCCGCTGCCGGACTCGCCGGCGAGGCCGAGGACCTCGCCCGGGGCGACGTCGAGGGACACGTGGTCGACCGCGCGCGCGGCGCCGTAGTCGACCACGAGGTCGCGGATGGAGAGGATCATGCCGAGACCTCCGTGTCGAGGAGCGGGTTGCCCGCGGCGAGGCGGGGGTTCGCGGCGGCGTCGAGCCCCGCGTTGACGAGGGCGAGCGCGAAGCCGACGAGCGCGACGCAGGCGCCGGTGGGCACGAAGGTCCACCACGAGCGCGTGAGCAACGCGGCGTCGTTCGCCGCCCAGTAGAGGTTCGTGCCCCACGTCACGGCGCCGGGGTCGCCGAGGCCGAGGAACTCGAGGCCGACCTGGGCGCCGATGGCGTACACCGTGGCGCCCACCGCGGCGGAGGCGACGAGGCCCTTCAGGTTGGGCAGGATCTCGACGATCAGCACGCGCCAGTGGGGCTCGCCGGCGAGCCGGGCGGCGGCGACCCAGTCGCGCTTGCGCATGCACTGGACCTGGGCGCGCACCACCCGGGCGGTCCACGCCCAGCCGGTGAAGACGAGCACGGCGACGAGCGTGGCCGGACCGGGCGGGAGCCAGGCGGCGACCACCACGGCGAGCGGCAGGCCGGGGAGGACGAGGAACACGTTCGTCGCGAGGGACAGGAGCTCGTCGATCCACCCGCCGAAGTACCCGGCGGCGGCGCCCACGAGCGCGCCGACGGCGACCATGGCGAGCCCCGCGGCGAAGCCGACGAGCAGCGTGGGACCCGCGCCGGCGACGGTCTGGGCGAACACGTCCTGCCCCTGCCCCGTCGTCCCGAACCAGTGCTCGGCCGACGGAGGGAGGTGCGGGGCGGCGACGTAGGCCGTGGGGTCGCCGACGAGGAGGGGACCGGCGATCGCGAGGAGCGCGAAGGCGGCGAGCAGGACGATGCCGAGGCGGGTCATGCGGTCCTCGTACGGGGATCCACCGCGAGGGTGAGGAGGTCGACGAGCACGTTCGCGGCGAGCACCGAGAGCGTGATCGTGAGGAAGAGGCCCTGGAGCAGCGGCAGGTCCTTCGCGCGGACGGCCTGCACGAGGAGGTAGCCCTGCCCGGGGTAGCTGAAGACGACCTCGGTGAGCAAAGCGCCGCTCACGACGAAGCCGAGCGCCATGCCGAAGCCCGTGAGGTTGGGGAGGATCGCGTTGCGCGCCGCCTGCCAGACGACCTTCCAGCGCGGGAGGCCGCGGGCGCGGGCGAGCAGCACGTGCTCCTCGCCGAGCGTCGTGAGCATCGTGTTGCGCATGCCGAGGAGCCACCCCCCGGTCGTCGCCACGACGATGGTGAGCGCGGGGAGCGCGCCGTGGCCGACGACGCTCTTCGCGAAGGCCCAGGTCCCGGGCTCGAGCGACGCGTCGTAGGCGTGCCGCAGCGGGAACCAGCCCAGCCCGAAGCCGAAGGCGTAGAGCGCGGCCATCGCGAGCCAGAAGTACGGGAACGCGCCGAGCAGCGAGAAGAGCGGTGGCAGCACCGTGTCGGCCCAGCCCCCGCGCTTCCACGCGGCCAGGACGCCCAGCCCGGTCCCGAGCAGGAACGCGATCACGACGGACACGCCGGCGAGCCCGGTGGTCCACAGGATCCCGCCCGCCAACACCTCGGTGACCGGCGCCGGGAAGTTCGACACCGACACGCCGAGGTCGCCGCGGAACAGCCCCGCCAGCCATTCGACGTACTGGCGCCACACCGGCGCGTCGCTCATGCCGAGCGCCTCGCGCATCGCCTCGACGGCGGCCGGGTCGGCGCGCCCCTGCAGGCGCGCGAGCAGCGCCGCGGCGGGATCGCCGGGCATCAGCCGCGGGAGGAGGAACGCGATCGTCAGCGACGAGATCGCCGCCACGCCGTAGAGGCCGAGGCGTCGCAGGAGCCAGGTCATCGGGACCTCAGGTGCGTGAGGACGAGGAGGGACTCGGGCGCGCGGTTCGGGGAGAGCGCGGCCCAGGGGTCGGCGGCGGAGGGGAAGCCCTCGAAGCGGGCGTGGTTCGCGGCGCCCCACGCGGGCGCCGGAAACAGCGGGATCGCCGGCGCCTCCTCGAGGAAGAGGCGCTGCAGCTCGGTCGCGAGGTCGGCGAGCTCGTCGGGATCGGACGTGCGCTCCATCCGCGCCAGCGCGACGTCCGCCGCGGGCGAGCCCCAGCGGTGCCAGTTCCCCGGCGAGGGCTCGCCGACGGGCTTCACCGTCTCGGAGCCCATCACGTCGCGGAAGAAGGCGTAGGGCGTGGGCCCCTGCGTGGACCACCCGATCGCGAGGTCGTAGGTCCCGCGCTGCACGCTGTCGAACCAGCCGTTGAAGTCCGGGGTCCGGACGTCGACGTCGAGGCCCACGGCCTCGAGATCGCGGGCGATCACGTTGGCCGCGCGGATCCAGTCGGACCATCCGGCGACGGCGAGGAGCTCGACGGAGACCTCGTCCACGCCGGCCTCGCGGAGGAGGTCGGCCGCGGCGCCGGGGTCGTGGACGGTCCACGCGCGGCCGATGCCCGGGTCCTTCCAGCGCGCGGCGGCGTCGGAGAGCCCGGTGGCGTCGGCGGGGTGGGTGTAGTCGTACATCGCCACCTGCACGAGCAGGTCGCGGTCGATGGCCATCGACAGCGCCTTGCGGACGCGCGGGTCGTCGAAGGGCGCCTTCGTCGTGTTCGCGTAGAGGAACACGGTCGCCTCGACCGGCGGCGACCAGAAGTCGCGGTGCTCCGGGTCGACCGCCTCGAACGTGCGCTCGGCGGCGGGCACGAAGTTGCCGGCCCAGTCGACCTCGCCCGCGACGAGCGCGAGGTTGGCGGCGTCGTTGCCCGCGAAGGCGGGCATGCGGATCGCCTCGACGCCGAGCGGCTGCCAGTAGTTCGGGTTCTTCCCGAGCTCGAAGACCTGCGGCGTCCAGAGGCGCACCTCGGTGAAGGGGCCGGTCCCCACGGGGTCCGGGTTCGCGAACGCGAGCGGGTCCTCGACGTCCTGCCAGACGTGGCGCGGGACCAGCGGGAGCTGGGCGAGGTCGTCGAAGCCGGGGACGAACACCTCGCCGAAGTAGAAGACGACGGTGTGATCGTCGGGGGCGACGACGCGGTCGAGGTACTTCCACACCCCCGCCGGGTCGAGCGCGGGGCTCTTCCGCATGAGCTCGAAGGTGAAGACGACGTCGTCCGCGGTGAACGGCTCGCCGTCGGACCAGCGCACGCCCTCGCGCACCTCGAAGCGGAGCACGCGGTTGCCGGCCTCCCAGCCCCAGGACGTGGCGAGCCACGGGACCCACTCCCCGGTGAGCGAGTCGAAGATCGCGAGCGGCTCGTACACGCCGGCCCGCGTCGGCCAGCGCGAGGTGCCGCCGGGCAGCAGCGGGTTGAAGTTGCGCGTGAAGGAGGCCTGCGTCTCCTGCGCGACGACCACGACGCCATCGTCGACGGGACGAGGCGCGTCGGCGCAGGCGGCGAGGAGCAGGATGGCGACCGCGGACGCGGGGCGCAGCGGGGTGACGTTCATCGGCGCTTTCAAACGCCGATGCTGCTCCCGTATTCCGGGCCGCCAATCTTATTTATGCGTGAGTGCCCAGGTGGGGCGAGCACCCCGCGCAGACGTCAGACGAGCTTCGCGTCCAGCTCGATCTGCACGCTCGGGTTGAGCGCGCGCGAGATGGGGCAGCCCTTCTTCGCGTTCTCCGCCGCGGCGGCGAACGCCTCCTGCGTGACGCCCGGGACCTTCCCGCGCACCGTCAGCACGATCTTCGTGACGGTGAAGCCGGCGTCGAGCTTCTCGATGGTGACCGCGGCGTCGGTCTCCACCGACTCGACCGGCGTGCCGGCCCGCGCGAGCCCGAGCGAGAGCGCCATGCTGTAGCAGGCGGCGTGCGCGGCCCCGAGCAGCGACTCGGGGTTGGACCCGACGCCGTCCTCGAACCGCGACGAGAAGTTGTAGGGGCCGGCGATCCCCTCGCCGGCGGAGAACGTGCCGTTCCCCTTGATGTCGCCTTGCCAGCGGGCCTTCGCGTGACGGACGGGCATGGGGATCCTCCGGTAGAAGCCCGGCAGCTAACCGGTCACCCGAGGTAGAGCCCCTCCCCCTTCACGATCCGGACGACGCCCGCGGGCAGCAGGTGGGCCCAGGGCTCGCCGGCGGCGATGCGGCGGCGGACGTCGCTCGACGCGATCTCCGGGAAGGTCGGCGCGTCGGGGACCTCGCCGTGGCCGGCCCGCCCGACGACGATAGGCGCGTAGCGGGCCTGGATGGCGGGCCAGTCCTTCCAGTGCGGGGCCTGCGGCAGGACGTCGGCGCCGACGACGAGGTGGAAGCTGTGCTCGGGGTGGCGGCCCGACAGGACGTCGAGGGTCCGCACGGTGTACGACACGCCGGCGAGCGTGGCCTCGACGGGCTCGACGCGCACCCAGGGGCCCACCGCGCGCGCCAGCGCCTCGCACATGGCGAGCCGCGTGGACCAGGGGGCCAGCGGCTTCCCGAAGGCATGCCGGTACACGGGCAGGAGCCAGACCTCGTCCGCGCGGTCCGCCCAGCGGACCCAGCCCGCGACCATCGCGTGGCCCACGTGGGGCGGGTTGAAGCTCCCCCCGTACACGGCGATCCGCATGGGCTGCGTGATAACGTGTACCGCCGCGAATGATCCGCCTCTACCACGTCGGGAAGTCCTACGGCGATCGCGATGCGCTCCGCGACGTGACCGTCACCGTCGAGAAGGGCGAGTTCGTCTACGTCACGGGGCCGTCGGGCGCGGGCAAGTCGACGATGCTCAAGCTGCTGTACGGCGCGGAGAAGCCGTCCACGGGCAAACTCCTCGTGGGCGGCGTCGACGTCACCCAGCTGGAGACGTCGCGCCTGCCCCTGTTGCGCCGCAACGTGGGCGTCATCTTCCAGGACTTCAAGCTCCTCCCCCAGCGCACGGTCGGCGACAACGTGGCGCTCGCGCTCGAGGTGGTCGGGGCGCCGCGCGACCAGATCAAGCGCCGCGTGCCCGCCGTGCTCAACATCGTCGGGCTCAAGGGGCGTGAGGACTCGCTCGCCCGCGAGCTCTCCGGCGGCGAGCAGCAGCGCGTGGCGAGCGCGCGCGCGAGCGTCAACGACCCCGCCGTGCTCCTCGCCGACGAGCCCACCGGCAACCTCGACGGGGCCATGGCCGTCGAGGTGATGGAGATCCTCCAGGCGGTGAACATCCGCGGCACCACCGTGCTCGTCGCCACCCACGACGTCGGCCTGCAGGACCGCTTCCCCCACCGCCGGCTCCGCTTCGAGGGCGGGCGCCTCGTCGACCTCCCGCGCAGGGCTCGCGCGTGACCCTCGCCTTCTCCCGCGCCATCCGCAGCGTCCGCGAGCACACCTACCTCTCGGTGGTGAGCACCGGCGTCATCACCGCCGCGCTGCTCCTCATCGGGATCTACGGCCTCGTGATGTTCAACCTGCGGTCGCTCGTCGGCACGTGGGAGCAGGACGTCCACGTGAGCGCGTACCTGCGCGCCGACGCCACGCCCGAGGCGCACGCCGCCGTGCAGCAGGCGCTCGTCGCCCGGCCGGAGGTGGAGTCGGTCCGCTACGTTTCCGAGGCGGACGCGCGGGGCTGGATGTCCGAGCGCATGCCGGAGCTCGGCCCGGTGCTCGACGACCTCGGCGAGGACGCGCTCCCCGCGTCGCTCGAGATCACGCTCCGGCGCGAGCACACCTCGCCGACGGCGCTCGCGGCGTTCGTCGGGACGCTGCAGTCGATGGGCTCGTTCGAGGACATCGACTACGGGCAGGAGTGGGTCGCCCGCTTCAACACCTTCCTGTCGCTGCTCACCGCGATGGGGGTGGTGCTCGGCGGGTTCATCGGCGTCGCCGCGTTGTTCCTCGTCGGCAACACCATCCACCTCGTCGTGTACAGCCGCCGCGACGAGCTCGAGATCATGCGGCTCGTCGGGGCCACCGACGGCTACATCCTCTCGCCGTTCCTCGTCGAGGGCGCCCTGCAGGGCGCGGTCGGCGCGACCCTCGCGCTCGCGGGGCTCTACGGCGTGCACAGGGGGCTCGTCCTGCGCCTGCACGAGGTGCTGGCGATGGCGCTCGGCGACCAGACGCTGCGGTTCTTGCCGCTCCCCTGGATCGCCGCGCTCGCGGGGCTCGGGCTCGCGCTGGGCGTGGGCGCCGCGTTCGGGGCGGTGCGGCGGTTCCTGGGGAAGCTGCCGTGATCCTGCTGTGGCTGCTCTCCGCGATCGCCCAGGACCAGCGCCGGCTCCTCGACGAGATCCGCGCGTTCGACGAGCAGATCGGCACGCTGGAGAGCCAGGTCGACGCGCTCGAGCAGAAGGCCACGGCCGTCCGCGCCGAGGCCGCCGGCCACCGGGCCGCGCTCGCCGACGCCGAGGGCGAGCTCGCCGCCCGCCGCGGCGAGACGACCTCGCGCATCCAGACGTTCTACCGCCTCAAGCGACGAGGGCTCGCCCGCCTCCTGTTCGACGCCGAGAGCCCCGCCGAGCTGCGCCGCCGCGTCCGCTACCTGCTCGCCGTCATCCGCGCGGACGAGAAGCGCACGCGCGAGTTCACGGAGATCGTCTCCACGCGCAAGACCGCCGCCGAGAAGCTCGCCGCCGACGAGAAGGTCGTGACCGACCTCCAGCGCGAGCTCGACGGCCGCATCGCCGCGCTGAAAGGAGAGCGCGACCAGCGCCAGGGCCTGCTCCGCGACATCCGCGGCACGCCGCAGCTCGCCATGGCCTACGTCCGCGAGAAGGCCGCCGCCGTCGCGGAGATGGACGAGTCCATCCGCCAGCGCGAGGCCACGGCGCCGGCGCCCGCGGTCCAGACCTTCCGCGAGCTGAAGGGGCGGCTGCCGGCGCCGGTGTCCGGGAAGGTGCTGCACCGTTTCGGCGCCTACACTGACCCGCTCTCCGGCCAGACGGTCAGCAACACCGGCCTCGACTACGCCACCACCTTCGGCGCGCCGGTGCGCGCGGTCGCGGACGGGACGGTCACGCGCGCCGGATACGTGCGCGGCTTCGGGCAGGTCGTCGTCGTCGAGCACGGCAGCTACCAGACGCTCTACGCCCACTTCAACGGCTTGCGGGTCGCCACGGGCCAGGCCGTGAAGCGCGGCGACACCCTCGGCAGCGCCGGCAACACCGGCCTCGCCGAGGACGCCGAGGCGCGGCTGCACTTCGAGGTCCGGTACAATGGCACCCCGCAGGACCCGGGGGAGTGGCTCTCGCAGTGAAGCGCTGGACCGGAATCGTCGTCGCCGGCGTGGTGGGCCTGCTCGCCGGCAACGTGAGCGGCGCGGTGCTCGCCGCCGACCGTCGCGAGGACGCGTACGCCGCGCTCGACCTGTTCGCCCGCGTGCTCACCCAGGTGGGCGAGAGCTATGTCGACCCCATCTCCCAGCGCGACCTCGTCTACCACGCGCTCGACGGGCTGGACAACGCGCTCGACGCCCACTCGACCTTCCTCGACCCCGACGCGTTCCGCCGGATGCGCGAGGAGTCCGAGGGCCAGTACGTGGGGATCGGCGCCGCCACGCGCGAGGACCCGAAGGGCCTCCGCGTCACGTCGGTCGTGCGGGACGGGCCGGCCGCGCGCGCGGGCGTGCTCGCCGGCGATCTCATCGTCGCCGTCAACGGCACGCCCATCGCCGGGATGGCGGTGGACGCCGCCACCGAGCTCGTGCGCGGGCGCGAGGGCGACGCGGTGACGCTGGGGATCGAGCGCGACGGGCAGACGCGGCAGGTGCCGCTCCTCCGGACGCGGGTGATGGAGCGGTCGGTCGACGGCGAGATCGTCGAGCCGGGCCTCGCGTACGTGCGCATCCGCCAGTTCCGCGAGGGCGTGGCGGCCACGGTCGCGAGCACGGTCGCGGAGCTGACGCCGCGCGCGATCGTGCTGGATCTCCGCCAGAACCCGGGCGGGCGCCTCGACGAGGCCGTGGCGACGGTGGACCTGTTCTTGCGGTCCGGCCGGATCGTGAGCACGCGCGGTCGCCGGCCGGGGGGCGACGAGGTGTGGGAGGCCCGGGACGACAAGGCCGACTTCGACGGGCCCGTCGTGGTGTTGATCGACGGGCAGAGCGCGTCCGCCGCGGAGATCGTGGCCGGGGCGCTGGAGGACCACGACCGCGCCACGCTCGTCGGCGAGCGCACCTACGGCAAGGGCTCGGTGCAGAGCCTCTTCGAGTACGAGGACGGCTCCGCGCTCAAGCTCACGATCGCGCGGTACTTCCTCCCGAAGGGCGAGAGCATCGACGACCACGTGGGCATCGCCCCGGACGTGCAGGTGGGACCGCCCGTCGGCGAGGGCCCCGTCCAGCGCCTGCGGGCGCGCGCGGACCGCCTCCGGGACGAGGACGAGCGGGCCGAGCTGCTCGCGCTGGTGGAGCAGCTCCCGGCGGAGCCGCCGACGCGCGCCGTGGACTTCTCGGGCCCGGTGCGCGAGCGGCTCGCCCGGGACCCGCAGCTGGCTGCGGCCGTCGCCGAGGCGAAGAAGAAGCGCTGACCGCTAGTACAGGCGGATGTGGTACGGGTCTTCCTCGCCCCGCTCGGGATCGAGCGCGGCGTTCTGGGCCTTGTCGGTGGCCTCGATGTAGTAGTTGAGTCCGCTGCCGGCGTGGTCGTCGCCGGGGATCGTGCCCTGCCAGAGGTCGCCCGCGCCGCCCATCTGGACGCTGTTGCCGTCGGCCCAGGACGCGGTCTCGGCCTTGTAGTAGAGCGTGACCATGAACACGCCCTCGCCATCCTCGCCGTCGGTGACGGTGGCCTGGACGGAGATGTCCTGACCCCAGGGCATGGCGTCGGTGATCGGCTCGTGCTCGATGACGGGAGGATCCTCGTCGGTCTCCTCGACGAAGTCGTCGTCCTCGACCTGGGTGCTCCCGATGTCGCCCGAGTCGCACGCGATCAGCAGGGAGAGCCACGCGGCACGGTACATCCGACCTCCGCTGCCAACATGGCGGATCGGCACGGCGGCGTCAACCTCCGTTCGTGTCGAGGGCGAGCGTCACGGCCCATGTCGGGGGGGACGTCGAGGTCGTCGGTCATGCGGGGGACGGACAGCGTCCCGCGCGCCCGGTTCCTACTTCTTGCGGACGACCAGCCGGTAGTTCGTGAACTCGGCGCGGCCGGCCTGGTACAACACGCTGCTGATGATGTCGTACTGCGTGTCCTCGTCGGCGATGATCATCAGGTTGCCGTCGAAGGGGCTGCCGCCGCGAGCCGCGATCGCCTTGATGGTCTCGACGCGCTTGTCGAGCGCCTGGGCCAGCGGGAGGTACTTCTGGTTGGGGTCGGCGGCGACGATCTTGCCGCCGTCGATGTCGAGCACCTTCTTGTTGTCGACGAGGATGCCGGACTTCGAGATGAGCACGCTCACGGAGGGGACGATGTTCGCCGGGGCCGTGGAGGCGGGCGGACGGAGGTCGTCGTTGAGCGTGATGTTCTCCGGCGCGTCCGCGTAGACCTTGATCAGGTACACGAGGAGGATGGTGAGGACGTCCATCATGGCCGTGAGGTTCAGGCCGGTGATGAGCTCTTCGTGGCCGTGCTTGCGACGGCGGTAGAGGAGCTCGTCGTCGGTCGCGGCGGCCGCCTGCTCGATCGCCTCGGGGAGCATGCTGTTCATGTCACTGCACCGCGAGGCCGAGCGTGACGCCCGGGAAGAGGGAGCCCTGCTTGTCCGTGCGCACCGCGTCCATCGTCTCGACCACGATCTTGTAGGGCACGGCCGGATCGGCCGTGATGACGAGGTTCGGGGCGACCTCGATGTCGGTCTTGTAGCGCCGGAGCAGGCCGGAGAGCTCGGCGTAGGGGTACTTCTCGCCGTTCTTCACGATCTCCGCCGCGGGCACCTCGTCGGTGCTGCCGAGGATCGCGAAGCTCTTGGTGGTGATGCCCACGGTGATGAACGGCTTCGGCTTGTTGTTCGGGTCGTCGTCGCCGCTGCCCCCGGAGCTGTAGGCCGGCGCGATGACCGGCGCCTCGCGCAGCTCCACGATGTACGCGGTCACCACCAGCATGAACAACATCAGGTTGACGAGGATGTCCATGTAGGGGACCAGGTTCAGGTCCTGTTCGCCGCCGCCGCCGGCCATGACGTCGTGTCCTCTCGCCTAGCGGGCGGCCGGCGCCGCGGCCGCGGGCGTCGACTGCTGCGTCTCGGGCGGCTTGTAGCCCTTGCGCCACTGCGCGTGGACGTTCACGAAGTGGAAGAGGGCGTGCTCGGCGCGCTCGACCGTCTTCGTCGCCTGGTTGTTGATGACGAGGTGCGCGATGATGCACGCGACGGCGATGGACAGACCGAACGCCGTATTGTTCATGGCCTCGGAGATGCCCTTCGCGAGCGCGGCGGCCTTCTGGTCGGCCTGCACGGCGGCGGTCGCCTTGAAGGACTTGATGAGGCCGAAGATCGTGCCGATGAGGCCGACGAGCGTGGCGATGTTGGCGATCGACCAGAGCCAGCCGACGCGCGCCTGCACGAGCGGCCGGACCTCGAGCATCGACTCCTCGACGGCCATGAGCGGGCTCTCGTAGCCGTTGCGCATGAGCTTCAGGAGGTTGCGCGTGGCGCGGGAGAGCGCGGGGACGGGCGTGCTGGCGCACACCTTCGCCGCGGCCTCGATGTTGCCGGCCTGGAGGTAGCGGTCGACCGCGGCCACGAACGGCTTCTCGTTCATGCGGTAGCGCAGGAAGATCGAGAAGAGGCGCTCGATGACGACGGCCAGGGCGACCACCACGAACACCACGTTGACCAGCATGAAGGGGCCGCCTTCCTTGAAGAACTCCAACAAACCGTGCATGAGGCTTCTCTCCGAGATCCCGCGCTGGACGGCGGGCTGTTGACTGCTTCCCGGGCACGGGCCCGGAGAATGCGACGACGACGATGTGATCTACGGGTACAGGCGGGAAGGGTCCCGAAAGCCGAGTGAGTCTAACACAAGCCCCGACCGCGACTCGTCCCCCCGCCGAAGTGCCCGCCGCGCGCCCTTTGGACGAAACCCCGCCTGGCGAGCGGGCTTTCGTGGTTGTCAAGGACGTGTGTGCTCCTACGAAGCGCGCGGGAACGCGCGGCGCGAGCGGGGCGCCCGCGACGCGCTACCCGCCGACGGTGGCGACGAGCGGCGCCAGCAGGAGGCTCACGACGCTCATCACCTTGATGAGGATCGACACGCCCGGGCCGGAGGTGTCCTTGAACGGATCGCCGACGGTGTCGCCGATGACCGCGGCGCGGTGCGTGTCGGAGCGCTTCGGGTGGCCGGGGATGCCGCCCTTCTCGATGTACTTCTTCGCGTTGTCCCACGCGCCGCCGGCGTTCGCCATGAACAGCGACATCGACGCGCCGACGGCGAGGGCGCCGGCGAGCGTGCCGGCGAGCGCCGCCGGGCCGAGCACGAAGCCGACCACCACCGGCCCCACGACCGCGACGAGGCCGGGGAGGATCATCTGGCTGAGCGCCGCCGAGGTGGCGATGTCCACGATCGCCTTCGGCTGGGGTTCCGCCTTGCCCTCGCGCAGGCCGGGGATGGTGTCGAACTGGCGCTTGATCTCGAGGACGATCGCGCCGGCCGCCTTGCCGACGGCGAGCATGGTGGAGCCGCCGACGACGTACGGGAGCACGGCGCCGACGAGGAGCCCGATGAGGATCTGCGGGTTGTCCAGCGCGAGGTTCATCTCGGAGAGGCCGGCGGTGTGCCGCGCGTGGCTCACCTCGAGGCTGTACGCGGAGAAGAGCGCGACGACCGTGAGCGTGGCCGAGCCGATCGCGAAGCCCTTGCCGATGGCCGCGGTGGTGTTGCCGACGGCGTCGAGCTCGTCGGTGATCTCGCGCACGGCCGGCGGCAGGCCGGACATCTCGGCGATGCCGCCCGCGTTGTCGGAGATGGGGCCGTACGCGTCGACGGTCATGACGATCGCGGTGCCACCCAGCATGCCGACCGCCGAGAGCGCGATGCCGTAGAGCCCGAGGTCGCCCATGAAGCCGTTGGCCACGATCGCGACGCCGGCCACCAGCAGGAGGCACACGCCGACCGACTCCATGCCCGCGGCCATGCCGCGGATCACGTTCGTGCCGGCGCCGGTCATCGCCGCCTCGGCGACGCGCTTCACCGGCGTGTAGTGGCCCGTGTAGTACTCGGTGATGAGGCCGATGGCCGCGCCGCCGATGGCGCCCGCGGCGAGCGCGACGGTCACGTTCTGGGAGACGCCGAGCATCGGGAGGATGACGGCGGTGATGACGACGAGCACGATCGGCGGCAGCACCATCGCCGCGCGAAGCACGGTGGCGGGGGCGCTGTTGCGCATCGCCCGCGCGGTGAAGATGCCGACGAGGCTCACGAGCAGCCCGACGGAGGCGAGCACGAGCGGGAGGCCGACCGCGAGCGTGCGGGCGTCGCCCGTGCCGCTCACCTTCAGGAGCGCGATGGTCGCGTCCGGCGCGGTGAGGCCGATGGCCATCGTCGCGACGATCGCGGCGACGAGCGACTCGTAGATGTCCGCGCCCATGCCGGCGACGTCGCCGACGTTGTCGCCGACGTTGTCCGCGATCACGCCGGGGTTGCGCGGGTCGTCCTCGGGGATGTTCTCGACCACCTTGCCGGCGATGTCGGCGCCGACGTCCGCGGCCTTCGTGTAGATGCCGCCGCCGATGCGCGCGAAGAGCGCGATCGACGAGGCGCCGACGGCGAAGGCGTGGAGGTTCTCGCCGAGCGTCGGCGTGCCGACGTGCAGCATGTAGAGGGCGAAGAGGCCGAGGAGCGCCAGCGAGGCCACGCAGAGGCCCATGACCGCGCCGCCGTCGAGCGCGGTGAGGAGCGCGTTGGCCTTGCTGCCGCCGGCCGCGGCCTGCGCGGTGCGCACGTTGCCGTAGGTGGCGGCCTTCATGCCGATGAAGCCCGCGAGCAGCGAGAGGAAGGCGCCGGCGAGGAACCAGCCCGCCGCGATCCACGCGATCGCGAAGCCGAGGGCCACGAACACGACCGCGGCGTACACGGCGAGCACCTTGTACTCGGTCGCCAGGAACGCCATGGCGCCCTCGCGGATGTACCCGCCGATCCGCTGCATGGTCTCGTTGCCTTCCGGCAGCGCCTTCACGCGGAAGTAGAAGAAGGCCGCGACCAGCAGCCCGAGGACGCCCGCGACCGCGGGCGTGTGGATCCAGAAACCGAGCGAGCCGTCCATCAGGGGCAATCCGGTGGCAGGAGGGGCGCGCGTGCGCGCGGGCGCCCTTCTGTCACGTTCGCGGGCGCTCGGCAACCCGAAACCGCCCCGCCGGTCAGGACAGGACGCGCCCCACGAGGTCGTGCGCCGCCGCCTTCGCGATGCGGACGTCCACGAACTCGCCCGGGCGGACGTGCTCGGGCGGGTCGTCGAGGTAGACGACGCCGTCCACGTCGGGCGCCTGCGTCGCCAGCCGCGCCGCGAGGACGAGCTCGCTCTCCTTGCTGGGGCCGTCCACGAGCACGGTCTGCTCGGTGCCCACGAGCGCCTTGAGCTTCCGCTTCGAGATTCCGGCCTGCAGGCGCATCAGCTCCTTCTGGCGCGCGAGCTTCACCTTCTCCTCGACGTGGCCATCCAGCGCGGCCGCGGGGGTGCCGTCCTCGCGGAAGTAGGTGAACACGCCCACGCGGTCGAACTGCTGCGCGGCGACGAAGTCCTTCAGGACCTCGAAGTCGGCGTCGGTCTCGCCGGGGAAACCCACGATGAACGTGGTGCGGATCGCGATGTCCGGCACGAACCGGCGGACGCGCTCGAGGATGCGCTCCTGCCCGTCGCGCGTCACCCCGCGGCGCATGGCCTTCAGCATCGGCCCGCTCGCGTGCTGCAGCGGCATGTCGAGGTAGGAGACCACCTTCTCCTCCTCCGCGATCGCCCGCAGGAGGCTCTCCGGGAGGCCGATCGGGTACGCGTAGTGCAACCGGATCCAGCGGAGCCCGTCCACGCGCGCCAGCGAGCGGAGGAGCCTCCCGAGATCCGAGCCGTCGCCGAGGTCGCGGCCGTAGGCGGTGGAGTCCTGCGACACGAGGTTGAGCTCGACGACGCCTTCGTCGGCGAGCCGCCGGGCCTCCGCGACGAGGCTCGGGATGGTGCGCGAGCGCATCTTGCCGCGGAGCTGCGGGATGATGCAGAAGGCGCAGCGGTGATCGCAGCCCTCGCTGATCTTCAGGTACGCCGAGTGCGGGGCCCACGAGTTCACCCGCGGGGCCATCTCGTCGTGGATGTACATCGGCGTGTCCACGAACGAGCGCGGGGCGGCCTCGTCACGCAGCACCTCGTCGATGCGGTGGTACTCGCCCGTTCCGAGGAAGTGGTCGACCTCGGGAAGCTCGCCCTCGAGCGACTTGCCGAAGCGCTGGACCATGCATCCGGTCACGACGAGCTTGCGGCAGGTGCCGGCCTTCTTGTAGCCCGCCATCTCGAGCACGGTCTCGACGCTCTCCTCGGTCGCGGGCTGGATGAACGAGCAGGTGTTGACCACGATGACGTCGGCCTCGGACGGGTCGTCGACGAGCTCGAACGGGCCGCTGCGGAGCTTCCCGACCATCACCTCCGAGTCCACCCGGTTCTTCGGGCAACCGAGGCTGACGAGGTGGACGCGCTCCATTCCTACATGCCGCCGGACTTGATCACCTGCACGCCCGCGGGCGGCTGGAAGGTGAACTCGGAGTCCGGGATGTCGACGTTGAGCCGCACCATCGTGAAGTTCATGTCGATCTGGTTGTCCATCGTGTCGACGAGCGTGAGGTCCTGCAGCACGTACTTCTGCTTCGACAGCGTGAGCTGAAGCGACTTGAAGGGCCCCGGCTTCTTCGGCACGAGCTGCAGCGTGTGCGAGGGCTTCTGCGGTTTCTCCGGCATCAGCGACACGGTGAAGATCTCGTCGAGCTTGGCGAGCTCGTCGAGCGAGATGCCCATGCCGGAGGCGGCGGCGTTCGCGTCGGGCAGCTGGCTCACGACCTTCTGGTCGACGGCGTAGACCCAGATGGTCTTGCCGTCGCTCACGACGACGCTCTTGGCGGGCTTGCCGACGTCGCCCGTCTCGATGCGGAGCTTGTTCGGACGCTCGAACGCGAGCTTGCCGTGCTGGCGGTCGTCCTTGCCGGTGAGTTTGTCGTGGCGCACCTGCGTGAACTCGGCCTTCACGGACTGGGCGCCCTTGTAGGTGTCCTTCACCCCGGCGACCACCTCGGTCACGGTCGGCTGGTCGGGCCCCGCGTACACCAGAGGCGCGGCGAGCAAGGAAGCCAGCACGAACGCCGTACTTTTACGCAAGAACCCCACTTCGGACCTCCTCTGGCCGCTGTCTCTACCGCACGATCGGGCCGGTCGCAACGGTGCCTGCGTGTCAAACGCGCAACCCCGCACGAACATTTCCGACCCTGTGGTCAGTTGCGGCCGACCAGTACCTCGCGGGGCTTCACCCCGTCGGCGGGCCCGACAATTCCTTGCTTCTCCATGACCTCGACGATGTTCGCGGCGCGGTTGTAGCCGATGCCGAGGTGCCGCTGGATCATCGAGGTCGAGATCTTCCCCTTCTCCATGGCGAGCTCGACGGCCTCGTCGTACTTCTCGTCGAGGTCCTCCTCCATCTCGTCCATGTCCTCGGAGGCGACGGCGCCGATGCGGGCGTCGTACTCGGGCTGGCCCTGCGCGCGGAGGTGGTCCGCCACCCGGTGGACCTCCCCCTCGGTGAGGAACGGACCGTGGATGCGGACGAGGTCGCTCGTGCCCGGCTTGAGGAACAGCAGATCGCCGTTGCCGAGGAGCTGCTCGGCGCCGTTCTGGTCGAGGATCACGCGGCTGTCGAGGCCGTTGCGCACGCGGTACGCGAGCGACGCGGGCATGTTCGCCTTGATCACGCCGGTGATGACGTCCCGGCGAGGGGTCTGCGTCGCGATGATGAGGTGGATGCCGGCCGCCCGCGCCTTCTGCGCGATGCGGCAGATGCTCTGCTCGACGTCGCTGGACGCCACCATCATCAGGTCCGCGAGCTCGTCGATGACGACGACGATGTACGGGAACTTCCGCGGCTGGGGGACGAGATCGCCGTCGGGCCAGTCCTTCGGCGCGTACTGGCGGGCCTTCTCGGGGGTCCAGTCCGCGAGCTCGCGCTCGACCTTCTGGTTGTAGCTGTCGATGTGCCGCGTCTGCCACCGCGCCATGACGCGGTAGCGCTCGTCCATCTCGTTGCACGCCCACTTCAGCACCATCGACGCCTGCTTGGGCTCGGTGACGACGGGATGGAGCAGGTGCGGGATGTCCTCGTAGAGCCCGAACTCGAGCATCTTCGGGTCGATGAGGATGAGGCGCAGCTCTTCGGGCGGGCGCTGGAACATCATCGAGCAGAGCATCCCGTTGACGCCGACGCTCTTGCCGGACCCCGTGGTGCCGCAGATGAGCAGGTGGGGCATCTTCGCGAGGTCGGTCACGAAGGGGCGGCCCTCCGTGTCCTTGCCGAGGATCATCGGGAGCGTGCGCCCGCCCTCGCGGAACTCCGGAGAGGCGAACACGTCGCGCGCCCACACCGTCTGGCGGCGCTCGTTCGGGATCTCGATGCCGACGCAGCCGCGGCCGGGGATGGGCGCGACGATGCGTACGCTCACCGCCTTGAGGGCCATCTTGAGGTTGTCGGCGAGCCCCTCGATCTTCGAGAGCTTCACGCCCGGCGCGGGCTCGTACTCGAACATCGTGATGACCGGGCCCGGGCGGATCGCGCTCACGCGACCCTCGACGTCGAACTCCTTCAACGTCTGGGTGAGGCGGCGCGCCATGTCGTGCAGCACGCCCTCGTCCGTGGTGGCGACGATGGCGGGGTGGTCGTCGAGCAGCTTGAGCGGCGGCAGCTCGAACGGCGTGTCGCGCCGGATCGCCCTGCCGTCGTCGGTCTTGCCGCCGCTCACGAGGTTGCCGGGCACCACGGCGACCCCCGGCATGCGCTTCGGGGGGCGCGCCGGCTTCGGCGCCGGCTCCTCCTCGGGCACGAGCGCGTCCTGCGTCGGGGGGTCGGCCTCGCCGGCGAGATCGGGCGCGTCGAGGTCGTCCAGGTCGCGGGCGGCGAGGCCCGGGTCGGTGAGCCGTGCCGTCGGCGGGGGCGCGGGGGTGTGCGCGGGGCGGGCCGGCTCGCCGGCGGCGAGGGCGTTCAGCGACGGCTCCGGTCGGAGCACGGGCGCGGGCGTGGCCTCGCGGACGGGCACGGGCGTGGCCTCGCGAACGGGCGGTGCCTTCACCGACGAGGTCGATTCCCACGCCACCTCCACGAGGGTCCGGCCCGCGACCTTCGTGGGCGCGTCGCGGTCGGCGTCGGCGGCGATCACGGGCAGGCGGGGCGCCGGACGGGCGGACCAGACGCTCGGGAGCTGCGAAGGAGCCTCCGGGAGCGAGGTCCGCGCGTCGGCGACGCGGACCGGCAGCTGCGCCTCCGCGGGGGCCTCCTCTTCGGCGACCTCCTCGTCCTCGCCCTCCTCCGCCTGCTCTTCGGCGCCCTGCACGCGCGTCCGCAGCGCGCCGACGCCCGCCTCGCCGAGGCGCATGCCCGCGCGGAACGCGCCGACGCCGACGGCGCCGATGCCTCGCGCCGCGGCCGGCGCGCCGACCTGCACGCGCTCGACCGCGCGCGCCGCGAGCGGCTGCCAGTTGATCCCGAACAGGATCGTCGCGGTGGTCAGCAGCCCGGTCGCGACGGCGAGCCCCGCGCCCACCTTGCCGACGTACGCGTTCAGCGCGTCCGCGACGAGGATGCCGACCACGCCGCCCGGCGGGAAGGGCCGATCCGGGAGCGCGCCGAAGCAGAGCTGGAGGCCCGTCGCGAGGAGCACGAGCCCGATCGAGCCGACGACGAGGCCGAAGACCCCGCCCGCGGACCGCCCGGCGAGCCGCATCGCGAGCCACCCCCCGACGGGCACGACGCCCCATGCCGACCAGCCGATCGCCTGGTGCATGGCGTCGGCGACGACGGCCCCGAAGGGGCCCGTGAGGTTCTCCACGGCGCCGCCCCCCGCGACGGAGAGCGAGGGATCCTGCGGGTGGTAGCCGGCGAGGGCGACGGCGGCCCAGGCGCAGCCGGCGATCCCCGCGAGCAGCGCGATCTGGCCCCACGGACGGTGCGCGCCGGGCGACGCGGCGGCGACCGTCTTCGGGCGCCGCTTCGACGCCCCGGCGGCGGCGCGGGCGCGGGGGACCGGGAGCGCGGGCGCCTCGGCCGGGCCGGCCTCAGCGGGAGCGGGAGACGAGCGGACCTTGGCCACGGCGGATCCTCACCCGTGCATCCTACCGCTGTTCTCTTGACGCGTCACCAGGGGCCCTGCGGGCCGGCTTCAGGCTTCGGGCTTCAGGCCTCCGGCGGACTCCTTGCCTTCCGCTCACGACGAGGCGGGGCGTCCCTCGGCGACCCCGGGGCGGCGGCAACGGAGCCCAAACGCTCGCGCCCACCTCGACGTCGTCGACGGCCAGGAGCCCGACCCGAAGCCCGAAGCCTGAAGCCCGAAGCCTCCTAGAAGACCGACTCCGGCACGTAGATCCGATCGCTCGGGAGGAGCTTCACGTCGGCCTCCTCGCCCTTGAGCACCTTCTTCAGGTTCACCGGAAGCTTCTCGCTGCCACGCATGATGTAGACGCCCGACTTCAGCGCCGTGCTCTTCATGCTGCCGGCCTGGGCGATGGCCTGCATCAGCGTCATGCCGTCGCGGAAGGCGATCGCGCCGGGCTTCTCCACCTGGCCGTCGACGAAGACCGACTCCATCGGCGGGACCCACAACGTGTCGCCCGGGAGGAGGGCCCGGTCCTCCACGCCGTCGCCGCTGCGGAGGCGGAGGAGATCGACCTCGACGCGCTCGCCGGTCCGCCGCACGATCGTCGCGGAGGGGGTGTTGAGCTCGACGAGCCCACCGGCGGCGAGCAACATGTCGCTCACCGTGACGCGGTCCTTCTTGATCGGGTAGGTCCCCTGCTCCTTGACGGCGCCGCTCACCTCGACGACGCGCGCGTTGTAGCTCTCCATCGACAGCAGGACCTGCGGCTTCGCGAGCACGGTGCGCGCGAGCTGCCCCTTGATGGCGAGCGTGGCCTCGTCCAGGGTGAGGTCGCAGACCGGCACGGCGCCCGCGTAGCGGAGCTCGACGGTGCAGTCGCCGTTCACGCGGTAGACCCCGCTCATCTGCTCTTCGCCTACGACCTCCACGCGTACCTCGTCGGCCTTGCCGAGCCGGTAGCTCAGGACGTCGGCCGCAGCCGCGTCATCCGCACGCGCATCCAACGCGCACAGGGCCAGCGCGAACATCCGTCGGTCTCCTCTTCGTCACCATAGCATCGGGAAACGCGGGCCGAAATTGAGCCGTTTCCGTCAATAGGTGAACGTCAGCGTGGCCGTGCCGTAGAAGTCGTCGTATTGCGTGGCGTAGAACGTGCCATTGTCGCAACTGCTGTCGAAGCAGGCGCGCTCGGTCCAGCCGCCGCCGAGGCTCGCCGAGAAGAAGTCGGTGAACCGATACGCGCCGTTGAGCTTGAGCTTGATGTTCTGGTCACCGCGTGCGACCTCGCCGTGGAAGACGTCGATGCGGTAGCTCGCCTCGGCGGTGAGGCCGAAGCGGCTCGCGTAGAGGCCCTCGTACCGCAGGAACACGTAGTTGTAGGCCACGTAGTTGGTGAAGAACGCGTCCTGGAAGTCCTTGCGGTACCCGAGCAGGACCTGATGCCCGCGGATGGGGGCGTAGGCGACCTGGGCGTTGATGGTGAAGCCCTCGCTGAACGAGGTGAGGTCGCGCGCGAAGGACTCCTCGCCCGTCACGTCGAGCTCGGCGCTGCTCCCGGCGACGGCGCCGGCGTCGGCGAGGACGGACTCCTCGTCGTAGTACATCTGCCCGTACCCGAGCTCGGCGCTGGCCGCGAGCTTGTCGGTGAACTGGCCGCGGATGCCCCAGGAGGTCCGCCACACGAGGGAGTCCGGCTTGCCGATGTAGGAGCCGTAGTCCAGCCCCTCGACGTCCGGGGCGACCGACGCGACGAGGTTGTTCTCCCACTTGTGCCAAACGACCGACCCGCTGCCCACGAGCTTGGTCTTGGGCAGGAACTTCCACGAGCCTTGCAGCATCGGGCCGTAGGTGGCGCGGTTGTTGATGTTGGGGTCGGTCGTGAGCTCGGCCGGGACGTTGTAGCGATCGATCCCGAGGTTGCCGAGCACCGCCAGCTCGAGCGCCGAGCCCGGGCGGATGGCGACCCCGGCGTTCAGATCGTTGGACAGGTGGACGAGGTTGGCGTTCTGGCCCGAGGTGGGGAGCTCGGTCGGCGTGCTCGCGATCTCGAAGGCGTTGTCGAGCCGGAGGCCGAGGAGGTTGCGGTTGAGCGCGTGGATGCCGAGCGTGGCGTCGACGTCCGAGAAGCGATCGAGGTTGGACAGGTTGATGGCGTCGGGCGTGAGGTCGATGAACTTCTTCATCGCCCAGCCCGCGCCGAAGTTGAGCTGGAGGTCCTCGCCCTCGAGGTCGAGGCGCAGCCGGGGGTTCAGGGTCCAGGCGAGCGCGGGGAAGACCGGCTGGTCCACGCCGTCCGCCAGGTAGGCGTTCGAGTGGAATTCGAGGCCCGTGGCAACCGACGGCGTGATGACGGTGTCGCCCGTTCGGATGTGGTCCCCTGGCGCGGCCACTGCCACCGCGGGCCAGCATGCCAGGAGCGCAGGGACCGCCATTTTTGCGATCCGCGAGTTTACACCACACAAATTCACAAGGATCCTCTACACAGCTTGACCGATCACTCGGTCGTCACGACAACAGCGCGTCATCATGCAACGCCCGGGCGCCGTGTGCAAGGTGCAGACGCCCGACGCCCCCCTACTTGGGGGAAGGGTCATCCGGAACGACGTCCTCGACGACCCCTTCCTCCACCACGCTCGGGTCGACGAGGCTCTCCATGTTCTCGTTGACGGCGACCGCGGAGTCGCCCCGCTCGGCGCCGGCCTTGCCGACACACGCGTGGGCCTCCGCGAGGAAGTCGCGCGTCTTCGCGAGCGCCACGGCCACCTTCCTGAACTCGAGGTCGGCGTGCACCATGTCGCTGCTGGCGAGCGCCTGCTGCATGTTGTTGTTGGAGACCTTCACGACCTCGTGGAGCGCCTTCATCGCGGTCAGCTTGCGCGTCAGGCACTCCTTGGCCTCCTCGTCCTTGTCCTTCGTCGCCTGTTCGAGGAGCTTCTCGACCGTCTTGACGGACGTGCCGATCTCGTCGACGGCGGAGCGCGCGAACTCGACCTTCTCCTTCGGGGAGGTGGTCGCGGACTGCTCGAGCGAGCCCTCGATGCCCGGCGTGTCGGCGAGGGCCGGCGTCACGCCGAGGAGCGCGAGGGCGAGGAGCGAGCGAACGAGCATGCGTGACCTCCGGCGGGCGGACCTGGCCAGCATCATAGCGCGTCCGTCGGAGACGCTGGCGAAAACTTCAGACACACCCGGGCGCCCGGACCTACTGACCGGAGACGACCCAAGGGAACTCCGACACCTCCGCGGTCAGCTCCGGATCGAAGCGGAAGCTGCGCACGGCGTTCACGATGCACTTGCCGAGGTCGGCATTGCCCGTAGTGTTGGAGACGAGGTGCGCCTCGGTGACCTTGCCCGAGACCACCGACCATCCGACCGACACGCGGCCGTTCAGGTCCGGGTTGGCCTTGAGCGCCTGCTCGGTGCAGGTCTGGATGCGGCCCGAGCTCTTGCGGACGACGCTGGCGATGCTGCCCTTGTCACCCGACTCCACCTCGGCGTCGGCGTCCCCCATCTCGATCTTGGGCTTCTTCACCTTGACCTCGGCGCCCTGACCGGTCGACGCGCTGCCGCCCGTGGCGACCCCGACGCCGACCTTCGCGTCCTCGCGCCCCGCGCCCGAGCCCTGCTTCACGCCGACGTTGCCGGCGTTGGCCTGCTCGACGCCGGAGACGCCGGCGAGCGCCTTGTCGAGGCCCGCCATCGAGGCGCCCTCGTCGCCGAGCATGTCGTCGACGGCGTTGGCGCCGTCGGTCGAGCCGGCGGTGCCGATGACCTGGAGGAGCAGCGACTTCTTCGCGACCGACTCCTTCGTGGGCTCCGGCTTCTCGGTGGAGGTCTGCTCCTGCTTCGCCTCCTCCTTCGGGGCCTCCTTCTTCTCCTCGGGCTTCTCGGTGGGGCCCTGCTCGATCTTCTCCTGGATGACGACCTGCTCGATCTTCTCCTCGACGACGAGGTCGAGGGCGTCCTCGACCATCGCGAGCTCGTTGACCTCGGGCAGCGGCGTGGTCCACACCCAGGCCATGAAGCCCGAGGCGATGAGGCTGAACACCGCGAGGAGCCCCATGAACAGGGGATCCTCGTCGTCGAACATCCGCGGGCGGAAGTCGGCCGCGGTGACCTGCCGGACGGGCTCGGGCGGGGCGGGCACGAACTGGAACAGCAGCGTGACGTTGCCGACGGAGACCTTGCCGCGGACGTTCTCGTTGAGCTGGATCTGGTAGAGCTCGCCCTTCTTGACGGCCTCGCCGCGGTTGCGGAGCTCGTCGAGCCCGCGGATCCCGTCCTTCCACGAGATCTTGCCCTCGACCCAGTCGGGCGCGTTGAGCATGTAGTTGCCGTCCGGGCGCGCGACGAACAGCTCGTGGCGCTGGCCGAGCTTCGTGCCCGGCACGACGAACGAGCACTTCGCGTTCTCGCCGACGGAGACCGCCTCGCCGATGCGGAAGAGCTTCTCCTGGGCGATCCCCTGCTGGCCCTCGCGGATGAGGCCGATGCGGAGGACCTTGGGGGTCTTCTGGGGGCTGGGCTGTTGCGCGGCCTGGGCGCTCATGGGCTTCCTCGGGGACGGGTGCGTGACCGGATCGGACAACGGCACCCGCCGACGGTTCCGTAGCCTACGCGGATGCCGGCCGCATGTACACCCCCGGCCTGCCCGCGCGGGCCTCGGGGCGGCGTCCGCGGCTGCATTCCCGCGCCTTCAGCCGCCCGAGATCGCCCACGGGAATTCGGCCACCTCGGCGCTCGTCCCCGGTGGGAAGCGCACCTGCCCGACGGCCCGGGTGAAGCACGCGCCGAGCGCGTCGTCCCCGGTGGTGTTGTCGACGATCTCGACGCCGGTGGCGCGCCCGTCCACGATCCGCCAGCCGACCGACACCCGACCCTCGAGCGTCGGATCGCGCTTGAGCCCCTGCGTCACGCAGTTCTCGAAGCGCGCCTGCGACGCCTTCAGCGCCTCGCGGATCGTGACGGGCGGCGGCTTCGGGAGATCCGGGTGCACGACCACGCGCGGCTTCGGCGTCTTCACCGCGAGGGGCGCGCCCTCGCCGATCTCCGAGGCGCCACCCGGCCCGTCGATACGCACCTCGACACGCTCGTCACGGCGGGGGCCCGCGGCGCGGAAGCCCGACAGGTCGGCCGAGCGCTCGGACACCACCAGATCGAGCTGCTCCCGGATGAACCCGGGGTCGTCCGGCCCGAGGATCTCCTCGAACACCGTGGAGCCGCGGCCGTCCGTGACGAACGGGATCACCCGGCCGCGCGAGCTGGGCGCCGGCGACGCGGCCGGCTCCGGCGCGGGGCGAGGGCGCGGGCGAGGCGCGGGCGCGACGGGCGACGTGTCCGGCTCGGGGACCGGCAGGTCGACGACGATGGGCGGGAGGTCGCGGAGCGCGTCCGTCGCGCGGGTCACCTCCTCGTGGCCGGAGCGCTCCGGCAGCGGCGTGGACCACACCCACGCGCAGAACACCGTCGCGCACGCGGTCAGCGCGCCGAGGAGCCCGAGGAAGAGCGGATCGTCCTCGTCGATCAGGGTCGCGCGGAAGTCGGCGCGCCGCAGGGGCTCGGGCGGGGCGAGCACCACCTGGAACAGGACCGCGCCGCCCTCCGTCTCCACCTTCCCACGCGCGCCCACCGCCAGCGCCGTGCGGCCCGGCGCGAGGTCGCCGGCGACCCTTCCCTGCGCCACGCGCCCGCGCACTCCGCGCGGGGCGTGGACGACGAGGCCGCCGCCCGCCGCCTCGAAGCGCAGGCCGGCGACGGACTCGCCGGGCCGCAGGAGCCGCTCGCCGGCGACGCGGTCGCTCTCCACGACGCCGATCCGCACCGCGAGGCACGGATCGGCCCCCTTCGCCGCCTGGGCGACTGCCGACATGGATCCCTCCGGGTTCTCCCCGGACGGACAACCGCGTCAGCCGCCGGTTCCCGGATCCGAGATCACGACGAAGCTGTACTGCTCGAAGCCCGCGTCGCCCGCGGCGCGCAGCGCGGCCACGAGCACGCGGTAGGGCACGGCCTTGTCGGCCGCGACGCGGAGGGTCGCGTCCTTCGACCGCGAGCGGGCGGTCTCGAGCGCGCCCTCCAGCGCGGCGCGGGCGGCCTCGTCGAGCCCCGCCTCGCTCGCGCCCGCGACGTGTTGCCCGGCCACGAGCACCGCGTCGCGCGACACGGTCAGGGTCACGGCGTCGCTCGGGGCGGCCTCGGTCGCGCGGGAGGTCGGCAACGCGAGCTCCGCGGCCTGTTGCTGGGTGGGGTCGAGGAAGTTCAACAGGAACACGAGGATGATCGTGAACATGTCCATCATCGACGTGACGGTGACCATCGGCGTGGCGGGGATGCGGCGGCGGCCCCTCCTCACGCCGCCTCCATCCGGTCGGCGGCTCCGGGGGCGGGCTCCGCGCGCTCTGCGAGCGTCCCCCTCACGCCCCCTCCGCGGCGAGGAGCGCCAACGGGAACAACGTCTCCTCCCGGTTCCCGGTCCGGCGCGAGCGCGTCGCGTCCATGACCTTCACGAGCACCTCGTAAGGGACGTCGCCGGTGGGCACGATGATCACGCGCGACTCGCCCGGCCGCGCGCGCTTGGCCTCGACCATCGCCTGCGTGAGGCCGCCGTAGTCGTAGGTCTCCGGCGTGCAGGCGCCTCGGCACGGGATCGCGGGCGTGCCGGCGACCCCCGTGACGTGAAAACCCCCGCCGTCCACGAGCACGGAGATCACCTTCTCGTCCTGCTCGGCGAGCTGGGCCGCGCTGGTGGCCGGCGAGGCGGGCAGCACGGGGCCCTTCCCCGAGACCGACGCGAGCGAGAGGAAGCGGACCGACAGGAGCAACATCGGGATGAGGTGGACGATCAGGCTCATCACCGGGATGACGTCGAGCTCCGCGGCGAACTCCAGCCGCGCGTCCCGCCGCCGCTCGCGCATCAGGAGCCCGGGAACGGGAGGACCGGGGCCCCTCCCCCGCCTGCGCGCTCGTCGTCCTTGCGCGTCGCGTTGAGCAGGTTCACGAGCTTCAGCGCGTAGTGGTCGATGTCGTCGAGGATGGCGTTGGCGCGCGCGGAGACGACGCCGTGGGCCACGAGCAGCGGGATCGACACCATCAGCCCGAAGAACGTCGTGTACATCGCGACGGCGATGCCCTGGGCGAGGGCGGTCGACCGGGCCTCGGCGGTGGCCTCCGCGACGGAGTGGAACGAGATGATCAGGCCCTGGATCGTGCCGAGCAGGCCGAGCAGCGTGGACACGTTGGCGATCATCGGCAGGTACGCGATGCGCCGCCCGATCTGCGGGAAGACCTCGAGCGTGGCCTCCTCGACCGCGTCGCGGATCTCGCTCTCCGGGCGATCGGCGCGCACCAGCCCCGCCTTCACGACGCGCGGGAGCGCGGCGCTCGGCTCGCCGTTGCAGAGCCGCACCGCCTTCTCCACGTTCCCGTCGAGCACGTCGCGCTGCACCTGCGCCATGAACGCGCCCGCGTTGATGCCGGCGCGCAGGTACACGTACAGGAACCGCTCGACCGCCACCGCCGCGCCCACCACCGCGCAGAGCAGGATGGGCCACATGAACACGCCGCCCTGGCGCAACCACTCGGCGATCTGCATGGCGTCGCCCTAGAAGGGCTTGTGCTCCACGGCCTCGATGACCTTCGGGAGGAAGCTCTCGCGCAGCTCGAGCTCGTACTTCGGGGTGAGGTTCTGCTTCGAGATGAGGATCTGGATCTCGGGCTTCTGGATCTTGCCCTTGATGTCCTCGGCCTCGAACTTGAGCCCCGCCGCGAACGCGGCGCCGGGGAAGAGCGCGAGCAGGATCAGGACACGCATCGTCAACCTCCCGAACCCCAGGGGTCCTCGGAACCATCCCCGCCCCCGGGTGCCGGCGCGGGAGCCGGCGCGGGCGCCGGGGCAGGCGCCGGAGCCGGCGCGGGCTGGCCCGGATCGGGTTGCGGCGCCGGCGGCGGCTGCTTCGCGGCCTCCTCCGCCTTGCGACGCTCCTCCTCGTCCCGACGCCTCGCCTCCTCCTCCTTCTTCTTCTTCTTCTCGACCTTCTCCTGCTCCTTGCGGAGCGAGGCGATCCACGCGTCGAGCTCGGCGGGGGGGCCCCCGCCGTTCTTCCGGTACTCCTCGATCGACTGCACGGCGGCGTCGTACGCCTTCATGTAGTCGCCGTAGAGGACGGCGAGGTTGCGGTAGGGCTCGGGGTTGCCCGGCTCGAGCTTGAGCGCCTCGCCGTAGGCCTTGATCGCGTCCTCGTAGCGGCCTTCGCCGCGGTAGACGATCCCGAGGTTCACGCGGATGCCCGCGTCCCGAGGGGCCACGCCCGCGGCCCGCTCGAGCAGGGGCAGCGCGTCGGTGTAGGCGCGGTTGTCGATGTAGTAGCCGGCGAGGAACTGCAGCGCGGCGAGCTGGTAGGGGTCGATCTCGAGCGCCTTCTTGAAGCTCGCGATGGCGTCGCCCTTGTAGTCCTGGCGGTTGTAGATCTCGCCGAGGATCGCGTGCACCTGCGGGTTGCCCGTCGCGCCGGGGATCTCGGCGAGGGCCTTCTGGAGGATGAACTTCGCGAGGTCGAGCTTGTCGGTGTCGAGGTAGACCAGCGCGAGGTTCGTGTAGATGGGGAGCGCCTTGCTGTCGATGGCGAGCGCGGCCTTCGCCTCGCGCATCGCGTCGTCGTAGCGCTTCATCACGCGGTAGGCGTTGACCGCCGCGACGCGCAGCTCGATGTCCTCGGGCGAGCTCCGGGTGCCCGTCTGGAAGTTGGAGAGCCCGATGTCCGGACGGCCCTCGCGCATCGCGAGGATGCCAAGGTTGAGCCAGGCCTTCGCGAGCTTCGGGTCGAGCTCCGTCGCGCGGGCCCAGGAGCCGCGGGCGTTGTTGAAGTCGCCCATCTGGGCGTACCCGAGCCCGAGGTTGTAGTGAACGAGCGCGGCGTTCGGGTTCTCGCGCGACAGGTCCTGGAGGATGCCCACCGCCTGCTTCGCCTTGCCGGCGTCCTTCGTGGTGAGGAGCGCGACGGCGTCGTTGAACTTGCCGCGGGGGCCCACCGAGACCTCCG
>JBMOQZ010000031.1:0-36320 GCA_049322475.1 Myxococcota bacterium | reverse complement strand
GGTCACGTCCGGGTCGTCGCCGGGCTGGTTCCGCGGCGGGGTGCCCGCCTCGTCGCCGCGCGCGTCGGCGTCGAGGCCACAGCCGGTCGCGAGCGCGGCCGCGAGGGCGAGGAGGGGCAGGGGACGAGTCAGCAAGGGATCCTCCGGGGTGAAGCCTTCCGGGTCGACCGTCTGTCGCCCGGCTTGGCGCCACCCCAGAACCGCCCAGCCCTCCCGCCATTCCTACACAAGCGATTGTAAAATCCTAACGATCGCCTGTGGGCAAGGTTCGCGGCCGAATGTGTTCGGTGCGAAAAACTTTACGCACCTACGGATGCGTGATTGTGCGTCTGTACAGCTCGGTGCCCGACGCGTCGTACGCGACGCCGGTCAACGTGTCGCCGACGATCTCGATCCACCAGAAGCCCTCCTCGTCGTACTCGAACCAGGTGGGGTTCTCGCCCTCGAGGTCGGTGGTCTTCGCACCCGCGCCCGACACGATGAACTCGGTGCCACAGGGCGACTCGGGCCACTGCAGCGAGTGGTCGTGCCCGCAGACGTACACGTCCACGCTGCCGCAGATGCCCGCGTCCACGAACTCCTTCACGCTCTCGCCGTTGACGATGGGCACCCAGTCGAGGCCCTCGTACTCGCCGGCGTTGCCGTGCGGGCCGTTGGAGACGTAGGGGTGGTGCCCGTAGGCGATCGTCCAGCGCTTGTCGGTCGCGGCCACCTCCTGCTGGAGCCAGCCGAGCTGGTCTTCCGTGATGCCCCAGAAGATCTGCGTCGTGTCGAGCCCGAGGAAGAGCACGTCCTCGTGCTCGTGGGTGTAGTACAGGTCGGGCAACGTCCACTTGTCGCTGTAGTTGCTGTAGTCGACGTAGATCTCGCCGAGCCAGAGCTCCCAGCCGACGCCCTCGCCGCCGTAGTCGTGGTTGCCGAGCACCGGGTAGAACGGGAAGTCCAGCTCCGCGTAGGGGAGCTCGAACTTCGAGGAGAACTGGTCGTCCTCGACGTCGTCCACGCCGGAGTCGTAGAAGTTGTCGCCGAGGTAGAGGGCGAAGTCGCAGCCGTCGCGGTCGCAGACGAGCTTCATCGCGTCGGCGACGGCGTACTGCTCGTCGTTGCCCTCGCCGGCGTCGCCCAGCGCCACGAAGCGCACGACGGGCTGCGGGGGGACGGTGGTGGTGTCGGTGTCGGCGTCGGCGTCGGCGTCGGCGTCGGCGTCGGCGTCGGCGTCGGCGTCGGCGTCGGACTCCGTCGTGTCCGGCGGCGTGTCGCCGGTGGTGGCGCCTTCGTCGCCCGGCTTCTCCCCCGCGCGATAGGAGGGATCCGCGCAGGCGAGGGCGAAGGTGACGATGGCGTACCGGCGCATGCCCGGCATTGTAGTCGAGCCGTGACCGCGCCGGCCGACCTCGCCGAGTTCCGCCTGCTCCGTGCTCTGCGCGGCGGCCAGCCGGGCGCGTTCCCGTCGATGTGGAACGCGCAGGCGGGCGCGGCGTGGTCGGTCGTGCGGGCGATGTGCGGGACGGACCGCGAGGCGATCGGGTGGATGACCTCGTTCCGGCTCGACCTCGCCGAGCGCGCCGCGGACTTCCACACCGACGCGCCCGTCGCGGCGCAGGTGGGCCACGCGCTCTACGAGCACCTCCGCGCGGGGTTCCGCCGCGGCTCCGCGCTGCCGCCCGGCCCGCTGACGCCCGACGAGGCGGGGGTGCGCCGCGTCCCCGAGAGCGAGCGCCTCATCTACCTCGTGGACCTGTTCTTCGACGTCACGCTCGAGGACGGGCCGGAAGGCGGACGCGAGGTCGCCCGCCGCGTGGACGCCGTGCGGAGGCTGCTCGAGCCCACCCACGACACCGACGCGCGCCTGCTCGTCCACAGCGCGCTCCTCCGCACGCCGCCCGTCGAGGCGCTGATCCTGCCGCCGGGCGCGGAGCCGCCCCCGCCGAGGCCGCGCTGGTGGATGTGGTTCGCCGGCGGCGCGGTGCTGCTCCTCGCCAGCGGCGTCGCCCTGTGGGTGCGGCCGCCCGCGCGCGCCGAGGACGTAGGCGCCCTGCACGTCGCCGCGGTGTCCACGCCCACGTTCAGCGAGGCCGATCCGGTGCGCATGGGGCAGGCCCTCGTCGGGACGCGGGTTCCCGCCGCGCTCGCGGAGGCGCCGGACCTCTCCGCGCTCGGGCTGAACCTCTTCGGCGTGCTGGTCCGCGACGACGTGGTGGTCCTCGACTACACGCGGAGCAACGGGCTCTGGACGCTCCAGCACCACCTGCGACCGCCGGTCCTCGACGGCCCCGTGCTCGCGACGCGCGCCACCCCCGGGGGCGCGCTCGAGGCCCGCAAGGTCGGCGAGCTGCTGCACGCCGTGGCGTGGGAGGAGGGCGGCGCCGCGTGGGTGCTCTCCACCGCGGACGCTCCGCCCGACGCCGTGCTGGAGGTGGCCGCGCAAATCCGGGAAGTCCGGCGTGCGTCCGCCATTCCCTTCCTCGGCGACCCCCCTCCGGTTCCGGCGGGCGGACATTCGGACTAATCTTTCCCCGCTCAGGAGAACGTCGCGTGGCAGACGAACGGAAGTCCGGCGCATCGAGTGGCCGCCTCGGTGAGCTTCTCGTCCGCGAGAAGCTGATCTCGCCGCTGCAGCTGCAGAAGGCGATGGAGGGGCAGCGCAGCTCCGGCGGGCGCCTCGGGCACCAGCTCACGAAGCTCGGCTACATCGACGAGAACGAGCTCACGGCGTTCCTGTCGAAGCAGTACGGCGTCCCGAGCATCAACCTCGCCGACTTCGAGGTCGACCCCGAGGTGCTCAAGCTCCTGCCGAAGGAGGTCGTGGTCCGCCACCAGGTCCTCCCCATCACGCGCAGCGGCAACACGCTCACCGTCGCGATGGCGGATCCGTCGAACATCTACGCCGTCGACGACATCAAGTTCATCACCAACTTCAACATCGACGTGGTCGTCGCCAGCGAGCAGGCGATCGCCGACGCGATCGAGAAGTACTACACCTCGAACGTGAGCTTCGAGGACGTCGCCGTCGACTTCGGCGGCGGCGACGAGGAGGACGTCGAGTTCGCCAGCGACATCGACGAGGACCTCAACGTCACCGACCTCGAGAAGTCCGCGGGCGACGCCCCCGTCGTCAAGCTCGTGAACCTCGTCCTGCTCGACGCCATCCGCAAGAACGCCTCCGACATCCACATCGAGCCCTACGAGAAGCAGCTCCGCATCCGCTACCGCATCGACGGCATGCTCTACGAGGTCATGAAGCCGCCGCTGAAGCTGAAGCACGCGATCGTGAGCCGCCTCAAGATCATGTCGAACCTCGACATCGCCGAGCGGCGCCTCCCGCAGGACGGCCGCATCAAGCTCAAGATGGGCCGCGGCAAGGAGATGGACTTCCGCGTGTCGATCCTCCCCGTCCTCTGGGGCGAGAAGATCGTCATGCGGCTCCTCGACAAGTCGAACCTCCAGCTCGACATGACGAAGCTCGGCTTCGAGGAGAAGGTCCTCCGCGACTTCAAGGAGGCCATCGACAAGCCGTACGGCATGATCCTGATCACGGGCCCGACGGGCTCCGGCAAGACGACCACGCTGTACTCGACGCTGTCGGAGCTCAACAAGTCGACGCACAACATCTCGACCGCCGAGGACCCCGTGGAGTTCAACCTCTACGGCATCAACCAGGTCCAGATGCACGACGAGATCGGGCTCAACTTCGCGGCCTCGCTCCGCAGCTTCCTCCGGCAGGACCCCGACGTCATCATGGTCGGCGAGATCCGCGACTTCGAGACGGCGGAGATCGCCGTCAAGGCCGCGCTCACGGGCCACCTCGTGTTGTCCACGCTGCACACGAACGACGCCCCTTCCACCGTCAGCCGCCTCCTGAACATGGGCATCGAGCCCTTCCTCGTGGCGAGCGCGACGAACCTCATCGGCGCCCAGCGCCTCGTCCGCAAGCTGTGCGCCGAGTGCAAGGACTTCGTCGACGTCCCACGGCAGCACCTCATCGACATCGGCATCCCCCCGGAGGAGGCGGACTCGGTCAAGCCGATGCGCGGCCGCGGCTGCGCGAAGTGCAACAACACCGGGTACAAGGGCCGCATCGCCGTCTACGAGATCATGGTCTGCAACGAGGAGGTGAAGGAGTTCATCCTCAACGGCGCGTCCACGCTCGAGCTCAAGCGCGAGGCCGTCCGTCAGGGGATGAAGACCCTCCGGATGTCGGCCACGACGAAGTTCCGGGAGGGCATGACCTCGCTCGAGGAGGTCGTGCGCGTGACGGCGCCGGACTAACGGGTGCCCGCGACCCGCGTCGCGAGGGTGGCGGTCCCGGCGCTCGCGATGGCGGGGTGCGGCCTCCTCGCCTACGGCCTCTGGCAGGCGAAGGCGCCCGCGCCGGTCGAGGCGCCCGCGCCCGTCGAAGCGTCCGTCCCCGTGAAGGCGCCGACGCCTCCGAAGCCGAAGATCGATCCGGCCCTGCGCGTCGCCGGCGACGCCCTGCGCGACGCCGCGATCACGGACGCGGCGCTCGCGGCGCTGCCGCCGGTGGCGAAGCCCGCGAAGGGGCCCGACGTCGTCGTCATCGTGCTCGACACGCTGCGCGCCGACCGCCTCGGCGTCTACGGGGGGGCGACGGACACCGCGCCCCGCATCGACGCGTGGGCGAACGCCGCGCGGGTGTACGAGCGGATGGTCGCCGACGGCTCGTGGACGCTGCCGTCGCACGCGTCGCTGTTCACGGGCAAGCCGCCGCGGTCGCACGGGGCGCACGGCGTGCCTGCGGACGTGACGTGGTCGGGCTCGGCGCTCGCCCCGGGCTCGCCGACGGTGGCCGGCGCGCTCTCCGCGGCGGGGTGGCGCACGGCGGCGGTGGTCGCCAACCACGCGTTCGTGAACGGCGCCTACGGGCTCGACGCGGGCTTCGACCTGTTCCTCAACGAGAAGCTCGGCCGCGACGGCGTCAACTACCCGCCCGCCTCGCGGGTGCGGGCGGTCGCCGAGCGCGTGCTGAAGGAGCCGCGCGAGGCCCCGGTCTTCCTGTTCGTGAACTTCATGGACGCCCACGCCCCCTGGGAGGTCCGCGACGCCTACCGCCGCGGCGATCCAACGGACATCGTCGGCGAGCTCCTCCCGCACTCGCCCGGCTGGAAGGAGGCCTCGCGGCGCCTCGTCGTCGAGGGGGTCGCCGATCCGCGCGCGCTCCGCTCGTGGTCGCTCGCGTACGATGCCGCCGTCCGCGCGCTCGACGACGAGGTCGGCGCCCTGCTCGCCCGCCTGCCCGAGCTCGGGATCGGCGACGAGGACTACGTGTTCCTCCTGTCCGACCACGGCGAGCTCCTCGGCGAGCACGACCTCGTCGAGCACGGGAAGGACGTGTGGGAGGAGCTCGTCCGCGTCCCGCTGGTCGTGCGCGGGCCCGGGTACCGCGCCGGCCGCGACGCCACGCCCGTGCAGCACCACGACGTCGCGACGATGATCCTCGCCGCCGCGGGCCTCCCGCCGCTCCCGGGCGCCGAGCGCACGGCGGACCTGCAGGTCTCGGAGGTGTACTGGGCGCGCAAGCAGGACGTCGAGCTTTCCCGCGCCCTCCCGCGCCTCGACCGCGTGCGCCGCGCCTTCCGCCTCCTCGATCACAAGCTGATCCTCGGCAGCGACGGCAGCGAGGAGGCCTACGACCTCGCGGCCGACCCGCGCGAGGCCCGCGACCTCGACGACGCGCCCTGGGCACCCGCGCTGCGAGCGCGCGCCGACGCGTGGCTCGCCGCGCACCCCGAGGCCCCGACGATCGGGCCGCTGCGCGAGGACCGGGAGAAGCTGCAGGCCCTCGGGTACCTCGACGAGTAGGACGTGGCGCGTCCCCGCGATCCGTTCGGCGTCGACCCCTCATCAGATAGAGCATGCGGATGCCCTCCCGCCGCGCCCTCTGGATCGGCCTCGCCGTCGTGGTCGGCGGCGTCGCCGTCGGCGGGGCCTTGCTCGCGCGGCGGCCGCCGCCCGCCGAGCCGGCGCGCCGCGGGCAGCTGCGCGCGTGGAAGGACGACCTGCAGGCCCACGCCGCGGACCTCGGGATCCTGCGCCAGGCGCAGGACGCGCTGCCGGCCATCGGCGAGCCGGCGACGGGGCCCGACGTCGTCGTCATCGTGCTGGACACGACGCGCGCCGACCACCTCGGGCTCTACGGCTACGACCGCGACACGACCCCGCGGCTCGACGCGTGGGCGACGGCGCACGCCCGCGTCTACGACCGGATGATCGCCGACGGCCCGTGGACCATCCCGTCGCACGCGTCGTTGTTCACGGCGCGCCCGCCGATCTCGCACGGCGCCCACGGCGTGCCGCCCACGAGCGAGCTCCTCGCGAGCGCGCTCGCGGAGGGCACGCCCACGGTCGCGGGCGCGCTGCGGGCGCGGGGCTATCGCACGGCCGCGGTCGTGGGCAACCGCGCCTTCCTCGGCGGCGACTACGGGCTGCAGCAGGGCTTCGACCTCTGGTTGTGCAAGCAGCTCCGGCAGGACGCCCACAGGCTCCCCTACACGTCCGCCGACCGGATCGCCGCGCTCGCCGAGGCCTTCCTCGCCGACCGCCGTACGGACGCGTCGGTGTTCCTCTTCCTCAACTTCATGGACCCGCACGCGCCGTGGGTCCCGCGCGAGGGCTACGTCCGCGAGCCCGACAAGGTCTACCCGGGGCTCCTGCCCTACGGGAAGCCGTTCAAGCAGGCGGCCGACCGGCTCATGTCGCGCAGGGAGCTCGATCCGGTGGCGCGCGCGACGTGGATCGAGGCCTACGATGCCGAGCTGCGCTTCCTCGACGCGCACGTCGGGCCCCTGCTCGCGCGCCTCCCGGCGCTGGGCGTCGGCGAGGACGACTACGTCTTCGTGCTCGCCGACCACGGCGAGTACCTCGGCGAGCACGCCCTCGTCGAGCACGGCAAGGACGTCTACGAGCCCGTCCTGCACGTCCCGCTCTTGATCCGGGGCCCCGGCTACGCGGTCGGCCGCGACACCACGCCGCTCCAGCACCACGACGTCGCCAGCCTGATCCTCGCGGCCGCCGGCGCGCCGCCGCTCCCGGACGCCGAGCGCACGACCGACCTGCAGGTGTCCGAGCAGTACTGGTCGCGCCAGCGCGACCTGAAGAACGCGAAGATCCGCCACCGCTTCGACCGCGTGCGCCGCGCCTTCCGCGTGCTCGACCGGAAGCTGATCGTCGGGAGCGACGGCAGCGAGGAGGCGTACGACCTCGCCGCCGACCCCGAGGAGACCTCGCCGATCGCGGACGCGCCCTGGGTGGACGAGCTGCGCGCCCGGGGCGAGGCGTGGGTCGAGGCCCACCCGGCCGCGCCCGAGGTCGCCCCCCAGAAGGAGGCGGACATCGCGGCGCTTCGGGCCCTCGGTTACGTCGAATGACGGCATGATCCCGCTCCCCTCGCAGTCGCCGTCGCTCGCCGCCCTCTCCTCCGCGCTGGACGCCGCCTCCCACGACGCGCGCGTCGCGTGGATGCGCGGGCTCGGCAAGCGCGAGATCGTCGCGTTGTGGGCGCTCGCGGAGGGCCACCCCGTGCCGCTCGCCGACCTGCACGCGGGCGAGGGCGACGTGGTCATCCACGAGGGCCAGAACTCGCTCCCGCTGTTCAACGTGTTCCAGAAACGCGTCGTGCGCCGGGGCGACGTGGTGCAGGGCTACAACCACCAGTTCTGGTCGTGGTTCACGGGCCCGGGTCACTTCTTCGTCCGCGGCGACGGCGACGCCTACTTCGACTACACCTCCGTCCCGGAGTCGGCGCCGGCCGTGTTCCCGCCGCTGGCGCCCAACGACGGCCTCGTCTCGCAGTTCGTGTACGGCGGCATGATCGACCGGCTGCGCAAGATCTGCCGTCACGGGCTGGTCGGCATGGCCGAGCGGGGCGGCAAGCCGACGGGCGACTACTTCCTGCTCGTGCGCCCGCCTACGGCTTGACCTCGACCTTGCCGAACTTCCCGTCGAACAGGTAGCCCCACGTGCCCGACAGGGCGTCGCCGTCGAGGCTCCCGCCCGTCTCCGCCACCCGCCACGCGCCGCCCTCGGGGTAGCGGAGCCAGGCGTCGCCCCAGTCGAGCAGCGTAGGGCCCTCGGACCGTCCGGACGCGGCGCCGGCGGCCCAGTCGACGTGGAGGACCGCGGTGTGCGTGGAGACGGCGCGCGTGCGGAGGTCGACGGTCTCGATCGGCACGTCCGCGTCGAGGCGCGCGGCGCGCCGGCCGCTCGTGAACGCGACGCCGGCGGCCTCTCCCGAGAACCGCGCGAGGCGGCGGCCGCGGCAGGTGTCGTGGACGGTGCCGTAGACGCGCGCGGCCGTGTCGCCGTGCAGATCGTCGGCCGCCCACACCCAGGCGCGGGTGACCACGCAGCCGTCGCGCGCGTCGAGCACGGCGGCGGCGGTGGGGCCGGTGAAGGTCGCGGCGGCGACGAGGGGGAGGGCGGACACGGGACGCTCCTTGGACGGGTGGGCGCCGTCCCCGGGAGAAGGGAGCGGCGGCGCACCGACACCCCAGCGCGGCGCCGCCTTCCGTGTCCCGCCCGCCCGGCGGTATAGTGGGCGCGTGATCGTGCTCCTGCCCGCGGCGCTCGCGTCGACCTACACCGTGAGCCTCTCGGGGCCCGAGGTCACGTCCGACGCGGTGATCGCCGCCTACGAGGACGAGGACTGGCCCGTCACCGAGGACGGGCTCGAGCTCTACGCGAGCGCGTGGAGCGACTACGACCGGCGCTCGCTCGTCGCGTTCCCCACGCTCGTCGGCGACGCGGAGGGGCAGGTGCCGGCGGGCTCGCTGCTCGTGTCGGCCTCGCTCGTGCTCACGACGTGGGAGTTCGGGGGCGAGGTCGAGCACGTCGGGATGTGGACGCTCACCGAGCCCTGGATCGAGTCCGCCACGTGGGAGGACCGCGGCGCCGGGTCGCCGTGGGCCGAGAAGGGCGCCGGCAGCGCCTCGCGCGGCGAGGGGTGCGGACAGGTCGCGCTCGTGGACGGGGCGCCGGGGACGCTGTCGTTCGACGTCGTCACGTGCATCGAGGGCTGGGTCACGGGCGACGCGCCCAACTACGGCTGGATCATCGCCGGCCAGGGCGAGTTCGGCCGGGAGGAGCGCGTCTACTTCTGGGCGGAGTCCTCCGAGGCGGAGTGGCACCCGCCCGTTCTCACGGTCGTGTTCGAGGCCGCCGACCGCGACGCCGACGGCGCCGACCTATGGGAGGACTGCGACGACGCCGACGCCGCCCGCGCCCCGGGGCTCGCCGAGGTGTGCGGCGACGGCGTCGACCAGGACTGCGACGGCGCCGACCCCGCCTGCGGCGGCGACGACACCGGCGTGTCCCCCGGCGACGACACCGGCGCGGTCGGCGACCCCACGGTCGACGGCGACCACGATCGCTTCACGCCCGACGAGGGCGACTGCGACGACGGCAACGCGCTCGTGCACCCGGGGCGCGACGACGACGACTGCGACGGCGTCGACTCCGACTGCGACGACGCCACGGACGAGGACTGCGTGGTGCAGCTGGGCGGCGCGGGCTGCTCCTGCGGAGAGCCCGACGCGGCGTGGCTGCTCTTCCTGATCCCGCTCAGCCGCCGGCGATCTTCTTCTGCAGCTCGCCCGACTCGTACATCTCCATCATGATGTCGGAGCCGCCGACGAACTCGCCCTTCACGTAGAGCTGGGGGATCGTGGGCCAGCTCGAGTAGTCCTTGATGCCCTGCCGGATCTCGGGATCCTTCAGGACGTCGACCGTCTCGAACTTCGCGCCGAGGTGCTGCAGGATGCCCACCGCGCGGGCCGAGAAGCCGCACTGGGGGAACATCTTGTTGCCCTTCATGAACAGCACCACGTCGTTCGACTTGACGAGCTGCTCGATCTTCTCCTTGACGTCCATCACTTCCTCTTCGCCCACTGGTCGGGCGTGTAGGTCTTGAGCGCGAGCGCGTGGATGGCGCCGCCCATGTGCCCACCGAGCGCGCCGTAGACGGCCTGGTGCTGCTTCACGAGCGACTGCCCGGCGAAGCTGGGGGACATGACCTCGGCGACGAAGTGCTCGCCGTCGTTCGCTTCGTCGACGACCACCGCGACGGAGCCGGGGAGCGCCGTCTCGATGAGCCGCTTGATCTCGGTGGCCTCGAACATGCCGCGCTGCTATCGCGAGTCGCCGCCGTGTGGTAGTTGGGGCCTCGTGAAGCGTCTGGCCGGTCACATCTACGCCGTCGTGGGGCTCCTGCTGGTGATCGTGTTCGCCGCGCTCTCCAGCATCCCGATCACGCCGTTCGCGGTCCTGCCGCGCGGTCGCCGCGAGCGGTACGCGATCTGGGGCGCCCGCTGGTTCGCGTGGATGTGCCTCGTGCCCATCCTTTGGGCGCGGATGGAGGTCGTCGGGCGCGAGAACCTGCCGAAGAAGAGCGGGTTCCTCGTCGTGTCCAACCATCGGAGCTGGTGCGACGTCGCGATGCTGATCCTGTGGACCGCGAGCCAGGGCATCAGCAAGAAGGAGGTCGCCTGGATCCCGTTCTTCGGGCTGAACGGCTACCTCTCCGGCGCCATCTTCTTCGACCGCGAGCGCAGGACCGAGCGCGGCAAGGTGCCGGGCGAGACGCTCAAGCTCCTCGGCGGCGGCGCGAACGTGCACCTCTTCCCCGAGGGCACGCGCTCGCGCGACGGGCGCATGCGCCAGAAGGTCCACCTGATGCTCGCGCGGCTGTGCTGGGAGAACGGCTTCGACGTGGTGCCCGCGTGTACGTGGGGCACCGAGAACGCGCTGCCGGTCGGCCGCTTCCTCGCCTTCCCCGGCCAGCAGATGGGGCTCGAGATCGGCGCCCCGCTCGACCGCGCCGCCTTCGCCGACGGCGACGCCTACGCCGAGGCGACGTGGGCGAAGGTGAAGGCGATGGCCGCCGCGCGGGGCTCGGACCAGCCGTTCGTGAGCGAGGCGGCGCGGCTGGCTCAGTCGAGCTGAACGAGGAACGCGCGCTCCTTCCAGACGAGCGCGTAGCGCCCCGCGGGGTACTCGTGGGCGACGACCTCGCCGTCCGGGGCGAGCGCAGGGCCGAGCGCGAGCCAGGTGCCCGACGGCACCACCGGGTGCAGCGGCAACGTGAGGCCCACCACGAGCAGGCGCGTGTCCTTCGTGACGCGCGGGAGCGCCGCGGGGAGCTCGTCGGGCACGCCCTCCACGAGCGCCACGTTCGTCGCGAGCGCGTGGGGGCCGCTCGCGTCGACGAGGTAGACGCCGGGGCTCAGGTCCACGCGGCCCGCAGCTCCGCGACCGCCGCGTCGATCAGGCCCGCGATCTGCTCGGCGGGATCGCCGTCCCAGCGCGGGGGGAACGTGACCGCGCGCGAGCTGTTCACCAGCGCGCCGAGGCCGTCGGCGCGGGCGGCCGCGCGGGTGTCCGCCGCCGTCGCCCCCTGCGCGCCGTAGCCGGGCACGAGGAACCAGGTGTCGGGCAGGCGCGCCCGCCAGGCCCGGAGCTCGCCGTGGGTGGCGCCGACGACGGCGCCGGCGCCGTGCTCGCCGATCCAGTCGGCGATGCCCGGCGCGATCTTCTCCTGCCACGTGGCCGAGCCGGGGTTGGACGTGCGCAACAGCACGAAGAGCCCGCCGTCGTTCTCGCGGGCGACCCGCGCGAAGGGCTCGAGCGTGTCGGGCCCGAGCAGCGGGTTCACCGTGAGCGCGTCGCAGGGGAAGGGGGCGTGGCGGGCGAGCGTGGCCTCGGCGTACGCGGTGGCGGTGGAGCCGATGTCGCCGCGCTTCGCGTCGCCGACGACGAGGAGACCCTTCGCGCGCGCGGCGCGGCACACCTCGGCGAGCGCGCGCATGCCGTCGGGGCCGAAGCGCTCGAAGAACGCGAACTGCGGCTTCACGGCGGCCACGCGCCCGGCGGCGGCCTCCACCACGGCGAGGCCGAAGTGGCCGGGGTCGCCGGGGCGCGGCAGGCGGTCGGCCCAGGGGTCGATGCCCACGCAGAGGGGCGATCCCGCGCGGGTCACGGCGTCGGCGAGGCGCGAAGCGAACATCGCCGCCCTATACTCCCTCCCATGCTCGCCTGGCTCTTCGCCTGCTCCGACTACGAGCTCAACGAGGAGCCGAAGGAGGTCCCATTCGACTCCGGCGGCGACACGTCGTCGCCGTTCGTGGACACGGGCGAGCCCCTCCCGGACATCGCGGTCGACCCCTCCGAGTACGACGCAGGCGACGTCCTGGAGGGCTCGCCCGTGACGGTGACCGTGACGCTCTCGAACGTGGGCGACGCCGCGCTGTCGCTCGCGCTCGTCGAGTCCGGGTGGGGCATGGACGTGGACCTGACCGGGTCGGCGATCCCGCCGAACGGCGGCGCGTCCGTCACGCTCTCCACCGTCGCCGTCGCCGGCGAGGTCGCCGACGTCCTGCGCGTCCGCAGCGACGATCCCGACGAGCCGATCGTGGAGGTGCCGCTGCGCTACCGCGGCGTGTCGCCGTGCTCGTGGGAGCTCTGGCACCCGGACACCTGCGAGGACGGCGGCTGGGGCGGCACCGGCGCGGACGGCGAGGGCGTGTTGTCGGGCGACTTCGCGCCCACCGTGACCACCCTGACGGCCGACGTCGCCGGCACGGTGCTCGCCGTGGCCGACGAGACCGGCTTCGCGGTCGACGACGAGGTCTTCCTCCACGGCGCCGACGGGAGCTACGCGTTCGCCCGCGTCGTGGGGCTCGCCCCGCTGACGGTGCAGGACGCCGTGGCATTTTCGGCGGGCACGGTCGTGCAGCGCGTGCCCCACTACACCGACGTCCGCGTCGAGGGCGCGAGCGGCGCGCGCGTCGTGTTCCGCGCGTGCGGGACGGTCTCGCTCTCGGGCGACCTCTCCGCGGCCGGCCTCGGCTGGGCGGGCGGGCAGCGCACCACCACGATCCCCGAGCTCGGCTGGCAGGGCGCGAGCGAGACCGGCGCGGGCGGGCAGTCGAACCTCGCCAACGGCACCGGCGGCGGCGGCGGCAGCGAGTCCTGCAACGTGCACGCCGACGGCGGCGGCGGCGGCCACGCCACCGCCGGCGCGAAGGGCGGCGACTGGGACAGCTACCCGTGCGGCGGCCCCGGCGGCGACGGCGGCGGCACGATCGGCGACGCGTCGCTCGCCACGCTGCACCTCGGCGGCGGGGGTGGCGGCGGCTACCTCGACAACGACGCGGGCGGCGGGAGCTACGGCGGGCGGGGCGGCGCGGGCGGCGGGATCGTCCGGGTGGTCGCGACCGGCGGCTTCACGGGCGCGGGCGCGATCCGCGCGGACGGCGCCGCGGGCGAGGACGGGTTCTACGCCGACGGCGGCGCGAGCCCCGGCGGCGGCGGCGGCGGCGCGGGCGGGAGCGTGTGGCTCGTCGGCGACGTCGGCGTGGCCGTGTCCGCCGCGGGCGGTGCGGGCGGCGTGGGCAGCGAGGCCGGCGGCTCGCCGACCACGGGCGGGCAGGGCGGCGACGGGCGCGTGCGGATCGACGGCGCCGTCAGCGGGACGGTGTCGCCGGAGCCGTACCTCGGGTGTCCGTAGCGGGCGTTCCTCGTATTTCTTCCACGCCGTGGAAGAAATGCGAGCGCCTACGGCTTCGCCTTCGTCGGGGGCTCGCCGCCGCCCGGCGGCGCGTCGGGCCGCCAGCCGTACGCGTCGTTCTCGACGCGCGTGCGCTGGAAGATCGCGTAGAACACGCGGTCCTCGAGGGACTTGACCACGCGCTTCGGCAATACGCGGCCGATCGCGCGGGCGGTCGCGATGGCGGCGTCGGCGACGAGGAGGTGGCGGTCCATCACCCTGTTTCTAACGTGGAACTCCGAGCGTCCGCTTGCACGTCTGGTCGTTGCGGGTGATGAATATCGTTGGAGCGCCGATGAAGCGAACGCTCGCGCACCTGTTTGTCCTCGCGACGATCGCGTGCGGGACGTCGTCGCCGAGCAAGGAGGGCGGCGATGGGCGTGATCTCGATGCCGACACCGCCGCGCCCGGCGTCACGGGCAGCTCCGATGACTGCGGCACCGTCGCCACGCTGTACGCGGACGCGGACGGAGACGGCTACGGCGATCAGGGCGCGAGCGCCGAGGTCTGCCCGGGGACCGACGGCATGGTCGCCGACGCGACCGACTGCGACGACACCGACGCCGCGATCCACCCCGGCGCGGACGACCCCGTCGACGGGATCGACCAGGACTGCGGCGGAGAGGCGGAGGGCTTCGCGCTGGCCGACGTCGCGACCGCGAAGATCATCGGCGAGCGAAGCCACGACGTCCTGGGGACCTCGGTCGCCGGCGGCGCGGACATGGACGACGACGGCGACGACGACGTGGCCGTAGGCGCTCCAGGGGTCGACGACCCCCATCGGGAGACCGGCGGCGAGTGCGGCGGACACGCAGGCGTCGTCTACGTCTTCGCCAGCCCGCTCTCGGGGGAGGTCCCCGCCACCGAGGCGGAGGGGTACCTGTACGGACGGGGCGACGAGGACTACTTCGGCGGATCGCTCGCCTGGGTGGAGGACCTCGACGGCGACTACCGGGCCGAGCTGCTCGTCGGCGCCTCGGGCTACATGGACTGGGATGGGGGCGCAGGCGCGACGTACCTCTTCGCCGGTCCTCCGGTGGGCACGCTCACCCCGGACGACGCCGTGCTCGAGATCGTGGGCAACACGCCGCGGCAGCAGGTCGGCACGCACGTCGCGAACGCGGGCGACGTCGACGGCGACGGCGTTCGGGATCTGGCGCTCGCGGCGCGGGGATGGCAGCCGGGTGGCGCGGCTCTCTGGGTCTCGGCTGACCACGAGGGCGTGCTGGACGCTTCGGACGCCGAAGGGATCTTCTTGGCCCCCGCTGGCGCCGAGGCCTGGCGCGTGGAGGGGCCGGGTGACGTCGACGGCGACGGGTACGACGACCTCCTCGTGGGTGCGCCGATGGAGTCCTCGATGGGCGAGGTGGCGGGGGCGGTCTACCTCGTTCGCGGGCCGGCGCTCGGGGAGCTCGGTCTCGGCGAGGCGGAGGCCGTCCTCCTCGGCGAGGGGCCCCGCGCGGAGCTCGGCTACGACGTGTCCGCCCTGGGTGACATCGACCGCGACGGGCGCGCGGACATCGCCGTCACAAGCGGGGAGTCGGACGACTGGAACGGAAGCGTCTGGCTGGTCCACGGCCCGGTCACGGGTACGAGCGTCGTGAACGAGGTGTCTTCCGTGCGGTTGCGGGGCGGAGCGGGCGCAGCCCTGGGTCTCGACCTCGCGCCGGCTGGCGACCTGGGCTGGGACGACGTGCCCGACCTGTTCGCCGGCGCGACGACGGGAACGGATCCCAACGGCACGTCCGTGGGCAACGTCCACGTGATCCCTGGCGACGCGGCGGGCGAGCACGACGTCACGAGCCAGTCCTTGAGCCTGTGGGGCGAGCACCACGGCCAGTACGCCGGCAGCGCGCTCTCGACGGGGGGCGACGTCGATGACGACGGCGCGTCCGACCTCCTCGTCGGGGCGGTCGGTGACGAGACGGAAGGGTTCAACGCCGGGGCCGCCTACGTGATCTCCGGCGCGGCGCTGGGCTGGTGAGCATGCTGATCCTCCTCGCGTCCTGTGCTTCGGACGAGCCTGCGAAGCCTCCCGAGGCCTCCACCGGCGAGTCCTGTACGCCCGTCTTCTGGTACGCGGACGGCGACGGCGACGGCGTGGGCGGCGACACGGCAGCGGAGGCCTGCGAGGCGCCCGAGGGCTTCGTCGCGGGCACGGGCGACTGCGACGACGGTGACGCGACCGTCGGCGCCGAGACCACCTGGTACAGGGACTACGACCGGGACGGGTGGGGGGATGCCGCGGGCGACACGGTCACGCAGTGCGATCCACTGGACGGCTACGCGGAGGTCGCCGGCGACTGCGACGACCACGATGCCGAGCTCCATCCCGACGCGACCGAGATCTGCGACCGCCAGAACGTCGACGAGGATTGCGACGGCCTCTCCGACGACGCGGACGACGACGTCGACACCACGACCTTCGGGTCGCTGTACCCCGACGACGACGACGACGGTTTCGGTGCCGGGGCGCCCGTCGCGGAGGGCTGCGACGCGCGTGAGGGCCTGACGACGGACGGCACGGACTGCGACGACTCGGACGCGGCGGTGAACCCCGACGCCAGCGAGGTCTGCAACGAGATCGACGATGACTGCGACACGTTGGTGGACGAGGCGGACGACTCGCTCGAGGCTGCCTGGTATCGCGACGGGGACGGAGACGGGTACGGCGACGAGGTGCTGAACAGCTGCGACGCCCCCGACGGGTACGTCGCGCTGGGAGGCGACTGCGACGAGACCGACCCGGCCATCCACCCGGGCGCGGACGAGGTCTGCCTCGACCTCGTCGATCAGGACTGCGACGGGTACACCGACGAGTACACCGGCGTCTGCGAGCCCGTCGTCGACGGCGCCGTCGCCGACCGCTGCGACGTGAGCGTGACCCCCGCGGACGTCGCCCTGTGCGCGTCCGGGATCGCGGCCGTCCTGTCGGATGGCTCCGTATACACGACGCTGCGCCACGCGCTCGACGCGGCGGTCGCCGGGGACGTGCTCACCGTGTGCCCGGGACGGTGGGAGGAAGGCATCGCCGTGGAGGTCACGCCGTTCGGCATCGCCGGGTACGGCTCGGGCGTCAGCGTGATCGCTCCCATCTCGGGCAGCGCGATCGAAGTGCCTGACTCGGGCGAGCTGACCGTCGTGGGCGTCACGCTCGAGGGGGGCAACGAACGTAACGGCGGCGGGGTCTACGTCGGCCGCGGGGCCAGCCTCTGCATCGCGTCCTCGCAGCTGGGGCTCAACCGGAGCGACCACGGGGGCGGGGCCATCGCGGTCCCCGACACCGCGTCGGCAGTCGTCGATGCCTGCACGTTCTACGCCAACGAAACCGACACGTCCTGGAGCGGCGGTGCCATCGCCGCCGATGACGGCGACACCTCGGTCCTCGTGGAGGACTCGGCGTTCGTCTTGAATTCAGCACAACTCGACGGGGGGGCTGTGTGGGTCGGGGACGGCGGCACGTTGACGGCCGAGAACGTCGTCTTCGAGCGAAACGCGTCGGGCAGCGGGGGCGGCGCGATCGCGTTCGAGGGCGCGAGCCTCGACCTGATGGAGGCCCGGTTCGAAGAGAACGACACCCTGAACCGCGGGGGTGCGATTCAGGTCGACGGAACCCTCTTCACGGGGCACTGCGACGCCTGTACGTTCCTCGGGCACGCCACCGACTACGACGGTGGAGCCGTCTGGGTTCGTGCGGAGACGGGGACCTTCGACTTCACGGGGTCGACCTTCGAGCGCAACGAGACGCTCTACTACGGCGGCGCGCTCCACGTACGCGGCACGGACTGGGACGTGACGCTCGAAGCATGCACCTTCACCGAGAACCTTGCGGGCGACGAGGGCGGGGCGATCCAGGTGGGGAGCTCGGCGAACGGGACGCTGACCGTGACCCGGAGCACCTTCACGCAGAACGTCGCGGTGGACGGTGGCGCCGCGTGGGTCGCCCCCGACTCGGACCTGGTCTTCACCTCGTCCGACACCACCTGGTCCGACAACACCCCCGACGACGTCAACGGCTACTCCTGGGACACCGCCGCCACGTTCACCTGCGTGTACGGGGTGTGTGAGTAGCTCGCGCCCGACTACCTCGCCGGTCTCCCGAGCTCCCACGGGTTCACCACGGCGACCCCCGTCCCCTCGAAGTCCGAGACGTTGCGCGTCGCGAGGGTGAGCTGGTACCGCAAGGCGGTCGCGGCGAGCAGGCCGTCGACCGGCGGCCGTACGCGACCAGCGCGCCGGCACGCCGCGCTGATCGTGCCCCAGCACAGCGCCACCTCCTGATCGACGGGGACGATCCGGTCCGCGAAGGTGCGCAGGAGGCCCGCCAGCCAGGCTTCCACCCGCTCCCGGCGGGGGCCGTCCTCGAGGAGCGCGACGCCCTTCTGGATCTCCCCGATCGTGAGGACGCTGAGCCGCAGCGCGTCGTCGGGCACCGACTCCATCCACGCGAGCACGCGGGCGTCCGGCGCTGGCCTCGCCATCTCCGACACGACGCAGGTGTCGAGCAGGATCACGGGAGCACGACGTCGTCGCGCTCGCCGTCCTCCCGGGAGAGATCCAGCCCTTCGAGCGGCGCGCTCCGCAGGTAGTCCTTCAGGCTGGGGGCCGGGCCGACGAGGCGTCGCCACGTGTCGACGGCGACGACCACCACCACCGGCTCGCCGCGGCGGGTGACGGTCTGGGGGCCCGACGCGAGCGCCTCCTCCACCACCTCGCTGAAGCGGTTCTTCGCGTCCTGGAGCTGCCAGGGTCGCGTCATGCCGGCCTCCTGTCCAGACCGTCTAGACATAACCTCCCGTCCCCGTCCTTCCAGGTCTCGCCCACGTGTCTCTTGACGCCGCCGACCACCTGTGCGATACGGCGCCCCGCATGCTGTGGATCGCCGCCGCGCTCGCTTCCGACGGAGACGCCCTCCTCGCGCGGATGGACGCCGCCGCGAACCGCGGGCAGGACGCCCACCTCGTGCTCGACGTCACGGTCGTCGACCGCGCCGGCACGAGAAGCGAGCCCCGCACGCTCGAGATCTGGCAGAAGGGCAGCGATCGCCGGCTGGTCCGCTTCACGGCGCCCGCCCGGCTCGCCGGCACGAGCTTGCTCACGCCCGACGGCGACACGGTCTACCTGTACCTGCCCGCCTACGGGAAGCCGCGCCGCGTCATCGGCGATCAGCGCGGCGACGCGTTCATGGGCACCGACTTCTCCCTCGAGGACCTGTCGCGCCTCTCCTTCGCGGACGAGTACACCGCGACGGTCGAGGCCGACGAGGGCGACGTCACGCGCCTGAAGCTCCTGCCGAAGGACCCGAAGGCCCACCGCGACGCGGCGCTGCGCGTGTGGATGCGCGAAGGCGACGACCTGCTCGCGAAGGTGGAGTACCTCTCCGCCGACGGCAGCGTCCGCCGCCGCCTCACGCTCTCCGACTTCAAGGCCGCCGACGGCCGGGTGCTCGCCCACCGGCTCGTCGCCGAGGACCTCGCCAACCAGAAGCGCACGGAGGCGACCGTGCGCGCCGTGGACATGGACAGCGGCCTGTCCGACGGCCTGTTCGCCCTGACCGAGCTCTCGAAACCCTGAGGAGTCCACCATGTTTCTGATCGCGATCCTCGCCTGCTCCGGCGGGTCGGCCGACGACACCGGCAAGACCGCCGGCGGCTTCGAAGGCGGGATGTTCACCGTCACCACCACCGGCGTGGACGACCAGTGCGCCGACGGCGCCTTCGCCACCATCTTCATGCCCGAGGGCACCGCGGAGCAGTGGGACAACGCCGTCGAGCTCCCGAGCTCGGAGGACCTCCCCGCCGAGATGACGCTCACGGTGCAGGACCCCTACGGCACGATGACCGTCACGGTCGAAGAGGGCTCGAGCGACACCCAGTTCGTGATCGACGGCGTCGAGGCCACCGACATCCCCGTCGACGGCTACGACGGCTGCATCATCAGCCAGTCCATCGGCGTCGTGCTCAACGTCACCGACCCGGACAACCTCACCGGCACCGCGACGATGTCGACCACCGGGATGGACGAGGCCGAGTGCCCGTCCCAGGTCGGCAGCTGCACGGTGACGCTCGACATCTCGGCGACGCGGCAGTAGCGCTTGCTCGTCGCGGGGCTCGCCGCCGCCGCGGAGATCACGGCCGGCGGCCGGCTCGAGGGGCACGTCCGCGTCGCGACGACCGGGTGTGCCCCCGCGACCGTCGTGGACTGCGGGTACGTGGACTTCCACGACGCCGCGGTCCTCGGCGGGGAGCTGCGCGCCGACTTCGCCCGCAAGGTGCGCGTCGCCGCGGCCGCGGACCTGCGCGCGCACGCGGGCACGGAGCTCGACGACCTCGACGACAGCGGGGTCGCGGAGGTGCTCCAGCCCCTGTCGATCAAGGTCCACCGCGCCTCCGCGACGATGTCGGGCGAGCACGTCGACTGGCTCGCCGGCGCGGACACGCTGCGCTGGGGCGTCGCCGACGGGATCAACCCGGTCGACCTGCTCAACCCCTACGACCTCGAGGACCCGACCCGATTCGACCGCCGGCTGGCGGTCCCGCTGCTCGCCGGCACGGTCCACGGGCAGCGGTGGGCGGTGCAGGCGGCGTGGGCGCCGTTCTTCGTGCCCGCCGCGCTGCCGACGGACCAGGTGAACCTGCTCGCCGGCGCGGGCGAGCTCTTCGAGACCGCCAGCGACGGCGTGGCCGAGGTGAACGAGGTCGAGAGCCGCGTCACCGTGCCGCCGCGGACGCTGGAGAACGGCTCGGTGGCGGCGCGCGCGTCGTTGTCGGCGGGGCCGGCCGACGTGGCGCTCTCGTACTTCCACGGCCGCGACTCGCTGCCGCAGGTGGGCGGCGAGATCCTGCTCATCGGGTTCCAGACCGACGAGGACCGCGTGGACGTCGGCATCCCCGTGATCTACCCGCGCATGGACGTCGCCGGGCTCGAGGCCCGCGGCGAGCTCTGGTGGGAGGTCGGCGGCTGGGTCGAGGCGGCGCTCGTCTTCCCCGCCCGCGTCGAGGCGACGATGAGCGAGGGCCAGCTCGTCGCGCTCGCGGAGCTCGGGACCATCGACGAGGTGCCCGACCCCATCCCCGTCACCGTCACCCAGGACGGCCACCCGTTCGCCCGCTGGGTGGTCGGCCTCGACCGCGCGTTCGGGCGCGTGTACCTCAACGTCCAGTGGCTGCACGGCTTCCCGACGGAGCGGCAGCTCGCGGAGCTGCGCGACTACGGGATGGTCTTCGCGCGGATCACGCTCGCCGACCGCTGGGTGCTGGGGCTCCGCGGGGTGAGCGACGCGAAGGGGTGGCTCGCCGGCGGCGAGCTCGCGTACCTCCACGGCGACGCCGCGGAGCTCACGCTCGGCGGCACCTGGATCGACGGGGCCGAGGGGAGCGCGCTGCGGGGCTTCCGCGGCGTGAGCCACGTCGGCACCGGCGTCACCGTCAAGTTCTGACCGCGGGCCGCCAGTCCGCGGGGACGACCATCAGCGGCGTGCGCGTGCGGCGGGCGAGGCGCTCCATGGTGCTGCCGCGCAGGTTGTCGAGGAAGCTCCGGCGCCCCTCTGAGACTGTGACGATCACGTCCGCCGACCACGTCGCGGCCGTGGCGAGGATCTCGTCCACGACGTTGCCCCCGGCGGTCCAGTGGAAGGCCTTCCAGCCCGGGTCGACCGCGAGCCCGGAGACGTCCGGGGGGGACTCGCCGACGTGCAGCGTGGCGATCTCGACGTCCGCGGAGCCGAGCGTGCGGGCGAGCGCGACGGCGGCCTCGAACCCCGGCCGCGGGTCGGGGGTGTGGTCGACGGGGAGGAGGAGCCGGCGGAGCGTGGTCTCGCCTGTCTCGACGTCGACGAAGCCCTTCGCGCCCGGGGGCAACAGCAGCATCGGCACCGCGCGCTTTCGGATGGCGTGGTCGGCGCCGCCGGGGCGCAGCCATCCGTCGAGCCCGGATCGCCCGTGGGTGGCGAACACCACGAGGTCGGCGTGGGTCGCCGCCATCTCGTCGAGGATGGCGCCGTCCGGGCGCTCGTTCACCGCCATCGTGCGCCGCGCGTGGACGCCGAGCTCCTCGACGTCGCGCGCCGTCGCGGGCCGGCGGACGAAGTCCCAGCGCGCGAGGGTGGCGGCGACGTTCGGGGTGTGCTCGCCCCGGCGCTCGACCTGGAACACGTCGAGGTCCGCGCGGGCCGCCACCGCGAGCCGCAATGCGTGCGCGAACGCGACGTTCGCGTCGGCGGACAGGTCCGTCGGCACGAGGATGTCCCGGAACGGGGGGGCCATGCCGGCCAGCAAAGCAAGGTCCGTTCCACCCACGCGCCCCCCGTGAGCGCGGCGCCCCTGTGCCGTTTCGCACAGCGTGATGGGCGTTCTGTCGAAGCGGAGCGGGATGTTTACCAAGACGGGAGCAACCGGGAGGACGGATGGGTGGGGTCCTGGCAGGCGTGCTGGCGGGCTGTGGCGGCGGGTCGGTGGGAGGCGCGTCGTTCACGCGGCCGGCGGACTCGGGCGACACCGCGGCGGCGGACACGGAGGGGGGCGACGAGTCGGGGGGCTCGACGGCGAGCCACGGGACCCCTGAGGTCGACCTGCGTCCGCCGGGCTCTTGCTCGCCGACGTTGCCGAGCGACGCGACGGTGGTGCGCGGCGAGTCGTCCATGACCGAGGACGACGTCCGGGTGTGGGTCTGCCGTGGCGGGATCCTCTCCACGTCCGGCGATCGCGGGGCCTGGTACGTCGACGAGCGCGGCGAGGCCCTGCTCTCCGGGACCGAGGGGCGCGCGTGGGTGCGCGCCAGCGGGATCCTCACGGTATACGCGGGCCCGAACGAGATCTGGGTCGAGGACGGCGCGACCGTCCACGTGGAGGCCGACGGCGTGACCGTCACGACGTGCGCGACCCTCCCCTTCGCGGGCGGGCCGGCGGACGGCTGCGGCTGACGCCCTCAGGAATCGCAGCCCGTCGTCGGAAACACGTCCCAGCGGTGTTGGACGTGGGCGCTGCACGCGTCCACGTCCGAGTCGACGAGCACGTAGTCCTCGCCCGAGCCGCTGTGGCAGAACACCACCTTGCCGTCCTCCGGCGTCTGGAAGTCGTCGAGGTAGCCGGTGAGGTTCGCCGCGAGGCGGCACACGTCGTCGACGTCCACGTCTCCGGTGTCGCCGCCTTCGCTCGCGAGCGATCGCCCCGAGCCGACGCCCCCGTCCGCGAGGCCGCCGTCGTCGAAGCCGGGCCCGAAGGCTCCCCCGGTGTCCTCCCCCGTCGCCTCGGGCTCGATGTGGTGCAGGTTGTAGTCGCTGCACGCCACGAGCAGTGAAATCCACCCCACGCTCACCCCCCGGGTGCCCCAGCTAAGACCCCCTCCGGCGAGCGGGGAGCCCGGTCGCGACTACGGTTTGCCGGGCGCCTTCGGGGGGCCCCCGCCCGCGGCCGCCTTCTCGGTCGCCTCGCGCGCGAGCTTCTTCCACAACGACTCGTGCTTCGGCTTCGGGAGCCCATCCGGGCCGAGCTCTTCCTCCGGCGGCGGAGGAGGGTGCTCGACGGGGCACCCGGCCTTCGGGGCCCGGCCCGACACGTAGGGGGCGTTGATCCCCTTGCAGGTGGGGCCCGCGATCTTCCCGGTGATCGTGCACACCCAGCGCTTCGCCAGCTTCGGCTCGGCGGGGAACTCGGGGTGGGGATCCTCGAACTTCGTGACGCGGTGCATCCACCAGCCCCAGAGCGGCGCGGCCAGATCGCTCGCGGCGACGCCGAGGGGCGTGGGCTGGTCGTAGCCGAGCCACACCGCCATCGCGTAGCGGGGCGTGGCGCCGACGAACCAGAGGTCCTTCTCGCTGTCGGTGGTGCCGGTCTTGCCCATCGCCTGGCCGGTGTAGCCGGCGTCGCCGCCCGCCCCGCGCGACGCGCCGCCGGTGCCGACGTCGATCACGAGCCGCATGAGCTCGCGCGTGAGCGCGGCGGCCTCGGGCGACATCACGGGCTCGCCCGCGGCGGGCGCGGCGACGCGGGCCTTCCCGGCGGCGTCCACCGCTGAGATCACGGGCGAGCCGACCACCTTGTGGCCCCCGTTCGCGACGATGGCGGTGAACTGGGCCATCTCGAGCGGCGTGACCTCGGCCTGCCCGAGCGCGAGCCCCATCTCCTCCGGGAACTTCGAGGTGTCGAAGCCGAGCTTCTGCGCGAACGCGACGAGCGGCTTCGGCCCGCCGATCTCCTCCAGCAGCGCGGCCGTCGCGATGTTCTGCGACCACGCGAGCCCCTGCGCGAGGCACACCGTCTCGCTGTACTCGCCGCCGACGTTGCGCGGCTTCCAGTCGCCCTGCGCGGTCTTGAACACGCGCGGCGCGTTGGGCTCGGTGTGCGAGGCGTCGAACTTCGGGGTGCCGTCGGGGTTCTTCTGCTCGAACGCGAGGGCGTAGACCAGCGGCTTGAAGCTCGACCCGGGCTGGCGGCGGGCCTGCGTCGCGCGGTTGAAGCTCGTGGCGGTGACGTCGGTGCCGCCGAACACGGCGCGGACGAGGCCGGTGTCGGTGTCGAGCAGCACGGCGGCGGCCTGCAGCGGCTCGCCCGGGCGCTTCTTGCCGATGAGCGTCTCGAAGTAGCGCATCTTCGCGGGGAAGAGCTTCTCGGCCTCCTCCTGCGCGTGGACGTCGAGCCCGACGGTGACGACGAGCCCCGCGCCGTAGAGCGCCTCTGGCGAGAGGTTCTGCTCGAGCCACGCGCGCGTGGCCGACAGGTACGCGGGCCAGCGCTCGGGGAGGGGCTCCGGCGGCACCGTCGCGATCGGCTCGGCCTTCGCGGCGGCGACGTCGTAGCCGTACACCGTCGCCATCGCGTCGAGCACGCGGTCGCGGCGCTCCTTCGCGCGGTCCGGGAAGCGGTCGGGGGCGTACTTGCCCGGCGCCGGCAGGATCGCGGCGAGCGTGGCGGCCTCGGCGAGCGTCAGGTCCTTCGCGTCCTTGCCGAAGTAGTGGCGGGCGGCGGCCCGGAAACCGCACACGGAGAGCGAGCCGCGCTGCCCGAGGTACGGCGCGTCGAGGTACATCTGCAGCACCCCGTCCTTGCCGAGGTGCGCGTCGAGCCCGCGGGCGAGCGCCATCTCGCGCAGCTTGCGGAGCACCGTCTTCTCGCGCCGCTGCGCGAGGTTGCGCACCACCTGCATGGTCAGCGTGCTGCCGCCCTGCGCGTAGCTGCCCTCCGCGGCGTTGGCCCACACCGCGCGGATCATCGCGAGGAAGTTGACGCCGCCGTGCTCGCGGAAGTCGCGGTCCTCCGACGCGAGGATGGCGTCGACGAGGTGCTTCGGGGCCTCGGCGAGCGGGAGGTGCTCGCGCAGCTCCCCGTCGGGGCCGATGAGCCAGCCGAGCGTGACCGGCTCGAGCGCGTCGCCCACGCGCGGGACGACCTTCTCCTTCCCGGCCTTGCCGCAGAACTCGCCCGGGCCGGGCTCCTTGCAGTCCTCGACGTAGCCGCGCGCCTTCGCCTCGCTGACGAGGCGCTTGACGGGCGCCGTGAGCGGCGTCGGCTCGGTCACGACGCGCGCGGGGAAGCTCCAGCCCGGGTGGGCGACGGCGTGGGTGCGGTGCTGCTCGGCGAGCGCGACGCCCTCCGCCGCCCACTTCCGGTACACGATCGTCGCCGGGACGGCCGCCGCCACGATCGCGACGATCGCGACGCCTGCGGCCCAGGCGAGGAGGCGGCGGAGCTTGCGCATACGGGGCCGCGACTTAACGCGCGGCCATGGCTCGCCCGTCCTTCCTGGATCGCTTCCTGAGCGTCGCCGACACGCGGCCCGCGCTCCGGATCGACCGATGGCTCACCTACGGCGAGCTGTTCGATCTGGGCGCACGGGCGGCCGGGTGGCTGCGCGAGCACGGCGTGGAGCGCGGCGACGCCGTCGCGATCCAGCTCGAAAACGGGCTCGACCTCGTCGCGGCGCACCTCGGGTGCATGGCGCTGGGCGCGGTCCGCGTGCCGCTCAACGCGCACTACCGCGCCGCCGAGCTGCGCCCGATCCTCGAGGACGCCGCGCCGAAGCTGATCGTCGCGCGCGAGCCGGCGCTGTACGAGCGCCCGGTCGTGACCCACGTGGGTCGCGGCGCGGCGGTCCACGACTGGCCCTCGCCGCCGGACGACGTCACCGCGATGTTGTTCACGTCGGGCACCACGGGCCGCGCGAAAGGCGTGCCGCAGTCGTATTGGATGTGGGAGTCGAACCTCGACGCGCTCACGACGCGCTGGCGGCTCGCCGGCGACGACCGGCTCCACCTCGTGTTGCCGCTCTTCCACACCCACGGGCTCGTGCTCGGGCTACACGGCACGCTCCTGCGCGGCGCCAGCGCGATCGTGGGCCCGCGCTTCGAGCCCGTCCCGCCGCCGCCCGACGCGACGCACTTCTACGGCGTGCCGACCTACTACCGGCGGTGGGTCGAGGTCATGAACCCCCGCGACTGGGCGCACCTGAAGCTGCTCGTGAGCGGCAGCGACGGCCTCCCCGCGGCGTTGTCCGACGAGGTGCTCGCCCGCAGCGGCCACCGCGTCCTCGAGCGCTACGGCATGACCGAGACGGTCATGATCGCCAGCAACCCCTTCGCCGGCGAGCGCCGGGCCGGGACGGTGGGGACCGCGCTCGACGGGGTCGACCTGCGGATCGTCGACGGCGAGGTGCAGGTGCGCGGCCCGTCCGTGTTCTCCGGGTATCGCCCCCGCCCCGACCCCGACGCCTTCACGTCCGACGGCTTCTTCCGCACCGGCGACGCCGGCGAGCTCGAAGCCGACGGGTACCTCCGCCTCGTGGGCCGCCAGAAGGACCTCGTCATCGTGGGCGGCGTGAACGTGTCGCCGGCGGAGGTCGAGGAGCACCTGCGCGGGGTCCCGGGCGTCGCCGAGATCGGCGTGTGCGGGCTCCCGGACGCCGACCTCAACGAGGTGGTGGTCGCCGCGGTGGTGCCCGACGGGACCGTGCCGGAGCCGGCGCTGCGCGCGTCGCTCGAGGCCGCCGCGCGCGGGCTCTCGGGGCTCAAGCGGCCGCGGCGGTGGGTGTTCGTGGAGAGCCTGCCGCGGAACGCGCTGGGGAAGCTGCAGCGGCGGCGGATCGCCGCGTACTTCGGCTAATCCTCGTCCGGCGGATCGATCCCGAAGAGGCGCCCGACGAACAAGGGGACGGCGTCGAAGGGCGGCGCGCGGACCGTCTCCGCGTCCCCCGCCGCCAGCACCAGCTCGTACGCGCGCTCGCCGCGGACGTACACCTCGAGCAGGCGGTGCGCGCGGTCGATCACCCAGTAGTGGCCGACGTTCCCGCGGTGGTAGACGTCGCGCTTCACGCCGAGGTCGCGGCCGGCGGTGGAGGGCGACAGGATCTCGCAGACCCAGTCCGGCGCGATCCGGACGGGAAACTCGCGGGGCATCTCCGGAACCCGGTCTCGCCGCCACCCGGAGGCGTCGGGCCGCAGGACGTGATCAGGGTCGAAGAAGACGTCCACCTCGGTGCGGAGCCACCACCCGCCGGGCCGACGACCTCCGCCGCGCCTGCCGAAGTCGGGGTCGAGCGAGCCCGCGAGCGCCCACTGCGCCGCGCCGTGCTCGTCGTCGGCCATCGCCTTCCGCACGAGCTCGCCCCCTACGATCTCGCAGGCGAGCCCTTCCGCCTCGGCCTTCAGGAGGTCGTCCAGCGTCGCGCGTCGGAAAGCGGTCGAGGCCATCGCACGAATTGTAGCGCCGCCGCGGCGGCGCGGGGGCGTCAGCCCGCGCAGGCGTACATGCCCTCGGTCGCCGCGCCGTAGCCCTCGGACGTGCCGCAGTCGGCGCTCGCGTAGGCGGCCGCGTAGCAATCGAGCAGCTGCGCGTCCTCGAGGTCGTACTGCCCCTCGTACATCACGCAGGTGTCCTCGGCGTCCAGCGTGAGGGGAGGGGACGACGTGACGCGGGACCGATCGCCCGCCCCCGTCAGAAGCTCCCGCCCGGCTCCACCCGCACGATCCCCTCGCGCGTCAGCACGACCGTGAACTTCTCGTAGGTGGGGCGGGCCTTCGGGTGCTCGCGCTGCGCCAGCACCATCGTCACGCGGTAGGTCTTGCCGCCCGGGACTCGCTCGATGCGGCCGTCGGGCTGCAGGCGGTAGAGCCAGCGGATCGGCTCGTCCATGCGGCGGATCCAGCGGCGCACGTTGAAGCGGAGGATCTCGTTGAGGGCCGACATCTCCGGCGCCTGCGCCTTCGCCCGGCGCCCGTCGACGAGGACGACGCGGCGGAAGTGGACGACGTCCTCCTCCGCGCGCATGCCGGCGAAGAGCGGCTCCTCGCCGTGCTCGCGGACGCGCGCGACGTCCGGCGGGAGCTCGCGCGTGCGCACGAGCTGCGCGGTGTCCTCGACCGCGCCGATGTGGACGCCGGTCGCCTCGACGCAGAGGTTCTGGCGGCGGTCGTAGAGCCACTGGGGCATCCCCGCGGCGAACCAGAGGCGGAGCCGGTCCTTGACCCGGTCCTTCAGGATGTAGCCGCCCACCATGAGCGCCACGAACGAGGCCATCGTCCCGACGTCGAGCCACCCCGAGGGCGTGCCCACGGTCCAGAGCGCCGCGAGCTGCAGGATGACGGCGAGCGTCATCGCGACCGCCGCGGCGATGCCGAAGAGCAGGTCCTGCACGCGCTCGGCGCGGCGGCTCGTCACGAGGCGCAGGTGCAGCACCGCGAGCACGTACTTCTTGAGCGCGTTGAGCCGCGTCACGAACAACTCGTTGCGCAGCGGGTCCTCGACCTCGAGGGGCCCGGTGTGGCCCACGCCAACGCGGTGCGTGGTCTCGGATCGCACCGCGTCGAGCAGCCCGTCCCGCACCGCGCCCGCCTCGGGCCGGTCCTCGAGCACCTCGACGAGCCGGAACCAGGCCTCCACCGCCTGGAGCGACACGAAGTCGTCGATGGCGATGAGCGCCTCGCGCAGGCCGTCGGGCGTGCGCGCGTCGAGGAAGCGGCGGCGCAAATCCCGGAAGCGGGCGAGCGCGGCGCGGGCTTCGCCGACGAAGCGGGTGGTGGCCTCGAGGTGCTCGGCGACCACCCCTCGCTGGCCGTTGCGGAGGTGGGCGAGCAGGTAGCCCGTCTCGTCGCGCAGGTTGGAGCGGAACACCGCCGCGAGCAGGCGGATCTCGCGCAGCGCGTGGCCCAGCTCCCGCGCGCTCGCCGAGCCCGACGTGAGCGCGCGCTCGTGCCGCGCGAGCCAGCCCCCGGGCGAGTCGGCGTCGTCGAACAGCCGCGCGAGGCTCATCTTCGGCGTCTGGAAGCGGACGTGGGCGACGAGGTCTTCGTAGAAGTCCTCGCGGCGGAACGCGGGCTCGTCGATCCCGAGGGAGTTCGGGAAGAACATCCAGGCCTCGAACGTCCGGCGCGAGCGCCGCGCCGTCGGGTCGAGCGGCGTGTCGAGCTTGAGCTCGAGCTGGAACTGGTCGTGGATCTGGAGACGAGGCGCGTGCACCAGCGCCCGGCTTAATGCGGTTCGTGACGATCGTGTGACGAGCGTCGGATCACGACGACGCGGTTGAGCAGCTCGGGCCGCACGACGAGGTCGCCCGGATCGGTCAGCTCGAGGCGCCGGCCGACCCCCTGGACGATCCGCACGCCGGCGCGGGTGCGGACGAAGCCCTTCGTGCGCAGGCCGCGGCGGTCGGAGATCCACGCGTGCGCCTCGTCCTCGGAGAGGCCGTCGGGCACGGCGAGCTCGACGGCCTCGAACGCCTCGTGGCCGTGGTCGCGGTGGGCCACCTTCTCGACGCGCGGCCCGGTGGGGAAGAGGAGCTCGGGCTCGACGTCGCCGTAGCGCGCGGGGACGACCGGCGCGCCCGGGTTCATCTCGTTCAGGCGCGCGACGAGCGGGGCGACGTCGCCGACGAGGTCGGTCTTGTGGAGCACGAGCAGGTCCGCGCCGCTCACCTGGTCCTCGAAGGTGCGGCCGCCGTCCTTCCCGAAGGTCTCGGCGTCCACCACCACGACGACGGCCTCGTCGCCCACCCACTCGGCGACGGGGGGCCGGTAGAGGTTGAGCTGCGTCTCGAACGGCAGCGCGACGCCGCTCGTCTCGATCACGATCCGGTCGGGGTCGACCTTCTCCCGGAGGGCCTGCAGCGTCTCGACGAGCTCGTCGGACAGCTTGCAGCACACGCACCCGCCGGCGAGCTCGACGAACCGCTGCTCGCCGGCGCCGAGGAGCGCCTCGTCGATCCCGAGCTCGCCGAGCTCGTTGCTGACGAAGGCGACGCGCTCGCCCGCGGCCTGGGCGCGGGCGAGCAGGCGGCGGACGAGCGTGGTCTTCCCGCTCCCGAGGAAGCCGGACACGATCAGGACGGGCACGCGCCGCGGCATTTCTTTGATTCCTACAGCCTGAGGCCTCAGATCACGCCGAAGTAGTTGGCGGCGGCGCGATCCCAGTCGACCGGGCCCGCGATGCGCGGGCGCCGCTCGAAGTCGCACTGGTGGAGGATCTGCAGCAGGAGGTCGCGCGGGTGGCAGAAGCGCAGCGGGCGGCCCGTCTTCTTGTAGTGGCGCTCGATCAGGTAGCCGATCGAGCCGGGCACGATCTGCACGTTGTTCTTCCTCGCGACGATCTCCACGAGGGTCTTGAACTCCTCCTCGTCGGGGTCGTCGACGTGGATCTTGTACGGGATGCGGCGGAGGAACGCCTCGTCCACGAGGTCGCGGGGCTCGAGGTTGGTCGAGAACACGAGGAGCAGGTCGAACGGCGAGCTGATCTTGCGGCCGTCCGGGAGCTTGAGGAAGTCGATGCGCCGCTCGAGCGGGAAGATCCAGCGGTTGAGCAGCTCCTGCGCGGGCATGCGCTGGCGGCCGAAGTCGTCGATGACGAGCGTGCCGCACGCCGCCTTGAGCTGCAGCGGCGCCTCGTGCACGTTCGTCACGATGTTGGCCTGGATCTCGAGCATCTCCATCGTGAGCTCGCCGCCGGCGACCACCGTGGGGCGCTTGATCTTCACCCAGCGGCGGTCGAGCTTCTCCTGCGGCGTGAGCGGCTTGAAGTTCGGGTCGACCAGCTCGTGGGTGGCGGGGTCGTAGAGCTTGACCACGTGCCCGTCGATCAGCAGCGTCTGCGGGATCCAGATCTGGTCGCCGAAGCAGCCGGTGATGCGCTCGGCGAGGCTCGTCTTGCCGTTGCCGGGATCGCCGTGGAGGAACATCGCCTTGCCGCTGTGGATCGCCGGGCCGAGGCGCTCGAGCAGCTGCTCGGAGACCATCAGGTCCTGGAACGCGCGGGCGAGGTCCTCGACCGACAGCGTGCGGTGGGAGAGCGACTGCTCCTTGATGCTGGCGATGAAGGCGGCGAACGGCACCGGCGCGGGGCCGACGTACCAGGTCGCGCGGCGGGACTCGACCGCCTTGTTGCGGCCCATGTCCGTGAGCTCGAAGATGAAGTCGCCCATCGCGGTCGAGCCGCGGTGCACGACCAGCTTGTTCGCCTTGAGCTGGTCGAGCAGGTCCTTCACCATCGGGACCGCGAGGCAGGTCTCCTGCGCGATGTTCCGCCCGCTGTCGCTGACGGCGACGAGCAGGTAGCGCAACAGCAGGTTCTCGGCGAAGAGCGGGTCGACGCCGGACTCCTCCCACGTGCGCGGCTCCTTCGGCTGGAAGCGCACGTCGGTCGGGAGCTCCATCATCGGCGAGCCGGACATGCCCTGGGCCGACGGCGTCGCGCCCACCGCGACCGCAGCGTGCGGCGACGGCTGGGGCGGCAGCGTGGTGGGGTTCGGCTTCCGCAAGAGCGGCGGCGGCTCGTTCTCCTGCGGAGGGAGCGTCGGCTGTCGGCGGGCGTACGGCGACAACGTGTCCGGCGGCAGCGTGCCCGGACGCCGAAGCGCGTTGGGGTCCTCCGGAGGGAGCGTCGGCTGGCGGCCCGGCGAGAGCGGGATCGGGCGGGGTCGGGGTGCGGTCGGCCCGTAGCCGGGGGGCTTGTCGCCCGGGTCGTCGGTCGGCATGGCGGCAAGGATACCCTTTCGGCGGAGGCGCCGGTGCGCTAGGCTCGGGGGATGGGCATCCGGTCGCGCTTGCGGGGGCTTCTTCGGCGTCAGGGTCCCTCGCGCGCGGGCCAGGGCTTCGGGCCCGCGCAGCGCGAGGCGTGGGAGGAGCTCGTCGAGCAGGTCGACGCCGAGATCAAGAAGGCCGGCTCCTCGGTGGTGGGCGCGTGGGAGGTCGGCGCCGCCGAGCTCGGCCGCGTGATGGTGGGCGACCCCGACGACAAGGCCGTGGTCGAGCGTTTCAGCGACGCCCTCGTCCCCACCCTCCAGCCCTTCCAGGACCTCCACAAGGGCGTGAACGCCGCGATGCGCGCGGGGCTCGACCGCGGGCTCGCCGCCGGGCGCCTCGACGCGGCGACCGCGCCGCTGCTCGCCCTCGTGGAGGGCCTCGGTGGGCGCGCCGCGACGGGGTGGAGGAAGACGGTCGCGCACCTCGAGCCCGTGATCGCGCGCGCGAAGGACCCCGCCGCGACCCGCGCCCGCCTCGACGCCGGCGCCGCCGGGCTCGCCGAGGCGTGCGAGGCCGCCGAGCGCGTGCTCCGCGCCCGGGTCGCCGCCCTCGCCGACGCGCCCACGCTCTGGGACGGCGTCACGGGGGCGGTGGAGGACTGGCAGCTCGCGCTCACGCGGGAGCTCGAGATTCAGCTCTGTGGGCTCGCCAAGGGGCTCGTGCGCGATCTCGCAGACTGATCTGTCAGCTGTCAGCACGACGGAGATGATCGTGGGGGCGGGCGTTGATCGTGGGGGCGGGCGTCCCGCCCGCCCCACGTCAATCCCGTAGGTGCAGCGTCACCGGCGCGTGATCGCTCGCCTGAGTGCGCCCGCGCTCGTCGAGGTCCACCGTCACGTCGATCGCGCGCGCCGCGACCTGCGGGGAGAGGAGGTGGTGGTCGATGCGGAGGCCGTTGTTCTGCGACCACATGTTCCCGCGGTAGTCCCACCAGGTGTACTGGCGCGGGCGCTTCTCGAACACGCGGAAGGCGTCGACGAGCCCGAGGTCGAGCAGCGAGCGGAACCGCTCCCGCTCGGCGTCGCTGCAGAGGACCTGCCCCTTCCAGCCGGCGGGGTCGTACACGTCGTCGTCGGAAGGCGCGATGTTGAAGTCGCCGCAGACGACGAGCGGCTCGCCGCAGAAGGGCGAGACGGCGTCCTTCAGCTTCTCGAGCCAGCCGAGCTTGTAGGTGTACTTGTCGGACGTGAGGTCGCCGCCGTTGGGCACGTAGAGGTTCACGACGCGGACGCCGTCGACGCGCGCCGTGATGCCCCGCGCCTGGGGGTCGCCCGCGTCGGGGAGTCCGCGCGCCACGTCGCTCATGGGCGCGCGCGACGCGATGGCGACGCCGTTGTAGGTCTTCTGGCCGAACGTCTCGACGTGGTAGCCCCGCGCGCGGAAGGGCTCGAACGGGAACTCGCCGTCCACGCACTTCACCTCCTGCATGCAGAGGACGTCGGGCTCGTGGGCGTCCACCCACGCGAGGACGCGGTCGAGGCGGGCCCGGAGACTGTTCACGTTCCAGGAGGTGATGTTCATGGGGGTGCTTGCCCTCTGCCTGCCGGTTGTGGTAGCAGGCGCCGCCCCGCACCGGAGTCGCCCCTTGGTAACCTCCTCGATGCAGCTACTCGCCCTGCTCGCCGCCGGCCCGGCGTACGCGGCGGAAGTCACCGGCCAGATCCGCGGCACGGTGACCGACGCCGACGGCCTCGGCATCCCCGGCGTCACCGTGAAGGTGTCCGGCCCCAACTACATCGGCGGCGCCACCGTCTCGTCGAACGCCGACGGCGACTTCCGCTTCCCGGCCCTGCCCCCCGGCGAGTACACCGTCGAGGCGAACAAGGACGGCTTCCTCCCGTACAAGGCCACGGGCCTCCTCGTCGTCACCGGCGGCACGTCCAGCCTCGACGTCGTGATGAAGCTCGCGACGCCCGGCGCGGAGCTCACCGTCGAGGAGGTCAAGCCGACCGTCGACGTGCAGAACGTCCGCACGGGCGCGGTCCTCACGCGCGAGACGCTCCGCGACATCCCCAACCGCGGCCGCAGCTACCAGTCCGCCACGGCGCTCGCCCCGGGCGTCACCGGCGGCGCGAACCCGAACGTGCGCGGCGCGTTCGAGGACAGCAACCAGTTCTACGTCGACGGCCTCAACAACACCGACCCGACGACCGGCACCTTCTCCCAGAACATGAACTTCGACGCGATCGAAGAGGTGCAGGTCATCACCGGCGGCATGGACGCCGAGTACGGCCGCGCCCTCGGCGGCGCGATCAACGTCGTGACCCGGTCCGGAGGCAACAAGCTCCACGGCGACGCGACGTTCCTGTACTCGAACAACAAGCTGCAGGCCTACGAGCCGCTGCCGGACGAGCCCGAGGAGATCCCCGAGTTCTACGACGCGAGCATGGCGTTGAACCTCGGCGGCCCGGTGATGAAGGACAAGCTCTGGTTCTTCGTGTCGGTCGAGGGCAACCTCGCGCGCAACGGCGTGTACGTCTCCGGTGACGTCGACCGCCCCGCCGACGAGCCCGTCCTCCCCGCCGAGTGGCGCTCCGCCTACTGGTTCGCCAAGCTCACCTGGCGCGCGAACGACAAGCACCAGATCGCGGTGCACGGTCAGGGCGATCCTACCTACATCGAGAACGTCGAGGAGTACTACAGCTCCGTCTACACGCTCTCCAACGGCGAGACGATCCAGGAGCAGGGCGGGTGGATGGTGTCGGCCAGCCACCTGTTCACGCCGAACCCGAAGAGCATCCTGCACTCGCAGGTGTTCTTCCAGGAGTCGGACATCGACTACTACTCGGTGAACTGCAAGGACCAGGCGGAGTCGATGGAGTCGATCGCCCGGTGCACCGAGAGCCTCGACGATCGCTGGCTCGCGTACGACCCCGACGGCTTCAACGCCGGCAGCTTCCCGTACTCCTACTCGAGCCGCCGCAAGCGCGCGTCGCTGACGTCCTCGTTCACGCAGTTCGCCGACCTGCTCGGCGAGCACCAGATCAAGGTCGGCGTGCAGGGCGAGTACCTCCGCAACGACGACCAGTTCCCCGGCTACGACGCCCTCGAGTTCTGGACGTACGCCGAGGACAACGCGGACCTCGACAGCTACACGCCGTACATGCTCCAGCAGTACGACGGGGAGCTCGGGACCAAGCTCTACGGCTTCCTGATCTCGGCGTACCTGCAGGACGTCTGGAACCCGATCGAGCGCCTCACGGTGCGGCCGGGCGTGCGCATGGACCACTCCGAGCTCTCCGACGACAGCGACCAGATCGCCTACGTGAAGACCACGTTCTCGCCGCGCTTCGGCCTCGCCTTCGACGTGACGAACGACGGCAAGACGAACGCGCACGCCTACTACGGCCGCTTCTACGACTCGGGCTTCCTGCTCATGTCGGATCTCCTCCACAAGAAGGGCCGTGGCTACCAGCTCTTCCTGTGGGACGAGGAGGCGGGGGACTGGGGCTCCGAGCCGGTCTTCTCGCAGGCGGCCGCCAACCCCATCCACAGCGACATCGACCTCCCCTGGTCCGACGAGTTCGACGTCGGCGTGGCCCGCGACCTCGGCAACGGCTGGGCCATCGACGGCACGTTCACCTACGAGTACGCCGCGGGCTTCTGGGAGGACGACGAGATCAACCTCGTCTGGAACGCCGACGGGACCGACGTCATCGGCTACCGCAACGGCACGAACGAGGCCATCTACCGCGTCCGCACCGCCGAGGACGTGTTCGTCGAGTACACCTCGTTCGAGCTGGCCATGTCGCGGCAGTTCGACGACGGCATCGGCATCCTCGGCAGCTACACCTGGTCGCGCGCCTGGGGCAACAAGGACGAGCAGAACATCGGCGGCCAGCTCGACAACCCCGAGCAGGCCGAGGAGGAGATCGGGCTCCTCCCCTACGACCGCACCCACCAGATCAAGCTCCTCGGCTCCGCGCGCAAGCCGGACCTCTGGCAGCTCTCCGACAACCTCTCGCTGGGCTTGCTCGCCGGCTGGAACTTCATCGCGGAGTCCGGCGCGCCGTATCGCCCGAGCTACTACGACCAGTACAACCAGGGCTGGTACCTCTACGGCGACCAGAGCGAGACCGACCGCCTCCCGATGTACTCCCGCACGGACCTGAAGGCGGGCGTCACGGTGAAGGCCGGGAAGACGACGACCTTCGACGTCACGGCCGAGTGCTTCAACGTGTTCAACGATCGCACGGTCGTCGACGTCAACACCGCGTACGGGAACGAGACCGGCGACGGTGTGTACGTCGACGAGAACGGCGACCCCATCTACGGTACGCCCATCGAGTATCAGGCGCCGCGCTACTTCCAGTTCGGCGTCCGGGGAGAGTTCTGATGAACCGCACCATCCTCGCGCTCCTCACGTTCGCCGCCTGCCGGCCCGACGAGACCGGGATCGACCACACCGTGGTCACCGGCACCGTGGAGATCCCGCCCGTGACCCTCGAAGAGGTGGACACGCGCACCGAGACCAACGACCTGCTCGACGCCCCGCAGGGCCTCGGGCCCGAGGGCACCTCGGCGCTGCCGTACCGCACCGCCGTCGTGACCGGCAACGTGAAGAGCTGGACGCCCGAGGGCATCGGCGCCGAGTACGGCGACCCCGACTACTTCACGTTCACGCCCGCCGCGACCGGCACGTTCACGATCTCGCTGACGTTCGCCGCGACGGCGGGCCCCCAGCCGCCCCCCGCCGACACCGGCGACACCGCCACCACCGACTCGGGCGGCGACACCAGCGTCGGCGACACCAGCGTCGGC
>JBMOQZ010000030.1:0-3988 GCA_049322475.1 Myxococcota bacterium | reverse complement strand
AAGAGCGTCGCGCCCTTGAGGACGAAGCCTCGGCCGGCCTCCACCTGCGACAGCCGGTAGAGGAGCCGCTCGTTCGCGTACCGGACGAGCACGTCCTGAGCGACGTCACCGGTGGCGCGCGCGTGGTTGACCAGCCGCGCGTGAACCGAGGCGGCCAGGGTCACGACAGGGCCTCGAGGTAGGGCCGCATGACTTCGGCCACGCGGAGGCGCTCGGCGCTGTGGCGCAGCTCGGGGCGCGCCGTTCGGTCGCGGGCGAGGAGCGCACGGAGCGCATCCACACAAACATCGATGCCGACGCGATTGCGGTACTTGAAGAGCTCGGCGACCGTGCGCGCGGGCGAAGTCACCCGGACGGGTACCCCCTCGATCTCGTGCTCCTCGATGTCATCAGCGAAGAGGGGCGCGGCGACCCACGACACACGCAGCGGCGGGTAGTCGAGGACCGGCCGTCGTGACCCACGGGGTAGCAACACCCACACCTCGTGGGGGCTCTCACTCGTCATGTCGTGGAACCGGAGCGCGGAAAGCAGCCCAACGACGGCCTGGGGGACACGGAGGGCGACCTGGGCGAGCTCCCGGTTGGCGTCGCCGCCAGTTCCGACCAACGCGTAGAGGCCACGCCCGATGCGCTCGATCTCTCCATCCCGGACCAGGCGGGTGAGCACCACGCGGGGAACTCCGATGGCGGCGAAGTCGCGCGTGCGCCGGACGGCGCCTCCCTGGAGAAGACCGAGGGCGCGGGAGCGTGGTGATTCAGCCTGCATACGTTTGCGTATGAGTGTATGCAGAACGGAACGGGGAGGCCAGAGGTGTGCATGCCTACACCGACGTCGCCTCCCGCATTCTTGCAGGAACGTTCGACCCGCTGAAAGCTACCTCGAACCGGGCCATCTGAACGCGCGCTTGCGGCTCGGGGAAGAGGCGGAAAGTTCGAGCCTGTTCCGGTACACCCCGCCATCGAAAGAAGGCCCCTCCTCGCTCGCGCGGGGAGGGGCCTTCGCATGTCCGGCCTCGCTACGCCGCCGGCCGCGAGACCTCCTCCTCGAGCCGCGCGTACGAAGCCTCCATGCCGTCGACCATGCCGGTGGCGAGGATGGCGTCGCGCATCTCCTTCGACGGGTAGGTGATCCGCACCTCGATGCGCGTGCGGCCGCCCGGGAGAGGCGTCAGGATCAGCTCGTTCACGGTCCCGGGTCCGTCCATGCCGATCATCCGCTCCGTCGTGACCGCGCGGCGGGGGGCCTCGATCTCGAGGAGCTCGCCCGTGAAGCCGAAGTGGCTCGCGTCCGCCTCGTTCTGCCACTCGTAGCGGTAGGTGCGCCCGACCTCGGCCGCCACCTCGCACACGGGCATGGTCCACCCGGGAGGCCCGAGCATCCAGCGCTTCATCAGCGCCGGCTCGTGATGGCAGCGCCAGACCTGCTCGATGGTGCCCCGGACCTCGCGGGTGACGACCACGTGGGTGTCGTCGACGAGGGTGAGCGCGGCGCGGAAGGCGGCGGCGTGCGCGCGGAGGTCGGCGAGCACGTCGTCCAGCTGCCCGAGCGCGGCGGTGAGGCCCTCCTGCATGCCCATCGCGAGCAGCCGCTCCATCGCCTCGACGCTGGGGAACGTGGTCACCCCCACGAAGCGCGAGCCGGTGGGCGTGGCCTCGAAGCGGAACACCATCCGCATCTCCGGGAAGTCGCGGTTGGGGGTCCCGTCGGGGTTCGCGAAGCCGTCGAGGACCTCGAAGGCGCGTGGCGCCTCGACGCGCACGAACCGCCAGTAGCCGCGGCTCGTCTCGCCGTGGGGGCCGGTCATGAAGTACTCGGCGCGACCGCCCTCGGTCATGTCGTGGCGGGTGAAGGTGGCGGGCCACTGCGGAGGGCCCCAGAAGCGCTCGAGCTGGCGGGGATCCGCCCACGCCTTCCACAGGCGCTCGACGGGAACGGGGTATTCGCCCGTCGCCGTGAGGGTGAGCGTGGCGGGGTCGGAGACGATCGACGTGACGGGCATGGACTCTACTCCTCGGGTTCGGACAGAACGGCGTCCAGTCCAGTGAGACGGTGTCGCCAGATCAGCTCGAGCTCGTGGAGGCAGGCTCGGGCCCGGGCGATCTGCGCGGGGTCGGCGCGCACGAGCCGCTCGCGCCCGGCGGCGACCTTCGCGACGAGGCCCGCCTCCTCGAGCACGGCGACGTGCTTCTGGACGGCGGCGAACGACATGTCGTAGTCGGCGGCGAGCCCGCTGACCGAGACCGCGCCCACCAGCGTGCGCCGGAGGATGTCGCGCCGCGTGGCGTCCGCGAGGGCGCGGAACAGGCGGCTCAGCTCGGCCTCGGCGGATTCTACAACCATGTGGTTGTATGTTATCGCCCGGCTCGGAGGAGCGCAAGCGTTAGGAACGGCTGAACAGATGCTTGCCTGATTATCTGTTCAGGTTATCAGCGAGGACCCGGCCGAGCCCGGCCGGGGGCCACCCCTTCACCCGAGCGAGAACAGCATGCGTACGTCCCCGAACACCGGTCTCTTCTCCTGGCACGAGCTCCTGACGAAGGACACGGCCGCCGCGAAGGCCTTCTACGGCGAGGTCGTCGGCTGGGGCACCCAGGACTGGCCCGACCCCGCGATGGCCTACACGATGTGGACCAACGCGAAGGGCGCCGTCGGCGGCCTCATGAGCCTCGAGGCGGCCCAGCAGCCCGAGGGGCGCCCTCGCTGGATGGGCACCGTCACCGTCGACGACGTCGACGCCACCTTTGCGCGCGCGGTCGAGCTCGGCGCCACGGTGCACGCGCCCGTCCACGAGATCCCCAACGTCGGCCGCTTCGCCGTCCTCGCCGACCCCACGGGCGCCGTCTTCTGCGTGATGCAGCCGAGCGATCCCGCGCCGCCGATCGACGCGCGGGAGCCCGGGCGCTTCTCCTGGAACGAGCTCTGGACCTCGGACCCCGAGGCGGCGTGGGCGTTCTACAGCGCGTTGTTCGGCTGGGTCGAGACGGGCGCGATGGAGATGGCGCCCGGCGTCACGTACCGCATGTTCGGCCGCGCCGCGGACCAGCCGATGGGCGGCATCGGGCCGAAGGCCCCGGAGGGGCCGCCGTCGTCCTGGCTCTTCTACGCCAACGTCGAAGACGCCGACGCCGCCGGCGAGCGCGCGAAGGCGCTCGGCGCCACCCTCCTGATGGGGCCGATGGACGTCCCCGGCGGGGGGCGCGTCGTCGGCGGTGTCGACCCGCAGGGCGCCGGCTTCGCGGTCTACTCGCAGGCGAAGGGCTAGGGCCCGGCGCTCCAGCGGATCGCCGGCGGGCGCACCGACGCGCAGAGGGGCATCCCTTCTGCGTCGGTGAGGTCGAGCTCGCCGGCGAGCACGCCCGTGCGCAGCGCCTCGGCGAGCACGTCGGCGGGGACGGCGTCGAGGCGGAGCTTCGCGCGCCAGAACACGGCCGGCGGGTCGCCGTCCTTGCGGCCCGATCCACGTCGGGTACGGGAAGCGGTCCCGCGGGCTTGGGCAGGTGGGAGTCCGGGCCGGTCACGCGCGCCCGCACCCGCGCGGCGTCGCCTCGATGACCGCACCCCGCCCGTCCATCACGAGCTCGCAGCAGGCCTCGAACTCCGCGCGGAGGCGCCGACGGCCGCGCTGCACCCGCGCCTTGAGCGTCGGGAGCGGGATCCCGAGGCGCTCGGCCGCCTCGGCCTGCGTGAGGTCGCCGAGGTCGGTGAGGCGCAGGGCCTCCGCCTGCTCGGGCGGGAGCGCGTCGAGGAACGGCGTGACACACGCCGCGAGCGCCGCGCGAACCTTGGGCGCGGGCTCCTCGGAGAGCGGCTCCTCCGCGGACGTGGGCCGGACAGGGCGCGCGCGCCGGTGGTGGTCGACGATCGCGCTGCGGGCGACCCGGTAGACCCACGGCAGGAGGCGCTCCTGCGTGCGCAGGGCGCCCACGCCGAGGTGGATGCGGAGCAGGGCGTCCTGGAGCACGTCGTCGGCGTCGGGTCCGGGGACCC
>JBMOQZ010000029.1:0-36634 GCA_049322475.1 Myxococcota bacterium | reverse complement strand
CGGCCTCCGCCGCCTCGCTACGCCGCCGCGTGCCTTCCTTGTCGTCTCCCGGCCTCACCTCGAACCTCCCCCAGAGGTGCGGCCAGAGTTTCCGGAACGGGAGCGGCCAGAGTTTCTGGAACTGGCAAGGTCCCCCCGTTGTGCACGCCTGGCGTGCACGACCCGCCCACCTGACGCTCAGGTCCCCCCGTGGCGCGCGCCCACCGCGCACGACCCGCCCACCTGACGCTCAGGTCCCCGACTCGTGCACGCCCACCGCGCACGACCCGCCCACCTGACGCTCAGGTCCCCGACTCGTGCACGCCCCCCGCTCACCGATACCCCGCGTGCCGGTAGTACTTCGGCCTCACGTCCAGCCGCACGTGCAACCAGTACACGCCCAGCCCGTGCGTGCTCACCCACACGGGCCCGCGGTCCCACGCCAGCGCCTCCTCGGCCACCTTCCGCCAGAACAAATCGGAGACGTCCGGCGGCGCGGACCGCGCGAACGCCGCGAGGTGCGGGTACGCGATCCCCTCGTCGGCGGGCACGACGAGGAGCGCGTCGCGGCTGAGGTTCCAGAAGGACGCGACCCGCCGTCCCCGCAGCTCGCTCGCGAAGCCGGCCATGTCGGGCTCGACGCGGGCGAGCGCGGGCGCGTCGACGATCGCGTACTCGGCGGGGAGGTGCGCGGTCGCCGGCGAGAGCGGCGGCGTCTCCCAGAAGTACGCCGCGTACGGGGCGTCCCGCAGCGTCGCCTGCAACGCCGCCCTCGCCGCCGCGGAGTCCCGGAGCGCCTCGAAAAAGGCGCGCCGCGACCCGCCCGGCCTCACAGGATCCATCGCCTCGTCACCCAGACGAGCGCGACCCCCGTGAACAGCCACGACCCCGTCCACACGATCGCGGGAACGCCCGTCCGCGCCGCGAGGATCGCCGCGTCGCCCACGCCGGCGTCCGCGTGGACGTCGGCGAGCGCGTAGAGCACGCTGAAGACCCCGATGCCCCGCAGCACCCAACGACACACCGCCTCGGCCCCGCGCACGCCGAGCAGCACGAACGCGCACCCGAGCCCCGCCGCGTAGAACTGGCCCATCGTCAGCGCGGGCATGAGCGCGCAGATCCCCAATACGAAGAGCCCCACCGCCGAGCACCCGACGCGCGCCGGCCCCTTCGCCAGCGCGACGAGGCCCAGGCCGGCGAGCAGCGAGCCGAGGTAGCCCGCCTGCGTCACGAGGATCGGGCTCCCCCCCCAGTACTTCGTGTACCCCCCCTCCCCCAGCTGCACGGCCACCTCCTCCACGCGCCCGCCCGTCGCGACCGCGGCGAGCACGTGCCCGGCCTCGTGGAAGAGCACCGCCAGCATCCGCAGCGGCTGCACGAGCGGGCTGCGGAAGAAGTAGACGGCGAGCGCGGCGAGGACCACCAGCCCCGCCCACCGCGCGAGCGCCGCCCTCGCGGACGCGCGATCCGCATCCGTGAGGAAGATCCGCATGCCGCGTACGTTACACTGTTGGCCCGCCCCCCGTCTGCAAGGATCCCCCCCGGTGCCCACCCTGCTCCTGCCCCTCCTCGGCTGGGCGCTCGCCCAGACCCGCCCCGCCGACCCCGTCCCCGCCGGCCCCACCGCGGCGCTGCCCGACGCGGCGCTCGATCCGGCGCTGCCGCTCTCGCCGGCGCTCGCCACGGCGCTGTCCGCCCGCGACTGGGCCGCCGCCGTCCCGCTCCTGCAGGCGATGGACCGCACGAAGCTCGCCGGCCGCCAGGCGGGCGACCACGCCTTCCTCCTCGCCTGGGCGCTCCAGCGCGCCGGCCGCGCGAAGGAGGCGGCGTCGCTGGTCGAGCCGGTGCTCGCCGCCCAGGATCCGCCGCCCGCCTACGTCCACCTCGTCGTGGGCGAGGTGCTGCTCGCCGGGGACAAGGCCGTCGAGGCCGCCGAGGCCTTCCAGAAGGTGAACGGCGCCGGCCCCGTCGACGTGCGCGCCCAGCTCGGCCTCGCCGAGGCGTACGAGAAGGCGAGCCGCCGCAACGACGCGCGCGACGTCTACGCGAAGCTCGCCGCCCGGCCCGACCCCGCGCCGGGCTCCTCGCTCGCGTTGTGGGCGCTCGCCCAGCGCGCGGGGCTCGGCTCGCCCGAGTCGACCGGTTTTTTGCGGCGCCTCTACCGCCACTACCCCGGCACCGCCGAGGACAGGGCCGCCGCCGCCAGCATGCCGAAGCCGTCGCTGGACGACCTCGCGTGGCGCGCCGACCGCCTCCAGGAGACCGGCAGCTTCTCGTCCGCCGTCGACCTGCTCGACGACCGCCTCGGCGAGACCACCGCGAAGGACTGCGTCTACCGCTTCGCCTACGGCCGCGCCCAGCACAAGCTCAACAACCTCACCACCGCCGCGTCGGTGCTCGAGCCCCTCGGCGAGGGCTGCAAGGGCAACGACGACGACCGGGGCGCGAAGGCGCTCTACCTCGCGGGCAAGTCGCTCGAGCGCAAGAAGGACTGGGCCGGCGCCGCGCGCGTCTACGCGAAGATCCCCGCGCTCTTCCCCGACCACTCGATGGCCGACGACGGCTACGCGCTCGGCGGCATCGCGCTCCAGGAGGCGGGCGACCTCTCCGGCGCGCGCGCGCTCTGGGCGAAGGGCTTCGAGCGCCACCCCACCGGCGACCTCGCCGCGGAGAGCGCGTGGCGGCTCGCCCTCGGCGCGTGGCTCGCCGGCGACGTCGAGGAGGCCATCCGATGGGCCGACCGCGGCCAGCTCGAGGTGCCGCTGTCGCGCGCGCCGACCGACGTGCTCGCGTGCGAGTACTGGGCGGCCCGGTGGCGGGCGTGGCCCTCGCTGACCGAGCCGAAGAAGCTGACCTCCGACAAGACGCGCCTCGACGCCGCCATCGCCGGCTTCGAGTCCCTCGCCTCGCGCGAGCCCTGGCACTACTACGGCATCCTCGCCGCCTCGCGCCTCGCGGAGCTCGCGCCGGAGCGCTTCGCCGCGCTCGCCCGACCGAAGATGGACGGCGACGACCTCCCCTGGCAGGTCCGCGAGAGCTTCGTGGCCCAGCCCGCCGTGCAGAACGCGCTCGCGCTGTCACGGCTCGGCCTGTACCGCGACGCCCTCGCCGAGCTCGACACGCTCGACGAGGCGGCCCTGACCGGCAGCGAGATGGCCATCCTCACCAGCATCCAGACGCGCGCGGGCGACTTCCTCGTCGCCCACGACCGCATGCGCACCTGGCTCAAGACCCACCCGCCGTCCGCGCTCGGGCCCAACTCGTGGAAGGTGATGCGCCACGCCTACCCGAACAAGTACTGGGAGGACGTGCAGACGGCGGCGAAAGGTTACAGTTGGGACCCGCGGGTGTTCCACGCGCTCGTGCGCGAGGAGTCGAACTTCAACCCCCAGATCAAGAGCCACGCGGGCGCCTGCGGGCTCTCCCAGCTCATGCCCACGACCGCGAGCGGCTGCGCGAAGCGGATGGGCCTCGCCTACAGCTCGTCGAAGATCTGGGACGTGCCCACCAACCTCAAGATCGGCGCCTGGTACCTCGACACGCTCCACGCACGGTACAGGGGCAACAGCGCGCTCGCGCTGGCCGGCTACAACGCGGGCGAGGGCAACGCCGACAAGTGGCTCGCCGCGCGCCCGGACGCCCCCACCGACCTCTACGTCGAGACCATCTCGTTCCGCGAGACGCGCCACTACGTGAAGCGGGTGCTCTCGACGTTCCAGACCTACCGCCTCCTGTACGGCGACGGGCCCCTCTACGACGACTGGAAGCGCTTCAACCACGACGCCGTTCCGTAGCTCCGGTTGCGTCGCGTGGGCGCCGCGTGGGATAGCAGGCGCGCCATGAGCCAGGAACTGCCCGAACCCATCCGCGCCTTCGACGACGCCCAGCGCCGCGCCATCGGGATGCTCCGCGACGTGACGCAGCGGCTCGAGGCCGGGATGTCCGAGCGCGACGTGTTCGAGCTCGCGGAGACGCGCCTCGGCGAGCACGGGTTCGACGGCTGGTTCCACGCGCCCCACGTGTTCGTGGACGACCGCATCGCCGGCACGCTGCTCCCGCGCCCCAGCGCCAGCGTGAAGCTCGAGCCCGGCAAGCTCGTCTCGATCGACCTCGGCCCCGCCTCGGGCGACGCCTACGGCGACGTCGGCACCACCATCCACTTCGGCGGCGGCGAGGAGCCCGCGGTCCTGCAGGTCGCGCGCGAGTGCGTGCGCGCCTGCTGCGGGTACGCGTCGCGCTGGAAGACCGTGGGCGAGGTCTTCATCTTCGCGCAGGCGTGGGCGGTCAACCACCGCATGGACCTCGCCAGCAAGAAGGCGGTGGGCCACCGCGTGTTGCCGAAGGAGGGCTGGCTCGCGACGGGTTTCCCGCGCTCCGCCCACGCGGCGACGCTGCTCGGCCGCAACCGCATCCACCGCCTCAACCCCGTCCGCATGTCCGGCATGTTCGCCATCCGCCCCGTCATCGAGCACGACGGCCTCGCCGCCGGGTTCGAGGAGATGATCTACATCAAGGACGACGTGCGGAAGGTGCTGGGGCGGGAGTCGCTGGCGGAGATCGGGGCGTTGTAGCGGGCGACGCGTGCCCTCGAACCGCGCACCCGCACGCGCACCCCCCTCGCGCCCGCGAACCCGAACGTGAACCCGAACGCGAACGAGCCCTCACCCCCCCGTCGCGTACGCCCCCCCCACCTCCGCCACGAACCGGCTCCCGTCGAACGCGAGCCTCTCCACGGCGATCCCCCCGTCCGCGTCGATGTCGTAGACGTTGAAGTGCGCGGTGCGCCGGCGATCCGGGAGCCACGCGTACCCGCTCGCGCCGGGGTCGAACGAGGGGATGGGCCGTCCACCGCCCGCGCGGGGGATCTCGGTGCGGTAGCCGTGGTGCTCGTGCCCGTGGAGCACGGCGGCGACGCGCCCGGCGCGGGCGATCACCGCCTCGAGCGCGGCGGCGTCGACGATGCTGCGGGTGGCGGGGCCGTACGGCTCGCCGTGGCGGTCGCGCAGCGGGTAGTGCACGAGGACCACCGCGGGGTCGGTGCCCGCGGCGAGGAGCGCGTCGAGCCGGGCGAGCACGTCGGCGCCGGCCTGGCCGCGCGAGAGCCAGTCCGGGCGCGAGACGTCGACGCACACGAAGTCGACGCCGCCGTTGCGGATCACGAAGGGGAACGCGGCGTCGTGGGCCCAGGCGCCGAAGTGCTCGCGGAAGCGCCCGAGGCTGCCGCGCGTGTAGACGTCGTGGTTGCCGGGCAGGGTGACGAACGGGAACCGCTCGAGCAAGGGCGCGAGCAGCTCGCGCGCGCGGACGAACTCCTCGGGCGTGGCGGTGGCCGTCAAGTCGCCGGTGCACACCACGATGTCCGGCGCCGCGGCGAGCACGGCGTCGACGCACGCCCGGACGGAGGCCTCCGTGAAGTGCGCGTGGCGGCCGAACACGTAGAGGTTCACGGCCCCGATGGCGCGCTTGGAGAGGAGCTGGCCGGCGCGGGGGACGACCTCGACGTGCAAGTCCGTGATGTGGGCGACGCGCATCGGGGAGGATCTATCCGTTCGAGGTTCGTTCACGTCTTCGTTCGCGTCCGGGTCGGCGTCCACGCGAGGCGGGCCCGTGCGCGTGCGCGTGCGGGTGCGCGACCCTCGAACCGCGCTCGCGCACCCGCACGCGCACCCCCCTCGCGCCCGCGAACGGGCCCGTGAACCCGAACGTGAACCCGAACGCGAACCCGAACGCGAACGAGCCCCGAAGGCACGCCCCTCCCCTCCCTTCGAGATAGACGTTCCCGCCGATGGACGACCCCCGCCGCCTCCTGGAGCGCGCTGCCGAGCTCCGGGCTCCTTGCGAGGTCCTTCCCCGCAACGGCGCCTGGAAGCGCGCGCAGGTCATCCGGGTCGAGCGCGGCGGCGTCGTGCTCCTGTTGCCGGGCGCGGACAAGGTGCTCGGGGGCGGGACCGACGTGCGCTGCTGGCTCTCGCTCGAGGGCCAGCCCTGGACGTTCGAGGCCAGCGTGCTGCGCACCGCGGTGCCCGTGCCCGACCGCTCCCAGGACGGCGTGCTCCTCGGCTTCATCGACGGCTGGCGCCGCGCGGACACCGAGGCCGGCGCGCTCGTGCTCGAGGTGCTCCCCCACAACGGCGGCCCGGTCTCGCTGACCCAGGGCGCCGCCCGCCTCGTCGACCTCTCGCCCGGCGAGTGGACGGTCTCGACGCCCACGGACTTCGGGCTCGTCTTCGTCGAGCAGGGCGCCGTCCGCCTGCGCCTCGGCCTCCCCGACCGCGCGCCGATGGAAGTCGGCGCCCGCGTGAGCACGCTCTCCAGAGGGGCCGGGCACCTGCTGTACAGCTTGCGCATCGAGCAGGTCGAGGACGGAGACCGTTACCGGGAGATCGTGGTCGGCATCCGGCGCGTGCTCGGCCTCTGACACGCCGAGCGAGCCGACGTCCCCGCCGCCGCCGCGCCCTTGACCGCTTGGCCGTGGTGAACACGATTCCGAAGGTCTGAAGGGCATCATCCCGAACAGACCGCAGGGGTCCGGGGGATGGAACGCGACATGCTGGAGCTCCTCGTCGCCTACGGGCTCCTGCCCGAGGCGCGCCCGCAGCGGGTGGACCTGCCCCCGCTGCCCGACCTCGACGCGGCGGGGCCGCCGGCCGTGCTCGCGCTGGCCTCCGCGAGGCCGCGGTCGGGGCAGACGTCCCTGACGATGGGGCTCGCGCTGGCGTGGTCGCTGGCGGGCCGGCGCGTGCTGGTCGCCGACCTCGACCTCGCCGAGCCGCTCGCCCGCCTGCTCCAGCTGGGCGCGTCGGTCGACGGCGCGGCCGAGCACACGCTCCTGCACGCGTTGACCTCCGGCCGGACGGTCGAGCCCCGCAACACGCTGCTCCCCAACGTCGACCTCGTCGTGGCCGGCAACCAGGGGAGCCTCGACGGCGACGCGATCGCGCACCTGCTGCGCCGCAAGCCGGCCTCGCTGCGCGCCGCGCTCGCCGGCGCCGTCGGCGCCTACGACCGCGTCCTGCTCGACTGCCCGCTCGCGCCCGCGACGCTCACCGACGCGGGCCTCGCCGTCGCCGACCACGTCGTCGCCGTGTTGCCCTGCGACGCCATCGCCACGCCCTCGCCGCTGTGGGCGAAGCTGCGTCGCGAGGGCGCCCCGCCGGTCGTGGGGATCGCGCTGACACGCTGGAAGCCGGGCTCGGGCCCGGACGCCGCGTGGCTGCAGGAGGTCTACGGGGGCGCGCGCAGCGTCTACTTCGACACCGTCATCCCCGAGCTCGCCGCGCTCCACGACGCCTGGGACGTGGTCGCGGGGACGGCCGGCCCCGCGCTGGACGAGGCCTTCTTCGCGATCGCCCAGCAGATCGACGACCGCCTCGACCACCGCGAGCTCGCCACCGAGGCCGTGCAGTGAGCGGACGGCTCCGCGCCGCGCTGCGAGCCCCGATCCAGTGGCTCGGCGACAGCTCCACGCGCACGGCGGTCGCGGTGATCGCCTGTGTCCTCCCCATCGGGTTGTGGGCGGTGATCGAGCTGCCCCTGCGCGAGCACCTCGCGCTCTCGCTGGTGCTCATGGCGACGGGGCTCGTCGTGGCCCGTCACTTCCCCCGCTACCGGCTCGTGGTCGGCCTGCTCTCGGCGGCGACCTCCGCCCGGTACATCTGGTGGCGCGGCACCGAGACGCTCGTGCTGCAGCCGAACCTCGACGGCGTGTCCTCGGTGCTCCTGTTCGGCGCCGAGTGCTTCGGCTTCCTCATCCTGTGCGCCGGGTACTTCCAGACCGCGTTCACGAAGGCGCGTGTGCCGCCGCCGCTCCCGGACGACCCCGCGCTCCTCCCGACGGTCGACGTGTACGTGCCCTCCTACAACGAGGACCTCGACATCGTACGCCGCACGCTCATCGGCGCGGTCGCGATGGACTACCCGAAGAAGAAGGTCTACCTCCTCGACGAGAAGCGCCGCCCGGAGATGAAGGCGCTCTGCGAGGAGCTCGGCGTCGTCTGGATGACCCGCCCGGACAACCGCGGGGCCAAGGCCGGCAACATCAACCACGCGCTCACCCGGACCGACGGGGACCTCGTCGCGGTGTTCGACGCCGACCAGGTGCCCGTCCGCAGCTTCTTGCGCATGACGGTGGGCTTCTTCGTCCAGAACCCGAAGGTGGCGCTGGTCCAGACGCCCCACCACTTCTACAACCCCGACCCGTTCGAGCGGAACCTCTACCTCGAGGACACCATCCCGTCCGAGCAGGTGATGTTCTACCACGTCATCCAGGTGGGGAACGACTTCTGGAACTCCAGCTTCTTCTGTGGCTCCTGCGCGGTGCTGCGTCGGGAGGCGCTGCTGGACGTCGGGGGGATCGCCCAGGAGACCGTCACCGAGGACGCGCACACCGCGCTGCGCATGCACGCGCGGGGTTGGGAGTCGGCCTACGTGCCCGTGCCCCAGGCCGCGGGCCTCGCGACCGAGCGCTACGCCTACTTCGTGAGCCAGCGCATGCGCTGGGCGCGCGGGATGATCCAGATCCTGCGCCTCGACAACCCGCTCCTGAAGAAGGGCCTGACCTGGTCGCAGCGGCTCAACTACTTCAACGCGGCCTGTCACTTCCTGTTCGGCATCCCGCGGATGCTGTACCTGCTCGCGCCGCCGGCCTACCTCGTCTTCGGCGTCCACCCGCTGGAAGCGAGCGCCGTGGCGATCGCCTGCTACGCGCTGCCGCACGTCTTCCTGTCCATCGTGGGCGGCTCCGCGATCTCCCACACGTCGCGCCACAGCTTCTGGGCGGAGGTCTACGAGACCGCGATCGCGCCGTACATCGCGCTGGTCACGATCATCACGTTCCTGTTCCCGCGGCGTGGCAAATTCAACGTCACGGCCAAGGGCACCCAACTCGACCGCCTCGCGTTCGACTGGCGCCACGCGGCGCCCAACCTCGTCATCGGCGCGCTGCTCGTCGCGGGGATGGTGATGGTGCCGGTGCGGGCGGTGATGTTCCCGCTCGACCGCGGCACCGTGCTCCTCGCCGGCTTCTGGAACCTCTACAACGCGCTGATCCTCTTCGCGGCGGTGATGGTCGCGCTCGACCGCAGCCAGCGCCGTCGCGTGTACCGCGTGCGCCGCAGCGACCGGGTGACGCTGCGCGAGCCGGAGACGGGCTCGGCGTGGGACGGGCGCATGGTCGACCTCTCCGAGGACGGCCTTCGCGTCCGTCTGCCGCTCCACGACGGCGAGCTCCCCGCGCGCGTGTGCGTCGACGTCGAGTGCGCGTTCGGCGAGCCGCTGACGGTCGACGTCGAGGTGCTCGACCGGCGCCCGCGGGACGGCTCCGACGTGGTGCGCTGCCGCTTCGTGGGCCTCACGCCCGCGCTCGAGCGCCGCGTCGTCGAGCAGATGTTCGCCGGGGCGAACACCTGGATCCACCAGGCCGCGCCGCCCGACCGCCCGCTCGCCTCGGCGCTCGAGGTCGTGCGCGCCCCCTGGAACGCGCTCCTGCGCGCCGCCGCGGCCCGGAGGGAGGTCACGCCGTGAGCCCAGCCTGGCAATGCTCGAAGTGCCTCGCCCTGAACTGGGCACCCGGCGCGTGCCGCACCTGCCGGCACCCGCGCAACGCCCCGCCGCCGCTCCGCGTGGCGCGCCCGCGCGCGATCCTCGCCCTGCCGCGGCAGGACTTCCCGTACGGCCGCACGCACCGCGCGCGCCCCGCCGTCGGGAGCTGGCTCCTGCCGGTGCTCCTGCTGACGGGTGCCGTCGCGGTCGCCGCCGGGTGGGACCCCGCGAACGTGGAGTCCGCGCTCGCGTCGACGCGCGGGCACGACCGCGCGACCGCCTGGGCCGCGCGGCACGACGAGCTCTCCGACGCCGTCCGCGGCCTGCGCGCCCTGCACGCCGAGATGGCGCGCGCGACCCTCCCGGGCGCCGCCCGGCTCGCCCCCGACTGGCGACCGCGCCTCGAGGGGCTCGCCCGTCGCTTCGCCCTCCACGGCGCCTCGGCGGTGCCCGACCTCGCCGACGCGGAGGTCGCCGTCCGCGCCGTCGTGCTCGAGCTGTACTCGCTGCACCGCCGCTACACCACCGGCTCCCTCGGGGACGACGCGCACGACCGCCTCGTCTCCGCCGCCCGGGAGCTCGACCGCATCTCGGAGGACCTCGCCCATGCCCGGTGACCGCTCGCTCGCGATCGCGCTCTTGTTCGCGCCGTCGCTCGCCTTCGCGCAGGAGGCGCCCGCCGAGGCGCCGCCGGAGGTCGCGACCCCGGAGGTGTCCCGGCCCGAGCCGCGCGTGTTCACGGGGCGCTTCTCCGACGCGCTCCAGCTGCGCACGGACCAGCTGCTCGAGGGCGTCGACGCCCGCGCAGACCTCGTGTTCCCGCTGCCCGGCGCGTGGGAGCTCGTCGAGGACCCGCGCCTCGTCGTGGACTTCGAGCACAGCTCGGCGCTCATCCCCGAGCGGAGCCACCTCACCGTCACGGTGAACGATCACCCGGTGGGGAGCGTGGCGCTCGACGAGGACAACGGGCTCCGCGGCCGCCTCGAGCTGCGCGTGCCGCGCGACGCGCTCCAGCCCTACAACCACCTCGAGATCCGCGCCGTGCAACACGTCGCGCACCACTGCGAGGATCCCTTCGACCCGAGCCTCTGGACCCGCGTCCGGAAGGACTCGTTCGTGGAGATGAAGTACGTCCGCAAGCCGGTCACGAGCGACCTCGGCGCGTTCCCGTGGCCCCTGTTCGACGAGACCGGCTACGGCCCCGCCGAGTTCGCCGTCCTGTCCGCCGACGCGCCGTCGCCCGAGGCGATCGAGGCCGCCGGGCGGTTCGGGCTCGCGATGGGGCGCATCGCGGGGTACCGCCGCGTCCGCGTGGCGCCCCCCGTCCGTTCGCTGGAGGAGGCGCGCACCCACGTGCTCGTCGTGGGCACGCTCGATCAGGTGCCGGCCGCGCGCGAGCTCGTGGGCGACGTGTCGCTGAAGCCCGGGCAGGGCCTCGTCGCGCTCGTCCCGAACCCTACGGATCCGACGCTCGCCGTGCTGGTCGTGACCGGGGCGGACGCCGAGGGGGTCGCCCGCGCCGCCACCGCGATCACGAGCCGCGACCGCTACCCGGCGCTGACCGGCGACCTCACCCGCGTCGAGGAGGCCACCGCCGGCGCCGCGCCCGCGTGGCGGGGGGTCCCGCGCCCCGCGCCCGCGAAGGAGACGTTCGCGTTGTCCGAGCTCGGGCTCGCCGACCAGACCGTCCGGGGCTTCCACGGGGCGCCGGTTCGCGTCCCGCTCGGGCTCGAGGGCGACGCGGTCGTCCGGCCCGACGGCGGCCGGGCGACCCTGCGCTACGCGTACGGGGCCGGCCTCGACCCGCAGCTCTCGTCGCTCGAGGTGCGCATCGACGGCGTCACCGTCCGCAGCGTCCCGCTCTCCGACCCGAAGGGCGAGGCCCGCGCGGAGGTGGAGCTGGAGCTCCCGGAGACGCTGCTCGCGCCGGACGCGGTCCTGGAGGTGGGGTTCCACCTCTTCCCCGCGGACTTCGACGCGTGCCGCTACCTCTCCGACCGCACGATCTGGGGGACGCTCTACGCCGAGAGCGAGCTCACGCTCGCCCGCGACCACGTCGCCGACCTGCCCGATCTCGACCGCCTCGCGTTCCGCGCCTGGCCGTTCACGCTCGAGCCGGGCGGCGGCGAGGTGCTCGCGCTCCTGCCCGATCGGGTCGACGCGACGGACCTCGCCGCGGGCGTACAGCTCGCCGCCGAGCTCGGCCGCATCAGCACCGCGGACATGCCCGCGTTCCGGCTCGCCTCGGCGGCCGACGTGTCGCTGGAGCGCGGCACGCACTACGTCGTGCTCGACGACGGCACGCCCCATCGCCTGCGCGGCGAGCTCGAGGCCCGCGGCGTGCTGCAGCTCGGGGGCACCACCGAGAGCCGCCTCGTCGACGAGGCGCGCAGGCTCCTGCTGGGCGCCTCCGTGGGCGAGGCGCGCGGCACCATCGAGGAGGCGCTCCACCCGTCCGACCCGGGCCGCGCCGTGCTGGTGCTCGCCGCGCACGACGCGGCCGGGCTCACCGACGTGATCGACGCGATCGCCGACCCCGCGCGGGTCCACGCGCTCGAGGGGAACGTCGCGGTGGTCGCCGACGACGGCGCCGTCCGCACGCTGAAGACCGCGCGCCCGCGGCAGGTCGGGAGCTACGCGGTCGGCGCGCAGGTCCAGCTCGCGATGCGGCGCAACTGGGCGTTCGTGGGGCTCGGCCTCGTGGGCGCCGCGTTCCTGCTCACGGCCGTGAAGCGCGCGTGGGCGAAGCGCCGCGAGGGCCCCTGATGCTCGCGTTCCTCGTCGCCTCCGCGATCGCCGCCACCACGGCGCCGGGCGCCGCCTCGCTGCGCGCCGACTGGGACCGCTACGTCCGCGTGTTCGTGCAGGACGACGGCCGCGTCATCGACCGCGGGCGAGACGACCTCTCGACGTCCGAGGGGCAGGCGTACGCGATGGTGCGCGCGGTGTGGTGCGACGACCGGCCCACCTTCGACCGGGTCCTGCGCTGGACGCTCGACAACCTGCAGGCCGGCGACGCCGCGAAGCTCCCCGGCTGGAAGTGGGGCAAGCGCCCGGACGGCGCGTGGGGCCCGCTCGACGCCAACTCCGCCGCCGACGCCGACCAGTGGATGGCGTGGGCGCTGCTGGCGGCCGCCGACAAGTGGAAGGACCCGTCCTACCGCGAGCGCGGCAAGGCGCTCCTGCCCGCGCTCTGGGAGAAGGAGACGATGCGCATCGGGAAGCGCCGCGTGCTGCTCCCCGGCGAGTGGGCGCGCACGCACGACCCGGTGCAGGTGAACCCCTCGTACTGGCTGCCGTTCGCGTGGCGCCGGTTCGCGAAGGAGGACCCCGACCGGGACTGGGCGGGGATGGTCGACGACGCGTACGCCCTGCTGGAGACGTGCCGCTCGCCGAGCGGGCTCCCGCCGGACTGGTGCTGGCTCGACCGCAAGACGGGCCGGGCGACGGCCCCGCCGGAGGGGCAGCAGGGCTCGCTCGCGTTCGGCTTCGAGGCGTTCCGCGTCGGGTGGACGCTCGCGGCCGAGGCCCGCTGGTACGGCGACGTCCGGGCGCGCGCGCAGCTCGCCCCCTACGGCGACCTCGCCGACCGCTGGGCGGCGGGCACGCCGGTGCCGGCGATCATCGAGCCGGACGGCAAGCCCCGCGAGACCTGGGACTACCTCGGGCTCTACGGCGCGCTCCTGCCCGCGTGGGCGGAGATCCGCCCCTCGCTGGTGGACCAGCTCTACGCCGACGAGGTCCGGCCCGCGCGCGAGGCGGCGCAGGACCCCGCGGTCGCCCGCGACTACTACGCGCACAACTGGATCTGGCTCGGGCTCGCGCTCTGGAGCGGGCTGGCGACCCCATGACGTCCCTCCTCCTGCGCCTCGCGCTCGCCGCCGAGCCCGACGCCGCGCTGCAGACCGCCGCCGACGCGTGGGCGGACGACCCGTTCGATCCCGCCCGGCGCCGCGCGTTCGTGCAGGCGCTCGCCGAGGTGCCGGGCCGCGAGGTCGAGGCGATCGAGGCCCTGCGCGGCGACCCGACCTCCGCGGAGGTCCTCGCCGCGCTGCTCGCGCGCGCCGAGCCGCGGCCCGCGTGGGCGCCCCTCGCGAAGGGCTGGCCCGCGCAGAAGCGCTACGACTGCGCGGCGCTGCTCGCCGCCGGCAAGGCGAAGGAGGCGCTCGGCACCTGCGCGGCGACCGACGATCGCCGGCGCGCCGCGCTCGCCGCGCTCGTCACCGGCGAGATCGACAAGGCGCGCGCCTATCGCGACGCGCTCCCGGAGCTCGCCGCCGTGCTCGCCGACCCCACGCCGGCGGCGCGGGCCCAGGCGCTCGTGGCGGCGGGCCACCCGGCGCTCGGCGCGCGCGTGCTGGAGTCCGCGCGCCGGACCGCCGACGACGACGTCACGCTCGGCACGCTGCGGCTCCGCCTCGGCTCGCCCGTGGCGGCCGAGGACGCCTTCCGCGCCGCGCTCGCCGTGGCGCCCGACCACGCCGACGCCCGCGCGGGGCTCGCCCGCGCGCTGCTCGCCCAGGGCCGGCCCGAGGACGCCGCGGCGATCGTCGGCGACACGCCCGCCGTGCAGGCGGCCCGCGCCGTGCTCGCCGCGCGCGCCACGGAGGACGAGGCCGACGACGCGGACGCCCTCGCCGCCGCGTGGCGGCTCGATCCGGGCGACCCGGAGATCGCGCTGGCGCTGGCCCGACGCGCGTGCGCCGACGGCCGGCTCGCCGAGGCCTACGGGGCGCTCGAGGCGGCGGCGACGCGCGCCCCGGCCGACCCGGAGCTCGTGCGCTGCCACGGCCGCGCCGCGATGGCCGCGGGCCGCCCGGAGGAGGCGTTGCGGGTCGCGCGGCTGGCGCTCGGCGAGCCCCACGCGGACGGCGTGCGCGCGAAGCTCGTGGAGACGCTCGTGCAGGCCCTCCTCCTGCGCGGCGAGACCGGCGACGCGCGGGTCGAGGCGCTGGTGGCGCTCGCGCTCCTGCCCGAGCCCGACGCCCCCGCGCTGCGCAACGTCGGCGGGCTGCTCTGGCGCGCCCAGGAGCTCGAAGGCGCCTACGCGACGTGGGCGCGCGCCGTCGAGGAGGACCCGAGCGACGTCGAGGGCCGGCTCGCCGCCGCGAGCCTCGCGTTCTGGACCGGCCGCCGCGACATCGCGGAGGCGCTGCTCGCGCCGCTCGATCCCGCCCTGCCGAAGGTGCAGGAGCTCCGCGCGCAGATGGCCCGGCGGGACGCGATGGCCGAGGCCGACGCGGCCACCGAGGGAGACGACCCCGGCGACGGCGAGCGGCGGTGGCGGCTCCTCGCCGAGACCTCGCCCGACGACGTCGGCGTGCGCCTCGGCCTCGCGAACGCGCTCTCGCGCAACGGGAAACACGAGGAGGCGCTCGAGGAGGTCGAGGCCGCCGCGCGGATCGCGCCCGACTCGCCCTGGCCGGCGATCGCCGAGGCCAACGTGCGGCTCGCGATGGGCGAGCTCGACGCCGCCCGCGAGGCCCTCGCCGCCCTGCCGGACACGCTGCCGAAGGACGCCGCGACCGAGCGCGACCGGGCCCGCGCCCGCGCGCTCCGCGCCGCCGCGGATCTCGAGCGCGAGGCCGGCCGGCTCGGGCCCGCGCTCGTGCGCTACGCGGAGGCGGCGAAGCTCGACCCGAACCCGTGGACGTTGATCGGCCTCGCCGCGTTGTACGCGGAGCACGGCCAGCCGCAGGAGGCGCTCGCCCTCTACGAGCAGGTGGCGGCGCTGCCGGAGGCGCCGGACCCGCAGCTGCGGATCGTCGCCGAGCGCGGGCGGGCCGGCGTGCTGGAGGCCCTGGGGCGCCGCGAGGAGGCGCTGGTCGCGCTCGACGCGCTGGTCGAGCGCGCGCCCACCGAAGAGAACGTGCGGCTGCGCGACGAGGTGGCGCTGCGCGTGGTGGTCGCCGAGGCCGACGACGCGCGCCGCGGCGGCGAGCTCGACCGCGCGCAGAAACTGCTCGAACGCCTCAACCTCGAGAACGCCGACTCCGCCGACGTCCACGCGGCGCTCGCCGCGGTGCGGCTCGACGAGGGCGACGCGGCCGGCGCCGTCAACGAGGCGCTGCGCGCGCTGCAGATGCAGCCGGCGCACGCGTGGGCGCTCGACACGATCGTGCGCGCGGGGCCCCTGTGCGGCTGCACGCGGCGCGTGGTGCCGTACGTCGACGCGGCCGCGGCGGGCGGCGATCCGTTCGCGAGGGCCGCGGCGGGGCGCATGCGCGTCGCCGCGGCGGTGGAGGAGGCGTCCGCGCTGGCCGAGGCCGGGCGGCGCGTCGAGGCGAAGCTCCTGCTGCAGAGCGTCGAGCCGCGCGCGCGGAAGGACGCGGACGCGCACGTCGTCCTCGCCCGCGGGTACGCGGCGCTGGGGCAGAACGCGGACGCGATCGAGCAGTACCGGGCGGCGCTCGCCGAGGACCCGGCCCATCGCGACGCCGCGCTGGAGCTGTCGGGCCAGCTGCTCGCCGCCATGCGGCCGCGCGAGGCCGAGGACGTCCTGCTCGCCGTCCCCTCGCCCGACGAAGACGTCACGCTCGCGCTCGCCCGCGCCCGGCTCGCCCGCGGCAAGGTCGGGCAGGCCGAGCGCGATCTCGACGCGCTCGGCGCGGCCCCGGGCGAGCACGCCGGCGCGACGGCGCTGCGCGCGCAGATCGGGGGGGCCTCGCGCGGGTGGTTCTCGCCGGCGTTCGGGATGCTCAGCCGGACGGGCATGGCGGGGGTGCAGAAGGAGCTCGCGCTCTTCGCGCCCGTGGGCGTGGGCCTGCCCCGCCTCTGGGCGTTCCACCTCGACCTCGAGGTGGTCCCCGTCGCGGTCACGAACGACGTCGCGACCGAGCGAGGCGTGGCCCCGTCCGTCGCGATGTCCACGCCGACCGAGGTGCCCTGGTCCTTCGCCGCCCGCGTCGGCACGAGCCCGATCGGGTTCGCGGCCGGCGCGTACCCGGTGTGGAGCGTCGGGGGTCGCTGGCGACCGGGGCCTCGCTGGCAGCTCGGCCTCGAGACGGCGCGCGTGCCGTTGCAGGACTCCCTCGCGAGCTGGGCGGGCGCCCGCGACGCGCTCACCGGCGAGCTCTACGGCTCGACGTCGCTGCTGTGGGGCGGCGCGTACGCGTCGTTCTCGGGCGCGCGCGGCGGGGATCTGGGATGGCTGGCGCGCGGGGGCGTCGCCGGCGCGCTCGGCATGGAGCCCAACCCGCACGGCGAGGCGGTGGTGTGGCTGGGAAGGCGGGTCGGCACGCCCGACCGCGGGCTCCGCTTCGGGATCGAGGGGGTCGGGGCGCTGAACCAGCGCCAGGCCGACGGCTTCCGGCTCGGCGAGGGCGCCTACTACAGCCCGCCGCAGTTCGGGCTCGGCCAGGGCCGGATCGACGCGCGGTGGCACGCGTCGGAGCGCCGCCTCGGCGTGTGCCTGACGGTCGCGGCGGGGGCGCTGCACGCCACCGGCGAGGACACGCCGTACTTCGCGGCCGGCACCCTGTTCACGCACCAGGGGCGCCTCGCCGCGGTCGTCCCCCTCGGGGGAGCCTGGCGCGTGGACCTCGAAGGGGGCTGGCTCGCCGCGGGGCGCCAGTGGCACCAGGAGGTGGGGCTCGTGCGGATCGGCGTGGGGCGCCCGGTGGGTCTCCCCACGGCCGCGAGCGCGCTGACGACCTTCGCCATGCCCGGACAGGGGATCGTGAACCCGGGAGAGCCATGCTGACGTGGTGGGTCGCCTGCGTGGGCGGGACCCCGGAGGAGGGCGAGCGGATCGTCGTGGTGACCGGCACCGAAGACGCGGGCGACGCCCCCGGCGGCGGCGACGACGGCGACCCCGATCCGTCCGACGACACGGGCGAGCCCGCGCTGGGCCCGTGGGGCTGGGACCCGCGCGCCCGCGGGGCGTTCCTCTACGAGCCCGGCGTCGTCCACGAGTTCTGGCTCGAGCTCCCCGAGGCGTCGATCGACGCGTTGTGGGCCGACCCGTACGCGCCGGCGTGGGCCGAGTTCACCTGGGAGGGCGAGACCTACGCCGTGTCGGTGCACCTCAAGGGGCGCTACTCCTTCCGCGATCTCGGTGGAAAGGCAGCGTTCAAGGTGGATTTCCACGAGTACGACGACGCCGGGAGCTTCCACGGGGTCAAGCGGCTGACGCTCAACAACATGGTGCAGGACGGCTCCATGCTGGCCGAGCACGGGAGCTACTACGTGTCGCGCGCGGCGGGCCTGCCCGCGCCGCGGCACGGCTACGCGAACGTGTACGTCAACGGCGAGCTCTACGGGCTGTACGGCATCGTGGAGACGCCCGACGAGCAGTTCCTCGACGACCACTTCGCCGACGACGACGGCAACCTCTACTCCGGCGGGTACGGGGGCGACGTGGAGTCGGGCAACGCGCGCTACTTCGACCTCGAGGAGGCGAGCCCGGTCGTCGAGCCCTACACCGACCTCGAGGCGCTCTGCGAGACGGTGGCCGCGGTGGAGGACGACGCGTTCTGGGAGGCGCTCGACCAGTACTTCTACCGGGACGAGGTGCTGGGGATGTGGGCCGTCGAGATCGTGAGCGGGCAGGACGACGGCTACCTCACCTGGGCCAACAACTACCTGCTGTACAACGACATCGGCGTGAACCGCTGGGCGCTCCTGCCGTGGGGCACCGACCAGGCGTTCACGGCGTACCTCGAGATCGGCAACGGCTACCACGGCCACCTCGCCGACCGCTGCGTGAAGCACTCGACCTGCAAGGAGCCATTGCGCGCGCGGGTCGCGGAGGTGGTCGCCGCGTGGGAGGCGGCGGACGTGCCGGGGTACCTCGCCTACGTGGCGGGGGTCATCCACGAGGCCTGCGAGGCCGACCCGCGCGCGGAGCTCTCCTGCGAGCGCAACCAGCAGGAGCTCCTCGACTTCGTGCGGGTGCGCGCGACCGAGGTTCGCGAGGACCTGTAGCGCCGGTCCGGTCGCTGCGCTAACGTGGCGCGCCTCCGGAGAGACCGATGAACGCGCCCAAGGAGTACACCGAAGCGGGCTTCCTCATGATCGTGTCGGGCGTGCTCAACGCCATCACCGCGTTCATCTGGTTCCTGTCGCTCTTCTGGATCTGCATCGGGTTCTTCTGGGTCATTCCCGGTTGCGTCGGCCTCTGGCAGGCGTACGTGGGCTACCAGATGCAGGTGGGCACCCCCCAGGGCTCGGCCAAGATGGGCGCCATCGCCGGCCTCGTCAGCGGCGTGTTCAACATGAACCCGATCGCGATCGTGTGCGCGCTGCTCGCGATGACGAAGGTCGGGAAGCCCGAGGTGGTGGGGTACCTCGGCGGCGGGCAGTAGCGCCCGTCAGTCCTGCTTCCTCCGCAACGTCGGGAACAGGATGACGTCCCGGATGCTCGCCTGGTCCGTCAGCAACATGACGAGCCGGTCGATGCCGATCCCCTCGCCCGCCGTGGGCGGCATGCCGTAGGACAACGCGTCGACGTAGTCGCTGTCGAAGTGCATCGCCTCGGCGTCGCCGGCGTCCTTCGCGCGGGCCTGGGCGGCGAAGCGCTCCGCCTGGTCGACGGGGTCGTTCAGCTCGTTGAAGCCGTTGGCGATCTCCCGGCCCGCGACGAACAGCTCGAAGCGGTCGGCGATCTGCGGCTCGGCGTCGTTGCGGCGCGCGAGCGGGGAGATCTCGACCGGGAACCGCGTCACGAACGTGGGCTGGACGAGCTTCTTCTCGACGTGGCGGTCGAACGCCTCCTCCCACAGCTTGCCGAGCGAGCCCTTCGCCCCGAGGAAGTCGCCGAGCTTCGCGGCGTCGTGGACGTCGGCCATCGGCAGCCCCGTGTGTTCCGCGATGAGCTCGTCGAAGCCGGCGCGGCGGAAGGGCGCCGCGAACGAGATGGTCTGCCCCTGGTAGACGATCTCGCTCCCGCCGCAGACCTCGCGCACGAGCCCGGAGAGCAGCTCCTCGGTGAGCGCGACGAGGTGCTCCCAGGTCGCGTACGCCCAGTAGAACTCGAGCATCGTGAACTCGGGGTTGTGCGTCGCGTCGATGCCCTCGTTGCGGAAGTTGCGGTTGATCTCGTAGACGCGCTCGAGCCCGCCGACGACGAGCCGCTTGAGGAACAGCTCGGGCGCGACACGCAAATAGAGTTGCATGTCGAGCGCGTTGTGGTGTGTCACGAACGGTCTCGCCGTGGCGCCGCCCGGGATGGGCTGCATCATCGGCGTCTCGACCTCGAGGAAGTCCCGCGCCTCGAAGTAGTCGCGGATGTACCGCACGATCTTCGAGCGGCGCTCGTACGTGCGGCGCACCTCCTCGTTGATGAAGAGGTCGAGGTAGCGCTGGCGGTGGCGCACCTCGGGATCGGTGACGCCGTGCCACTTGTCCGGCAACGAGCGGACACACTTGGCGAGGAGCCGGATACCCGACGCCTTGAGCGTCAGCTCCCCCGTGCGCGTGCGCATGAGCCCGCCCTCGACCCCCACGATGTCTCCGAGGTCGAGCTTCTTGAAGAGGGCGAGCCCGTCGTCGCCCACGTCGTCCTTCTTCACGTAGACCTGGAAGCGGCCCGTGCGGTCGAGCAGCCGGGCGAAGCCCGCCTTGCCCATCTCGTTCTTGAACATGAGGCGGCCGGCGAAGCGGAAGCTGCCGAGCTCGGCGAGCGCGTCGTCGGCGACGCCCTCGGCGGCGGCGCGGATCTTCTCCGCCGAGGTGAGGTCGGGGCCGGGGCCGGCGGGCCAGGGGGCGATGCCCTCGGCGCGGAGCGCGGCGATCTTCTCGAGGCGGGCGGGGTCGAACTCGTACATGGCGGCGGCGGTCTAACGTAGACTCGCCCGATGTGGCTCTTCGCCGCCCTCGTGGCGCTGGTGTTCGCCGTCGAGCCCCCCTCCCTCGCGGTGATGCCGCTCGCGAAGGGCGCAGGCTCCGCGCAGTACGAGGGCCTCGGGCGCGCCCTCGCCGGCATGCTCGTGACCGACCTCTCGGCGCTCCCGGGCGTGCGGCTCGTCGAGCGCGACCAGCTCGACGCGCTCCTCGCCGAGCTGAAGCTGAAGGAGAGCGGGTACCTCGACCCCGCGAGCGCCCAGAAGCTCGGGAAGGGCGTCGGCGCGCAGTACGTCGTCATCGGGTCGTTTACGGTGATCGACCCCCAGTTCGTGCTGGATGCGCGCATCGTCGCGGTGCAGAGCGGCGAGATCGTGAAGGCTGCCAACGCCGCCGGGACCGTCGGCGACTTCGTGTCCGTCGAAAAAGAGCTCGTCGAGGGGCTCGCCGCCGGGCTCGACCTCACGCTGACGTCGGCGGAGCGGCGAAAGTTGTCCGCGCAGGTGCCCACGGAGAAGTTCGCCGCGTTCTCCGCCTACGGCGAAGGGCTCGCCAAGCAGGAGGCCGGCGACGCCGAGGCGGCCGGCGCCGCCTACCGCAGGGCGCTCGCCGAGGACCCCGCCTTCGAGGAGGCGAAGCGGGCGCTCGACGCGCTCTCCGCGGTGGTCGCCGAGGTGAAGCAGGAGCGCGTGGACGCCGCGAAGGCCGCCGCCAACGCGGTCCACGCGAGGGTGCTCGCCGAGATCCCCGACGACCGCTCGCGCCCCGCGGGTTTCGTCCACACGGAGGCCACCTGGGTGGACTTCGCGATCCGCGTCACCGTGCTCGACTTCGAGGCGCGCGACTGCGACGTGTGGGCGGAGATGAAGAGCGCGCTCGACCGCGCCGACTGGAAGCTCCCGGCCGGGAGTTTCGCGTGGCCCATCTACGGCCGGATGGGCCAGCTCGGCTTCGACGGCAAGGGGATCGACAAGGTCCGGGCCCACACCTTCCAGGAGCTCGCGTCCTACCTCACGCAGCTGACGATGGCGGGCGCGCGGTGCTTCCCTCCCGAGCGCGCGGCGAAGGAGATCGACGCGCTGCGCGCGGACGTGCGGAAGCGCGGCCTCGACGGCGAGAAGGCCATCAGCGGGACGCTCGGCCCCCAGATGGAGCGGCTCTGGGCGACCGCCGTGGCGGACGGGATGGGCGCGACGCCCGAGCTCACGAAGCGCGTGAAGGCCATGCTCGCGGCCGACCCGTCCCGCGAGATGGAGGAGAGCGTCGACCGCATCCTGAAGCTCGCCGCGGCGTGGGAGCGGCGGCGCGGCGTCCCGAAGGCGGAGATCGCCCGGCGCGTGCGGCTCGTCGCCGACGGCAAGATCGCGAAGACGCCGATGTGCGCGCAGGCCGGGACGCTGAGGTCCGGCGCCGTGGAGTGGGGCACGACCTACGAGAAGTACGAGCGCTGGTGGGCGTCGCCCATCGTGAGCGACGTCGTGGACGCGGGGCTGCCGATCTGGATCCCGGCGTCGGACCTCGGCTGCCTCGAGGGCGTGCCCGCCCGCTTCGACGACCCGAAGGCCGCGCTCGCGTGGCTCGAGGAGGCCCGCAAGCGCGTCACCTGCTCGCAGACCGGCGACCTCGACGCCGCGCTCGCGCTCGTCCGCAAGGGCGACGCCGGCGAGCTCCTCGCGGCGTACTTCGCGTGGACGGCGCTCGTGTCCGAAGGCTGCGCGCGGGACTAGGGCTCGGCCGGCCCACCCTCGCCGAGCGTCCCGTTGGCCCGCGCCACGAGGTAGGCCTCCATGAACGGGAGGATGCGGCCGTCGAGGAAGGCGTCGGTGTCGCCCGTCTCCATGCCGGTCCGCACGTCCTTCACCATCCGGTAGGGGTGGATCACGTAGTTGCGGATCTGGCTGCCCCACTCGATCTTCTTCTTCTGGGCGTTCGCGGCGTCGGTCAGCGCCTGTCGGCGCTCGAGCTCGATCTGGTAGAGGCGGGCGCGCAGCATCTTCATCGCCGTCGCCTTGTTCTTGTGCTGGCTGCGCTCGCTCTGGCACTTCACGGCGATGCCGGTGGGGAGGTGGCGGACGCGCACGGCCGAGTCGGTCATGTTGACGTGCTGGCCGCCGGCGCCGCCGGAGCGCATCGTCTCGATCTCGAGGTCGGACTCGTTGATCTCGATCTCGATGTCGTCGTCGACGTCCGGGTACGCGCCGACCGACGCGAACGCGGTCTGGCGGCGGGCGTTCGCGTCGAAGGGGCTGATGCGGACGAGGCGGTGCACGCCGATCTCGCCCTTGAGGTACCCGTAGGCGTACTCGCCCTCGATCTCGATCGTGCAGGACTTGATGCCCGCCTCGTCGTTGGGCTGCTCGTCGACCACCTTCGCGCGAAAACCCATGCGCTCGGCCCAGCGGAGGTACATGCGCTTGAGCATCGCGGCCCAGTCGGCGGCGTCGGTCCCGCCGGCGCCGGAGTTGATCTCCAGCACGGCGTCGGACTCGTCGCCCTCCTCGGAGAGCATGCGCTGGACCTCCATCCGGCGGACCTGGTCCTCGAGCGGCCCCAGGAGCTCCGCGGCCTCCTTCTCGAGCGAGGGGTCCTCCGACGAGAGCTCCAGGAGCGTCTCGGCGTCCTCGAGCTGGCGACGCGTGGCCTCGAAGCCCTCGACCACCTTCTCGAGGAGGCGCTTCTGCTTGAGGATCTCGCGCGCCTTCGCGGCGTCGGACCAGAACTCGGGGATGCCGGCCTGCCGATCGACGTCGGCGATGCGCTCTTGCTTCCCGGCTACGTCAAAGATGCCCCCGGAGCGCGTCGACACGCGCTCGCAGGGAAGAGGCCGCCTCGTGGAGATCGCTCATGCGCGCCCGCCTAACGCGGTCCGCAGCGCCGCGACGAGGTCGGCGACCCCCGCCCGGTCGAAGGTGGTGGGGCGCGCCACGACGTGGATCGGACGCGCGAACCCGGCCGGACGACCCTCCGGGGCGAGCCCCGCGGGCACGAGCGCGACGCCGAACCCCGCGCGCGCGACCTGCACGAGCGCGGTGAAGGACTCGAGGCGGCGCGTGACCCGCAAGCCGCGCTTCCGCGCGCGCATCGCGACCGCCTGCCACGTGAGCGACCGCTCCTCGATCGACCAGACCTCGCTCCCCTCCCCCACCAGCACCATCGGCTCGTCGCCGACGTGCTCCGCGCGCAGCTCCGGGTCGACGTCGCCGCCGGCGCAGACGGCGACGGCGAGCTCGCCGGCGCGCACGCGCTCGAGCAGCAGCGGCCCCCGGTGCGCGTGCAGCTCGAGCGGGAGGCCGGTCGCCTTCAGCGTCGCCGGCAACCACGACGAGAGCAGCGACTCCGAGGCGCCCAGCGCGAGGGCGCCGGGGGTCGCACCGCGCCCCGCCAGCACCTCCTGGAGGCGCACGAGCAGCGGCTCCGCCTCGGCGAGCACCCGCTCGCCCTCCGGGCTCAGCCGCAGCCGCCGCCCCACGCGCTCGACGAGCGACGCGCCGACCTGACGCTCCAGCGCGGCGATGCGCTTGCTGACGGCGGACTGCGTGACGCGCAAGCGAGCGGCGGCGGCACCCGTGGTGCCGGTGGCGCGCAGGGCGCGGAGCGCCTCGATTTGTTCCAGCATGGACTCGATTCTAGGCGATCCATTCGCGCGTGGAATGGGTAGGACGTCGCATGCTCGTCCTCGTCGCGTTCCTCACCTCGGTCCTCTCCGCGGTGTTCGGGATGGCGGGCGGCCTCGTGCTGATGGGCGTGTACGCCGCGGTGCTGCCGGTGGCGTCGGCCATGGTGCTGCACGGCGCCACGCAGATCGTGGCGAACGGGGCGCGCGCGGCGCTGCTGTGGCGGCACGTCCACGTCGGCGGGGTCCTGCGCTACGGGCTCGGCGCGGGGCTCGCCGCGCTGATGCTCGCCGGCGTCCGGTGGGTGCCCGACACCGCGACGGTCTTCGTCGCGCTCGGGCTCGTCCCGTTCGTGGCGGTGTTCTCGCCCGTCCGGGCCGACTTCGCGCGCACCCCGGTGCTCGCCGGCGTGATCGTGGGCGCGACGCAGCTGGTCGCGGGCGTGGGGGGGCCGCTCCTCGACGCGTTCTTCGTGCGCACGGAGCTGGGGCGGCGCGAGGTGGTCGCCACGAAGGCCGCGACGCAGACGCTCTCGCACGCGCTGAAGATCGGGTACTTCGCGACCCTGATCGACGGCGAGGTCGCGTCGCCCGCGCTCCTCGGGGGGCTCGCCGTCGCCGCGCTCGCCGGCACCTGGCTCGGCGGGCGCGTGCTGGAGCGGATCAGCGACGCTGACTTCCGGAAGTGGACGAGGTGGATCGTGCTGGCGATCGGGGCCGCGTACTTCGTACGCGGCGTCGTCAGTCTTCAGTCTTCAGTCGTCCGTCCTGCGGATCAGGCCAGCCGTGTCTTCGCCGAGGAGGGCGAGCAGCTCGGCCTCCTTCGCGCGCATCTCGGCGGCGTCGGCCTCGCCGGTCTCGTGGTCGAAGCCGAGCACGTGGCAGAGGCCGTGCACGAGCAGGACACGCAGCTCGCGCTCGAGCGAGTGACCGTGCTCCTCGGCCTGGCGACGCGCGGTCTCGACGCTGATCACCACGTCGCCGAGGTTGTCGTCCTCGTCCATCGGGAACGAGAGCACGTCGGTGGGCTGGTCCTTCTTGCGCCACTGGGCGTTCAGGTTCCGGATGAACGCGTCGTCGCACAGCAGGACCGAGAGATCTGCCTTCAACCCCAGGTGCTTGAGGAGCTTCGTGGCGTCGGCCTTCGTCGCCCGCGTCGGGTGCTCGACGCCCTCGGCCCGAACGTCGATCACGAGTCGTCGGGCACGGCCATCGGCGGCGCCCCGCCGTCGCTGCCGCCGCGGTGCTTGAGCGGGTTGACGATCTCCAGCGTGATCGTCCCCTGCTTGGGCACGGGCACGAGCCGCCCCTTGCCCGAGCTGATGTCCTTCGTGCCCGGGTACTCGATGCGGTGGTGGTAGATGCCGAGCAGCACGTTCGTGAACGTGTCGGCGATCTGGTAGAGCTCCTTCAGCGTGAGCGGGCAGTTCTCGAGCTGCCCGTCGTTCATGACGCCGTTGATGATCTGCTGGATCATCGCCCGGATGCGCTCTTCGTTCGGCGACTGGATGGTCCGGCAGGCGGCCTCGACCTTGTCGGCGAGCATGATGATCCCGGCCTCGCGCGTGTCGGGCTTGGGGCCGGGGTAGCGGAACGGCGCCTCGTCGACGACCGCGCCCGGGTTCTGCTCCTTCGCCTTGTTGTGGAAGTAGGCGATGAGGCCGGTCCCGTGGTGCATGTAGACGTTGTCGACGATCGGGCGCGGCAGCTTGTACTGGCGGGCGAGCACGCCGCCTTCGCGGACGTGGTTGATGATGAGCTGCGCGGAGTGCTCGGGCGAGAGGCGGTCGTGGCGGTTGCCGGTGTCGCGCTGGTTCTCGACGAAGTACTGCGGTTTCAGCCCCTTCCCGATGTCGTGGAAGTAGCAGGCGACGCGCGCGAGCAGCGCGTTGGCGCCGATCGCCTCGCAGGCCGCCTCCGAGAGCGACCCGACGATCACGCTGTGGTGGTAGGTGCCGGGCGCGCGGAGCATGAGCTGGCGCAACAGCGGGTGGTTCAGGCTCGCCAGCTCGAGCAGCTTGTAGTCGGTGACGAACCCGAAGAGCTCGAACGCCGGGACCATGCCGAGCGCGAGCACCGCGTTGAACAGGCCGGCGAGCACGGCCGTGGCCCCGGCGGCGAGCACGAGGCGCGCGTCCAGCAGCGGGTCCACCGCGGCGTCGCGCGTGCGCAACAGCGCGATGAGCGCGACGAGCCCCGCGCCCACGACGCCGGAGAGCACGCCCGCGCGCAGCACCGTGAGGCGCTCGCGCCCCTGGCCGACGCCCTCGGTGGCGACCAGCGCCGTCACGAGGTGGTAGGCGACGAGCACCGCCGAGCGCTCCGTCATCGCCGACGCGAGCACGCTGGCGACGAGCGTCCAGACCAGCGCGCTCTCGCTGTTCACGAGGATGCGCACGAGCATCGCCCCGCCGGCGACGGGCACGAGCAGCGCGAGCGCGCCGAGGTCGTAGCTGGTGGGGAGCTCGATGGCGGCGGCGGACGAGCCGAGCACCCGCCCGATCGCCACGACGAGCACGAGCGCGAAGGCGAGCGCCTCGCGATCCGACGGGCGGCGGGCGAACTTGCGGACGGTCGACTGCGCGAAGAACACCGCGCTGCCCACCAGCGTGGCGACGAACGCGAACCACGCCGCGAACGCGAGGCCGCCGCCCGCCGCGGGGCTGTTCGCCCGCAGCGCCGCGAGCATGCGGACCTGCTGCTCGGTGAGGACGTCGCCCGCCTGCACGACGCGCGTGCCCTTGCGGACCTTCTGCTCGACCGCGCCGACGCCCTCGCGGACGGAGGCGCGGCGCTCCTCGGTGAGGCGCTGGTTGAAGGAGAAGTTCGTGCGCACGGCCGCGCGGGCGATGGCCGCCGCCGCCTTCACGTCGGCCGGGCGGGGGTGCCCGGCGAAGCGCTCCAGCACGTAGAGCGACACGGCCTGGCGCGCCTCGTCGGGCGTACGGACGAGGCTGTAGTCGTCGAGGGTGGTCTCGTCGCGGGTCTCGCCGAGCAGGTTCACGACGGTGAGCGGGCGCGCCGGCGACGGCAAGGCGGTGCGGTCCTGGATGACGTGCCGGCGCATCGCGACGCCGATGAGCTCCACCGCGATGTCCTCGATCTCGCGCGAGAACCCGCTGGCGGCGACGACGTCGAGGTCCGCGGGCTCGATCGCGAGCTCGACCGCCTTCACGAAGTCGGTGCGGATCGACCCGAGCGCGGCAGGGTCGGGCGCGCCGTCCGCCGACTCGGTGCCGTGGCGGCGGCGGGCCATGTCGAAGGCCTGCGAGACGCGGTTCTCGAGGCGCTTGTTCAACGTGAGGTCGGCCTCGAAGACGGGCGCGACGTGCCCCTCCGCCTCGCGCTGGCGCTCGGCCGTGGCGGCGGCGTTGAGGAACGTGAACGTGGTGGGGGCGACGACGTCCTTGTCGGCGATCTCGCCCTCGCTCCACTCGGGCGTCGTCAGCCCGGTCCAGTTCGTGAGCAGGAGCGCGCACGCGACGCACGTGACGACGAAGACGAGCCACCGGCGAGCCGGGGCGTCCGGGCCGAACAGCCCCGGCAGGCGCTCACTGAGCGGCGCCACCCTCACCCCGGGTCTGGGCGTCGCGGGCGAGCCGGCGCGCCTCGCGCTCGGACTCCTGCCGCGCGGCGTCGCGGTCGTAGGCGCGCACGATCTCCGACACCAGCGGGTGCCGGACGATGTCGTCGTCCTGGAAGCGGATCATCCCGACGCCCTCGATGCCCTCGCAGATCCGCAGCGCCTCGACGAGGCCCGAGCGGGTGTGTCGCGGCAGGTCGACCTGCGTGACGTCGCCGGTGATCGCCGCGCGCGAGTCGTTGCCGAGGCGCGTGAGGAACATCTTCATCTGCTCGGTCGTCGCGTTCTGCGCCTCGTCGAGGATGATGAAGCTGTGGTTCAGCGTGCGCCCGCGCATGAACGCGAGCGGCGCGACCTCGACCGCGCCCTTCTGGATGAGCCGCGCGGCGCGGTCCTCGTCCACCATGTCGTAGAGCGCGTCGTAGAGCGGCCGCAGGTACGGGTTCACCTTCTCGGCGAGGTCGCCGGGGAGGAAGCCGAGCTTCTCGCCCGCCTCGACCGCCGGCCGGCACAACACGATGCGGCGCACCTCGTCCTTGAGCAGGGCGGCGACCGCGATGGCCATCGCGAGGTAGGTCTTGCCGGTGCCGGCGGGGCCGATGCCGAAGACGATGTCGTTGTCCTGGAAGGCGCGCACGTATTCGCGCTGGCGCGGCGTCCGCGGGTAGATCGCGCGCTTGCGTGTGCCGACGAGCACGGTCTGCGCGCGGTAGTCCACGAGCTGGGCGTCGGGCTCGACCTTCAAGAGGCGACAGGCCTGGTCGACGTCCGTGCCGGTGATGGCCGTGCCGGTGGACGCGAGCGCGTAGAGCTGGTCGAGCACGCGGACGGCGAAGTCCACCTGCTCGGGCGTGCCCTGGACCCGCACCTGGGCGCCGCGCTGCGTCACCTTCGCGCCGGCGCTCCGCGCGATGAGCTGGAGGTTCTTCCCCAGCTCTCCCGACACTTCCCGGAGCCGATCCGAATCGTTGAAGTCGAGCACGCGGTCTTCAGACCCGGTCTGAACGGTCGTGATCATACACCTCGATCCCGTCCCGTTAACCCCCGGGGAGCCTCGAGCCGTCAGCCGTCGCCACCCGGCACGCCGGCCGGTCGCGTGGTAAGCGGCGGCCCATGCGGATCGGAGTCCCCAAGGAGACCTTCCCCGGCGAGGGCCGCGTCGCCGCGGCGCCGTCCGCCGCGCGCGCGCTCGCCCAGGCCGGGCACGTCGTCATCGTCGAGCAGGGCGCCGGCGCCGCGAGCGGGCTCGGCGACGACGAGTACATCCGGGCCGGCGCGGAGATCGCGCCGACCGCGGAGGAGGTCTTCGACCGCGCCGAGCTGGTGTGGAAGGTGATGCCGCTGTCCGCGCACGAGGCGCGGCTCGCGAAGCAGCGCGTGCTCGACTTCCCCGCGCTCGCCGCCGACGACACCGTGCGCGCCGCCATGAGCGAGATCGCCGGCCGCCTCGCCGTCGAGGCCGCGAGCCACGCGCTCCAGCGCCAGAACGGCGGGCGCGGGCTCCTCCTCGGCGGGGTGCCGGGCGTCGAGGCCGCCAGCGTCGTGGTCGTCGGGGCGGGGGTCGCCGGTCGCGGGGCCGCCGCGCTCGCCGCGGCGATGGGGGCCGTCGTGCGAGTGCTGGACGTGGACGTCGCGCGGCTCCGGGGGCTCGCCGGCGTCCAGACGCTCGTGGCGACCCCTCACACCGTCGAGCGAGCGCTCGCCCTCGCGGACGTGGTGATCGCCGCCGTGCGCTCGCCGGACGGGTCGGTCCCGCGGGTCGCCACCCGCGCGCACCTCGCGCTGATGCAGCCCGGCGCCGTCGTGGTGGACCTCGCGGGCGGCGCGTTCGAGAGCACGCCGCCCACCACGCTGGACGCGCCCGCCGAGGAGGTCGACGGGATCGTTCACATCGGGGTGCCCAACTTCCCGGGCGCCGTCCCTCGGACGGCCAGCGTCGCGCTGTCGCAGGCCTCGCTCCCCCGGGTCCTCGCGGCGCTCGCCGGCTAGTCTTTCTTCTTCTCGCGCATCAGCCGCCCCGCCATCTGGAACACGACGCTCGAGACGTTCTTGTTGCGGGCGAGCGCGGCGAGGTCCTTCGCCTGCAGCTGGGTGACGAGGCCGACGGCGACGGAGGCCGGACACTTCGGGTTCGCCGCGAGCGCGACCTTGAGCGGATACTTGCGCATCCACTCCTTGTTCATCGCGATCTCGCGGAGCACGTCGTCGGGCAGGTTGCGGTTGCCCGCGTAGGAGAGCACCTCGGCGTCCGAGCAGCGCCCGCCCTTGACGACGGCGACGGCGACCTGCTTGCTCCGGTCGCGGATGAGGATGCCGCGGACGGTCTTGTTCCCGAGGAACGCGAGCTTGATCTTCTTGCCGATGGTCATGCCGGCGATGCGCTTCTCGATGGAGAGCCGCTCGTCGTCGGAGTGGTCGTCGCGATCCTCGAGCATGTCCAGCCCGAAGTCGTCGTCGTTCTTGAAGTCGAAGCTGAAGCCGGCGAGCCCGCCCCCGCCGCCGAGCTTGTCGAGGTCGAAGAGCTCGATCTTCTGGCGCTCCTCGAGCATCGGCGACGCGCGGCCTTCCAGCGCGGCCATGATCTCCGCCTCGATGTCGACGACGGGCTTCGCCGGCTCCGGCGCGGGCGCGGGCTTCTCGCCCTTCTTCGGGCGCGACGCCGGCAGCTCGGGCAGCATCTTCTGCATGCGCAGGAACGAGATCGCGCGCTCGAGCGGCGGCTCCGGGCACTGCGGGTTCTGGTGCAGCGCGAGGATGACGTCCGGGGTGATGAGCAGGCGGTCGTGGTTCTCCGCGATCTGCTCGGCGAGGCTCGCGTCGGCGCGGCCCGCGACGAGGCAGGCGGTGCGGTCGTTCGTGTTGCGCACGAGCATGATCTGACGGTCGAGCTCGTGGTCCGCGCGGAGCGTCGCCAACAGCTCGAGGATCTTCGGGTGCGTGCGCTGGGTGATCGCGTTCTGGGGGTTCGGCAGGTCCTTGAGCGTCGCGAGCGCGGTCTCGCGGATCTGCTCGTCCTCGTCGCAGGCGAGCACGTAGAGCATGCCGAGCTGCGCCTCCGGCGTCGCCGGGAGCGCGCCCTTCGCGGCGCCCATGCGCAAGGGGCGAGGCGCCTTCGGGTCGAGCGAGGCGCGCATCGCGTCGGGGATGCCGAGCTTGTCCCAGGGGATGTCGTTCATCGGGTGTACCAGAGGCGGAGGCCGTGGAGGGTGAGGTGCTCGTCGACCTCGTCGATCTCGGCGCACGCGCGCCCGACGAGGTTGGAGAGGCCGCCGGTCGCGACGCAGGGGACCTTCCCGCCGAGCTCCTTCTTGCAGCGCTTGGCGAGCCCGTCGACGAGCCCGACGTAGCCCCAGAAGACGCCCGACTGGATGGCCGCCACCGTGTTCGTGCCGATCGCCGCCTTGGGCCGCTGCACCTCGGTGCGCGGGAGGCGGGAGGTGCGCGAGATGAGCGCGTCGGCCGAGATCTGCAGCCCCGGCGCGATGGCCCCGCCGACGTAGGCGCCGTCGGCGTCGACGCAGTCGAAGGTGGTGGCCGTGCCGAAGTCGACGATGAGGAACGGCGGCTGGATGCGGGTGCGCGCGGCGAGGCAGTTGACGACGCGGTCGGCGCCGAGCTCGGCGGGGTTGTCCACCCGGATGGCGATGCCGAGGTCGGCGCGCGCGTCGAGGAAGCGGGGCGTGCGCTTGAGGTAGCGGCGGCACGCCTTGTCGAGCGCGTAGTTCGTGCTGGGCACGACGCTGCAGACGGCGACGCCCTCGATCGCGCCCTTGTCGACGTCGTCCAGCGCGAGCAGCTGCATGATCACGAGGCCGAGCTCGTCGGTCGTGCGCTGGAGCGTGGCGATGCGCCAGGTGTGGACCAGCCGCTCGCCGTCGTAGGCGCCGAGCACCGTGTTGGAGTTGCCGACGTCGACGACCAGCAGCATCGCGCCGGGATAACGCAGGCCCGCGATGTTCGACCAGCCCACGGCCCGCATCATCCCGTCCGAGTGGACGACGCGGGTGCACCTGTTCCGTCACGGCGAGGTCGCCGGCGCGCGGGTGTGCCGCGGGCAGTCCGACGCCCCCCTCTCCGAGCGCGGGCTCGCCCAGACGGCCGCGGCCGCCGGGCGCTTCCGCGAGAAGCCGGACGTCGTGTTCTCGTCGGATCTCTCCCGCTGCATGGCGCTGGCCCGCGCGATCGGCGGCGACGTGGTCGCCGTCCCCGAGCTGCGCGAGCAACACATGGGCGAGTGGGACGGCTTCAGCTGGCCGGAGCTCACCGCGCGCGACCCGCTCGGCGTGCGCGCCTACTGGAACGACTACGTCAACGCGCGCCCGCCCGGCGGCGAGAGCTACGGCGACTGCTACCTGCGCGTGAACCGCTGGTGGGCCGCGCAGGACCTCGCGGACAAGCGCGTCGTCGTCGTCACCCACATCGGCGTCATCCGTGCGCTCACGTGCGAGTGGCTGGGGATGGGGCCGCACGACGCGCTCCGGTGGGCGCCGGCGTACGCGTCGCACACGCAGGTGCTGCTGGCGCAGGCGGGGTGCGTGGTGGAGCGGTTCGGCGAGGTCTAGTCGCAGGGGGCGGGCGTCCAGCGCTCGTCCATCGTCGTCCACACCCCGATCGCGCCCTGCGCGAAGCGCCCCTCCAGCGTCGCGGAGAGCGGCGCGCCCTCCGGGCTCGCGTACAGGACGAGGCTCAAGGACGACACGCGCACCCGGTGGCCGCCGTCCTCGACCTCGACGGGCGTGTGGATCTCGAGCGCCCAGCGGACGGGCGCGTCGCCGGCGAAGTCGACGGTGAGCTCGTTGGGCGCGTGGGGTCGCCCGCTGTCGAGCCGCCGTACCCAGCGCAGGCCGGTCGGGAGCGACTCGACGTGCTCGAGCGACGAGCCGCGGTCGAGCGCGTCGAGGAGCAGCCGGGCGCCGGTGGGACGGCTCGCCGACGCGCTCCCCCACAGCGGCTGGCTCCTCGTCTCGCCCTCCGCGTGGGGTCCCGCCGAGAGCCCGCGCCACGCGCCGTCGACGAGGGTGCCGGCGAACGTCGTGCGCCCCTCCCCCCACCCGAGGAGGCCGGCGCGCCACGCCCAGTCCGCGGCCCCGCGCATCTCCCAGCAGCCGGGAGGCGCGCGGAGGCGCGCTTCGGCGAGCTGGGCGAGCGCGTCGAGCGGGATCACCGGAAGAAGCTACCCGGCGACACGCCCGGGCGGGGGGCCGGGCGGCGCGGCGGCGCCGGCAGCTCCACCGCGAAGAGGCCCGGCGCGCGATCGTCGCGCTTGACCGGGCGCGAGGGCGGCGCCTCCAGCGTCACCGCGCGGATGCCGGGGCTCACCGGGAGCTCTGCGGGCGGGTGGCGAACAGGAGCGCGGCCGCGACGAGCGCCTGCGCGGGGAGGACGCAGCAGAGGTCGTCGGCGGCGGTCAGCCCGTGCAGGAGCTTGCCGACGCCCGGCAGCGCGAACCCCACGGGGATCGCCGCGCCACGCACGACGGCGTCGACGAGCTGCACGCCGCAGAGCACGCGGAAGCGGCCCCGCGCGCCCGCCGTGCCGGCGAGCCCGAGCACCGACGCGACCACGCTGGCGGAGAAGAGGCCGACCTCCCACCCGGAGCCGACCGCGAGGGCGAGGCGGCTCCAGAAGCCGTCGACGGCGACGGCCTGTCCGTCGACGCCGGAGACGTTCACGAGCCCCGCGGCGGCGAGCGGGGTGAGCGAGGCGAAGGCGACGCGGGCGAGGCTGAAGCAGAAGCTGGTCACGTACGAGAACGTCATGGGGACCTCCGCCCGCCCCGAGAGCACGGGACGGGCCGGTCGCAAGTGCCCGGGTTCTCGCGCGGGCCGACGGACGTCGGCGGCGAGGGGTGTCGGACGGCCGTCGGGGGGTCACCCGGGCGCGCCGACCTCCCCCGTCGTCACCGCCACGCCCCCCACGATCAGCGCCCCGTCGTCGCGCAGGTGCGTGGCGACCCCCTCCACGTCCCCGATCCGGACGCGCTTCCCGAGGGTGTGCGCGCGCTCGCGCCACAGCTCGAGGCGCCCGGGGTGCTCGCTCCAGGCGAGGATCGCGCTCACCGCGCGGTCGAGCACGTCCTCGCGGTCCTGCTCGCCGAACATCGTCGCCAGCGACGTCGCGTTCGGGAGGTCGGGGAACGCGGTCTGGTTCACGTTGAGGCCCACGCCGAGGATCACGTAACGGACGCGATCCTGGGCGGTCTCCATGTCGGCGAGCAGGCCGGCGAGCTTCCGCCCGTCGCGGTCGACGAGGTCGTTCGGCCACTTCACTCGGACGTCGAGCGCGACGGCGAGCCCGGCGGCGGCGCCCAGCGTGAGCAACGGGGCCTCGCGCACCGGGCACGTCGGGCGCAAGACAACCGAGAACGTCAGGTTCTTGCCGGGTTCGCTCGTCCAGCGGCGGTCGAGGCGGCCGCGCCCGGCGGTCTGGGCCTCGGCGAGCACGACCGTCCCGTGCGGGGCGCCCTGGTCGGCGAGCCCCCGGGCGACGGACTGCGTGGAGTCGACGGTGGCGTAGCGATGGAGGATCATGGGCGGCATGCCTATCGTGCGGGTGCTCGGGATCGCGCAGGACGGGGGGCACCCGCAGCCGGGGTGCACACGGCCCTGTTGCGCGGGGCCGGCGCGGCACTCGCCGGCGTGCCTGATGCTCGAGGCCGGCGGGCGCTGGCTCTTCGACATCACGCCCGCGTTCCCGACGCAGGTGCCGCCCGGGCCCATCGACGGCGTGTTCCTCACCCACGCCCACGTGGGTCACTACACCGGCCTCGTGCACCTCGGCCGCGAGGTGATGAACGCCCGCGGGGTGCCCGTGTTCGCGATGCCGAGGATGGCGGCGTTCCTGCGCGCGAACGGCCCGTGGGAGCAGCTCGTGCGCCTCGGGAACATCGATCTCCGGAGCATCGAAGGCGGCGTCGAGGTGGGGGGCGTCCGCGTCACCCCCGTCCCCGTGCCGCACCGCGACGAGTACAGCGAGACCGTCGGCTACCGCATCACCGGCCCGAACCGGACCGTGGTCTGGCTCCCCGACATCGACGCGTGGGGGGGCGACGATCTGCTCGCCGGCGTCGACGTCGCGTACGTGGACGGCACCTTCTGGGACGACGGCGAACTCGGGCGCGACATGTCGGAGATCCCGCACCCGCGCATCCGCGACTCGCTCGCGCGCCTGCGCGGCGACGTGCGGTTCGTCCACCTGAACCACACGAACCCCTGCCTCGACCCGGGCTCGCCCGAGTCGGCCGCCGTCAGGGCCGCGGGGATGCGGATCGCCGAGGAGGGCGAGGTCTTCGAGCTCTGAGGGCTACAGAGCGTCCGAGTGCAAGGAAGTCGGCCGACAGATGGGTCGAGTGCAAGAAAACCACGCCGTCGCCGCGGAGTCGTACCGAATTGCTGGCGTTGGTCCGTGCGCGGACGACTGATCCTTGCACTCGGCGCGTCTGTCGGCGCGTCGGGTTGCACTCGCGGGCTCTGTAGGCGCGGCCCGACCGTCCCGACGCTACAGCAGCGCCGCCGCCGTCTCCGCCAGCGGCGGCCGCTCCCCCTCACGGCGGCGCCGTCCTGGCGCCGCCTCCGGGGGCGGGCTCGGGGCCTGGCGCGACGTCCTGTCGCGCTGCGCTCGCAGTGCCCTACGATCCTCCCGCGGCCGAGCCGCGGGAGGCTTTCACCCACGTCGCTTCGCTCCGCAGCGCGCCGGCCCCTCCGCGGAACGGAGCCCCGTCAGAGCAACGCTGCCGCGGTTTCAGCAAGGGCGCTCCGCTCCCCCTTCCTGAGCGTCACGTGCCCCGCCATCGGCGAGAGCCGGAACCGCTCGACCACGTAGGACAGGCCGTTGCTCGTGGCGTCGACGTACGGATTGTCGATCTGGTAGCGGTCACCGGTGAGCACCACCTTCGTCCCCTCGCCCGCGCGGGTGATGACGGTCTTCACCTCGTGCGGGGTCAGGTTCTGCGCCTCGTCGATGACGAGGAACTGGCGCGGGAGCGAGCGGCCGCGGATGTACGTGAGCGGCTCGACCTCGATGATCTTCTGGTCGATCAGGGTCTGGTAGTTGGGCGGCGACTGTTTGCCGGACCGCTGCGCCTGGGCCTCGCGCTCCTCGCCGCCGGTGAGGAGGTCGAGGTTGTCGAAGATGGGCTTCATCCACGGGTTCAGCTTCTCGTCGAGCGTCCCGGGGAGGTAGCCGATGTCCTTGCCGAGCGGGAAGATCGGACGCGCGACGACGAGGCGCCGGTAGCGCTTCTCGTCGGCCACGCGCTGGAGCCCGCAGGCGATGGCGAGCAGCGTCTTGCCGGTGCCCGCCATGCCGTCGAGCGTGACGAGCGGCACGTTGTCGTCGAGCAACAGATCCAGCGCGAAGAGCTGCTCGCGGTTGCGCGCGAAGATGCCCCACACGCCCTCCTTGTACCGGCCGACGAGCTGCAGGCGCTTCTGGCGCGAGTCGAAGCGCGTCATCGCCGACTGGCTCGGCTGCGTCGCGTTCTTCAGGATGACGAACTGGTGCGGGCAGAGGCCCTCGCCCTCCTCCGCGAGCCAGCCGCGGTTGTACGCCTCGGAGATGGTCTCGCCGTCGACGTCGCGCTCCACCACGCCGGTGTAGGCCTCGTCGACCTCGACGTGGGCGTGCTCGTAGTCCTCGGCGAGCATGCCGAGCGCGTCGGCCTTCAGCCGCATGTTCACGTCGCGGCTCACGAAGATGATGGTGCCGTGCTTCGCCTCCTTGTGGAGCCGCAGCGCGAGCCGGAGGATAATGTTGTCGTTCGTGTTCGGCGCGCCGCCGAAGAGCGGGGCGCTGTCCTCCGGCGTCGGGATCTCGACGCGCAGCCGCCCGCCGCCGGGCAACACGACGCCGTGGGCGATGCGGCCGGTCTCGCGCATGGCGTCGAGCTGGCGGGACACCGTGCGCGCGGCGCGGCCGAGCTCCGTGAGCTCCCGCTTGAACTTGTCGATCTCCTCGATGACCGTGATCGGCAGGACGAGATCGTGCTCGTCGAAGACGAGGAGCGCGTTGGGATCGTGGAGCAGCACGTTCGTGTCCAGCACGTACGTGCGACGACCGGGGCCGTGGTGATGGGAAGCAGGCGCCAAGCGGGCTCCGTCGGGGGGGCGGGGGGTGGGAGAGAGCGGAGGGGGGACGGG
>JBMOQZ010000028.1:0-4013 GCA_049322475.1 Myxococcota bacterium | reverse complement strand
CGCCCCCGGGACCTCCGGTCCGTGCGCGCGGGCCGCCGCCCGGCCCGCCGCTGCGCGCGCGTGGACCTCCGGCGCCGCGCGGTCCGCCCCCGCCGCCGCGCCCGCCGATCCCGATCTGGAGCTGGAAGCCGCCGACGTCGACGGCGTCGCCGTCGCCGCCGCCCGGCGCCTCGCCGCCGCCCCCGAAGCTGGGCCCGCCGGCCTCCGGACCCGCGGGACCCTGCGAGCCGCCGCGCGCGCCGCGGTCGCCGCCGGAGCTCGCGCTCACGCGGACGTCGGCGCCCCCGATCTTCGCGGCCGCGTCGAGCGACACGCCGCCCTTCGACGCCATCAGCTCGAGCGCGAAGGCGTTGCCGCCGCCCTTGCCGTTGCGGCCGCCGCGCTGCTGGCCCCGCTCCTCCTCGGAGGGGCCTCCGGCCTGCTGAGATCCGCCCGGGAGCTCGTTCCGAAGGGCCTGGAGGGGGTTCTTGCCGAGAAGGCGGCCCTTCGACATGGCGATCTCCGGAAGCTGCGTCTCCTAGGTGTAGCACGCGCGTGCGTACGGTGTCGACGGGCCTCCCGACCGCCCCGTCGGGGAGGCGCATTCGGTGAGTTTCCTGCCCTTTCTACGTGGGTCCCGAACCTTGCCTGTTCGGGGAAGATGGCGCATGCTCGGAGGTCTGGAGGCCACGTGGGCGACCAGGCACAACAACAGGCCCCTCAGCAGGCTCCGGTCAACACCCCCACCACCGACGGGGGCGCCAAGAAGACCGGCGGTCGCGGGAACGACGCGAACCAGGGTCAGATGCTCGGCGCCAACACCGGCGCCGACAGCCCCGAGCTGAGCGACCTCTTCGACGCCATCACGACGAAGTACACGCAGATCCTGCTGGAGCAGGCGCGCGGCGTGGACGAGCTGGGGAAGGACGCATCCGTCCAGGACCCGCCTCCGGCGTGGGTCAACATCGCCGTCGCGGTCGGCACCATCGCCATCGGCGCGGCCACCGCGGGCATCGGCGCCGCCGTGTCCGGGGCGATCGTGTCCGCGGCGGCGAGCTCCGCCGCGAAGATCGTGATCAACGACGCCTTCAAGGAGGTCATCAAGGTCGGCGTCGAGCAGGGCCTGTCGGCGACGGTGCAGGGCACCATCGGCGCGCTCGCGCAGAACCCGGCGACCAACGTCACGGACGCGTTCTTCCGCGGCCAGTCCGACGCGTTGCACGAGCGCAGCAACAAGACGCAGGACGCCTTCACGCTCTTCGGGCGCAAGAAGCTCCGCGCCGCGGACGACCCCGTCGCCGCCGCGCAGGCGATGTACGACGCGCTCAATTCGGGGCTCGCCGGGGCCAAGCTCAAGCAGCGGCAGGCGACGCTCTCGTCCTGGTGCAACTTCCAGGCGCGCGGCGAGCTGGGCACCCACAACGAAGGCAAGGACAACGCGGGCGCGGATGTCGGCAAGCAGCTCGGCGACACCTCCGGCAAGGGCGTGCTCGGCCTCGTGGTCGAGTCGCCGGGCGGTCAAGCGGCGGTGAAGGTCGTCGACGCCGAGATCGAGGGGCTCAACGAGACGCTCCGCGGCGAGCTCGCCGGCCGCCCGATCGGGCAGCTGGGCATCCCCATCACCGTCAAGGGCGAGGTCAACCCGCCCGCCTGGTACGAGAAGCGCTCGGCGGACGGCATCCTGCGCTTCGGCGAGAACGAGTCGGGGACCCGCTGGAACAAGAGCTCCAGCGGCGGCGACAACTGGCTCATGTGGAAGGGCGTCGGCGGCCCCGTGCTGACGGGCCCGGGCGGCTTCCGCCCCGACGAGAAGGAGAAGGGCGAGCTCGTGTGGAAGGGCATCGGCAAGGTGCTCGACAACGAGATCAAGCCGAAGTCGCTGAAGGCCATCGGGGTCGATCTGACCGACCCCTCCTACGTTGATTGAGGCCTTCGCCCTCCTCGCCTGCGTGGGATTCGGGACGTCGGGGGAAGAGGAGGGACCCTTGCGCGTGCAGACCGTCGAGGAGCGCCTCGCTTCGCCCGGCACCCTGTCCCCCGAGGAGATCCGGGCCAACCGCGACGCGCTCGGGCAGCGCCTGTTGTCCGACCCCGACGCGAAGGTCCGCGCCGACATCGCCGCCGCGCTCGCCTACACGGCCCGCGACCGGCAGAGCATCCCCGTCCTCGCCCGCGCGCTGGAGGCCGAGCGAGACGTGGGCGTCCAGCGCAGGCTCGTCGCGGCGCTCGCGTCCTTCACCGATCCGGACGCCGTCGACGCCGTCGTGAAGTTCTGGCTGCGGGGGCCCGACCCGTCGCTGGAGCCGGACGTGCTCGGCGCGCTCGGCGGCGCCGACCCCGGGCTGGTGCGGGCCAGCCTCGCGCGGCACGAGTCGCTCTCCCCCGAGCGTGCGGCGCAGGCGCTGGCGAGCCTGCCGTGATCGAGCTCGACGCGGTCGAGGTGGTCCGGCCCGGACCCGCGGCCGTCTTGCGCGCGCGCCACGCGGGCGAGCCGGTGATCGCGAAGGTGACGGCGCCCGCGGCGCCCTGGACCGACTCCCGGTCGGCGTTCTTCGGCGGAGCCGGGCTCGCGCCGCCGTTCCAGCCGCTCGCGTACCACGAGGCGGACGCGTGGGCGCGAGTCGATCCCGGCCGCGTGGTGGTCGCCGGCGAGGGCCCGGACGGCGCGTTGTGGCTGGTCCTGCGCGAGCGGCCCGGGCGCCGGCTCTCCGCTCCCCACCCCGACGCGCGCGGCCTCCTCGTGGGCCTGCTGCGCGCGCTCGCGGCGCTGCACGCCCGCGACGTCCTCCATCGGGACCTGCGTCCCGAGAACGTGATCGTCGACGGCGAGCACGTCTCCCTCGTCGACCTCGACGTGGCGCGCGTGGCCGGGCTCGGGCCGGTGGGGCTCGTCGGGTCGCGGGCGTACCGGGCGCCCGAGGCCGAGGTGGGGGAGGGCGAAGCGCGCGCGGACCTGTTCGGCGCGGCGCGCCTCGTGCGGGCGGCGTGCCCGGACGTCCCCGCCGACGTGGCCGCGGTCCTCGACGCGCTGACGGCGCAGGCGCCGGGCGATCGCCCGGGCTCGGCGGCCGAGGCGCTCGCGGCGGTCGGCGTGAACGGGGCGCCGGAGGCGTCGCTCTCGGCCCCGCACGCGTGGGCGCGGGCTCACTGGGCGACCACCTGGGCGGACGCGCGCCTCGCGCTCGGCGACGTGTGGGAGGTCGTGCGTTCGGCGGACCGCGGCGCGCTCGAGGTGCCGGCGCTCGCCGCCGTCGCGAGCCGCCTCCTCGCGCGCGCGCCCGCGGCCGGGGGGGAGCGCTGGCTCGCGGTCGGGGCGGCCTGCTGGGCGCTCCACGCGCGCACGGGCGACGCCCGCTACCGCGCGCAGGCGGACGAGGCTCGCGTCTATGCGCGCGCGGGCTGGAGCCCCGCCAGCGCCGCGCTGGACGCGCTCGTCGGCGGCGCGGCCACCGGCGGCGAGCGGACGGAGGCGCTGTGCGCGCTGGGGCTCCCCGCGCTCGCGCTCGAGGAGGCGGTGGCCGCCCGGCATGCCGGGAGGGTCGCCCGCGCCGCGTGGGCGCTCGGCGATCGCGCCCGCGCCGACGCCGCGCTGCGGGCCTCGCCCCCCGATCCGCTGGCGGTGCGGGTCGCCGCGAGCCGCGCCCTGCTCGCGGACCCGGGCCTGCCGCCCGCGGAGGTGCTGGCGAACGCGCTCCCGGAGGACGCGCTCGAGGCCGTGCGGCTCCGCCTCGCCGCCGGACGCCTCGCCGACGCCGACTCGCTCGCCGCGGCGCTCCCCGGGCGGACGGGCCTGCGGGCGCGCCTGACCGCGCACCTCGCCGCCGACCGGCGCGCCGAGTGCTTCGCCGCCGCGCGGGCGCTCGCGGAGGACGGCGCCTGGGACACCACGGTCGCGGCCCTCGTCCTCGCGGACGGGGCGGCGCCGCCCGAGCGGCGCGCGCAGGCGCGAGAGATCCTGGAGGGCACCCTCCGCGCGCCGGACGAGCACGCCGCGCGGGCCGCGTTCGCCGCGCTGGGGGCGCAGCCGGCGGCCC